>JAFPGC010000078.1 GCA_017423025.1 Bacteroidales bacterium
GCAGATATGGCCCGTTCCGCGCTCCTGCATATCCTTGAGGAAGCGGAGCGTTACAAACATAGCCCCCTTGGTATTGATGTCGAAGGTACGGTCGATGTCTTTGTCGGTCTGCTCGGCGAACACCTTGTTGTTGGTGATGATACCGGCGTTGTTGATAAGGATGTCCACGGGTCCGCAGGCGGCTTTGGTGGCCTCGGCGGCGGCGTCAATGGATGCGGGGCTGGAGATATCGGCCTTGTGTCCGTAGACCTTGCCCAGGGCCGAAAGCTCGTTCACCGTGTCGGCGATGGCTTCCTCGTTGATGTCCCAGATGATTACTTCTTTGGCGCCTTTTTCCAGGCAGCGCCGGGCCATGATTTTGCCGATCCCGGAGCAGGCACCGGTGATCAGGACGGTTTTATTTTCGATTTTCATATTTGTTGATTTGAGATTCCGGGACAAGCCCGGAATGACGGGGCGCTAGTCAGCGCTGAGCATGAGCATTTTCTTGATGATGCCGAACAAGTCGTAAGGCATGTAGCGGAACTTGAGGTCGATCCAGGTGGGGCTCTTGATCACTGAACGCTCGTGGCTGAAGGCCAGGAAGCTGCGCTCGGAGTGATAGTTGCCCATTCCGGAGTTGCCTACGCCGCCAAAGGGCACGTTGCTGTTGGCAATGTGCATGATGGTGTCGTTGATACAGGCACCGCCGGAAGTGGTGCGGCCGATGATGTCCCAGCCATCGGCCCCCTTGCCAAAGTAATAGAAGGCCAGAGGCTTCTCGCGGCCGTTTACGAAGTTCACTACCTCGCTGCGGTCCTTGAAAGTCATGATGGGGAAGATGGGGCCGAAGATTTCCTCCTGCATTACAGGTGCGTCCGGGGACACGCCGTCCAGCAGAGTAGGCTCTATCCAGAGGTTTTCCTTATTGGAACGGCCTCCGGCAAGGATCTTACCATCTTTCAGGTAGCCGATAAGACGGTCGAAGGCGCTCTCCTTCACAATGTGGACGAACTTGTCAGAGGTCTCGGTTCCGTTGGGATAGAGGCCGGCGAGTTCTTTCTTGAAGGCTTCCACGAAGGCGTCCTTGATGTCCTCGTGCAGAAAGAGGTAATCCGGTGCGATGCACGTCTGGCCGCTGTTGAGGCACTTGCCCCAGGCGATGCGGCGGGCGGCGATGGTGAGGTTGGCCTCCTTGTCCACAATGCAGGGGCTCTTGCCGCCCAGTTCCAGCACCATAGGGGTGAGGTATTTAGACTGGGCTTCCATGGCGATGCGTCCCAGGGACGGGCTGCCGGTGAGGAACACCAGGTCGTAGCGGTGTTTGAAGAGTTCACCGTTCACCAGACGGTTGCCCTGCACCACAGCCACAAACTCCTCGGGGAAGGTGTCGTTAATGAACTGCTCAAGGGTCTTAGACACGTTGGGAACGTACGGAGAAGGCTTCAGGATGGCCGTGCAACCCGCTGCAATGGCACCCACCAGGGGGTTCAGCAACAGCTGGACGGGATAGTTCCAAGGGCTCACGATGAGTGTGCAGCCCAGCGGTTCGCGTACGATGTAGCTGGAGGAAGGAAGTACGGTAAGGGGCGTTCCCTTCCGCTGGCGACGGGCCCACTTGCCCACCTTGCGGATGGCTTCGCCAATTTCTCCGTACACCAGACCCAGCTCGGTCATGAAGGCCTCTTCGTAGCTCTTGTGGAGATCCTGCCACAGGGCGTCGCAAAGCGCTTTCTCCCATTTGGCCAGGCCTTTGTTGAATGCTTTCAGTTGTTGTTTGCGCCACTTGATGTCACGGGTGGTACCGGTGGCATAGAAGGCTCTCTGCTTGAGGACGAGCTCCTCAATTCTTTCCGGAGTTGTATTTTCCAGTGCCATAGTATAGATTTTAGTGGCACAAAGATACAAAAATTTTTTAAGAACCCTGTTTCTCCCGCCACTCCGTGGGGGTGAGACCGGTCTCGGTGCGGAAGGCGCGGAAGAAAGAATTCTCGCTGGCAAAACCCGCCTCCTCACTAATCACGGACAGTTTTTTCTCGGGATGCTGCCGCATTTGCTCCTGCGCATAGCGAACACGGTAGGCCGTCACGAAGCGCGGGAAAGACATCCCCAGCCCGCTGTTCAGGGTGGCCGATATATAGGTGGTGTTGGTATGCAGCAGCGTGGCGATGTCGGCGATGCGAAGGTCTTTCTTGCGGAAGAGCTCCTCCTTCTCCATCAGGCTCACAATCCGCTCCTGCAGGTCCGGAATCTCCTTTTCCGGCTTGGTCTGTGCGGGCGTCTTTTTCCGGCGCAGATACACGCCCAGAAGGAAAAGGAAAAGGCCGATAAGGCTGCCGCAAATCAATCCCAGCCAGTAGGATACGCTGCGCGGTCGGTTCCCTTGCGTGTAGCACAGGAGTACCGTGCCCTGCGCGTCGTAGGAATCGGCCCTTACGCCACCGGCAAGAAGCACTTGCCCGCCGGAAAGCGCCAGGACTTCGGCCTTGTAGGGAAGGTCTTCCAGGGGCTCGCTGTAGAACACCTGCACCGCAGCGGGAGATTCTCCGTAGCCGATGCTCAGCAGGTATAGCCTGCCCTGGGCATCCCGCCCCTGTTTCCAGGCGCTCTGTGCGGTGGTGTCCACGGCCAGCCCGTACTGCCAGTCGATGGCGCCCCAGGGCCCTTCCTGGGGAATGGGATGGGCGGTCTCTAGCAGCTCAAAGGTGCCGTTGTCCAACTTTAGGAAGGCTAGAGCGTCCTGCTTCCGGACAGGAATCAAATAACGATATTCACCAAGGATATAATGCTCAGGCGGGTTGGGCATGGCGCCGTTCTCAGTGATCCATTCCTGCAGGAGGGGCTCCTGGAATGGTTCTCCGATGAGTTGCTCTACCCAACTGCCTTCCAGCGGATTCCCGTAATGGTCCGTTGCGCCAAAGATGTAGACGTTGTCTGGGGCCACTTGCAGCAGGTAGGGTAGATTTCGGGGCTGGAGGGGTTTGAGCGTAGTAAACGGCTCTCCCGCCGTGCTGCATTCCAGGGCGTCCGGCCCGTACCAGTTGCCGGCCACCAGGATGCGCCCGTCGGCCATCTCCAGGGCGGTGGCGTGGGTGCGCTTGTTGTCCAGGATGGGAAGGTAGGAAAAGCTGTGCGAGGCGGGATGATACACTTCCACGCCCCAGGTCTGGCCCACGCCAAAGGCCTCGGCGTACCCGCCGCCTGTGAGGATGTCGCCGCTATTTAGCTTGGTGGAAAAGCCAGCGTCGTGCCGGTACAGGGTATTCACCGTGTGCCACTTACCGCCGCGGTAATACTCGGCCGTGGCGGTGGGTACAAAGCCCACAGTGTGCCCGCCAATCACCGTGTACTCACCGCCTGCATAGTGCAGACTGTGCGCCTGCCGGGGGATGTTCAACTCCGGCAACCGCTCCACCTCCATGGGGGTGAAGGACACGCCTTTGACGGCAATGGAAAGAGCAATAATCAGCAGCACGTTCATGCTGCAAAGATAGGGAAAATCAGTTATTTATTGTCCGGTTCTATCAGCGAATCAAATTTATAATAGGCCCTCAGACAATCCCAATACACCCATTGCCCCTTGTTGTTCTTGATACGGGATAACTCCACGGCGGTACCGTCATCTCCAAAACGGTATAAATAGCCTCTGCTGTCCCGATAGATATCGGCCCACATAAAGTTATCAAACCATTCGCAGTCCTCTTTCTTCTTGTTCTTGTTGGTGTAAAAATAGCATTCAAACACCGAGTTCCCGTTCTTATCTTCCCACAACAGGTTACAAGGAGCTTCAACATCACCGATGGGCAGATCACGCACTTCATTTCGAGAAGCAGCCTCACCCCCATATTGCAGAACCATAAACGATACGTAGGGCTGTAACCAAGTTACCCCGTTTTCTACGAAGGGCTTATTTGTAGTAGTAATACTAATACTTTGCGCAACTTGACCGTTGAACATCTCGTCAACCTGGTATAGCTTGGCTATGTAACTACCTTCTATTATCTGAGGTCTGCAGGAAACCACAACCGCCAATGCCACAAAGGACATCAAAAAGAGAAAAATTTTACGCATAGCACTTTGATTTTGGTTAGGTCAAAGATAAGCCCTAAGAGGCCGCGTCCCACCCACAATTCTTAGAATCTTACTCTCATTTTCTATAATGGAATTCACTTCCCTCTGTGCTCCCGGTGTTTTAGCCACGCAGGAGAAATCATAGTTTTGTGTATCTTTGTACCATTATGGCCGACAATTATTTGGAAAAGCGGGCCGAAGAGCTCCGCAATCAGCGCCCCAAAGTGGTGCGCAACCATCCCTCGTTGGAAAGCCTTCTCAAGCGCAACCGCAGTTACCGCGGCTACGACGCCTCCCGTGTGGTCACGGAGGCCGATCTGCTGAAACTGCTGGAAGTGGTTCCCTGGGTGGGTTCGGGCATGAACGCCCAGCCCCTGCGCTTCAAGCTGGTTACCGGGGACGATGCCGCCCTGGTGCATCCCCTGGTCAAGCTGGGCGCGGCGCTCCCCGAGGAGCACCTGCCGCACACCGGCGAGGAGCCATCGGCCTATATTGTGGTTTGCTCTACCGCGCCCGAGAACCGGGTGGTGGACATTGACCTGGGCATAGCCGCGCAGAGCATCCTGCTCCGCGCCGTGGAGATGGGCCTGGGCGGCATCTTCATCCTCAACTTCAAGCCTTCCGAGCTCGCCGCCGCCCTGAAGCTTCCTTCCCAGCCCCTGGCCGTGCTGGGCATCGGCAAACCCATCGAGAGCATCTTTATGGTCCCCGCCGCCCCCGGCGACTCCCTGGACTACTACCGCAAGGACGGCGCTCACTTCGTCCCCAAGCTCCAAGTGAAGGATTTGTTGCTGTAGGCTGGATGCGCATTAGCGGCGTCCCTCGGCCCGTGAAATGCAACTCGCTCAGTGATTGACACTTACACAAATCCTCCTCCGCGGAGGAGGATTTGTGTAAAGTGGTTAGAATCAGTTGGTTCCATCACACGCCCAAACAGGGCCCGGATGGGTTAAATGCGGGGTTTTTGGATTACTCGGATTACGAGCGAGAGAAAGTAGACGATGAGGCCGTAGAATGTGGTGATCATAGTTACCTTAAGACCCCCACAGATTACCGAAAAAGGGACACTTCCGATGACCTGAATGGTGTCAAACACCTGGAAGAGGCCCAGGAGGGTGCAGAACACGGCTACCACCAGGGCTCCAATCCCAATTTCTTTTACCCACTTGGGAGCTTTCCAAGCAGCGAGGAGCAGGATGATCAGGAAGATGGTGATGATGGTCATGGCGCCTGCACCACCTTCTACAAAGAGACGGGCTACAGACATGGCCGGGCGCTCAATGGTTTCCTGGTGAGAGACCCCCAGGGAATCCACAACGTAGTAAATTTCTTCTTTCATATATCTTTGGCTTTTAGGTTCACTGCAAAGGTACAATGGATGGGTGCATAAATGCAAAGTAGAA
>JAFPGC010000019.1 GCA_017423025.1 Bacteroidales bacterium
GAACTGGATCAGGAAGTGATTGACCAGGCTATCCGTTATTGCAACGAACTGGAAGTGAAGTACATTGGCATTACCAATGGCACCAAGACCTTCCTTTTTCAGAGAACGCAGGATGGCTGGGAGTTTATGCAAAAAGCTCCCCTGTGGGAGGAGATGGCCGGTCAGGGCCGGCCATGACGATTATGACCATTACTGAAGGATATTTGGAACACCCGGTGTTCAAAGTGGTGAGTGAGACGGCCAGGGAGTTGGGCGTCCGGGCGTTCGTGATTGGAGGATATGTGAGGGATTGCTTTCTGGGCAAGCCCAATAAGGATATTGATATAGTGGTGGAGATGCCCGGTCAATCCGGGCATAAGGCCGGGCACGACGTACGTCCCGGCATTCTGCTGGCCGAGGCCATCGGCAAAAAATGCCACGCCCGGGTAAGCGTGTTCAAGAACTTCGGGACGGCCATGCTCAAGTATCGGGGCATCGAAGTGGAGTTTGTGGGCGCGCGCAAGGAGAGTTATAACAGGGACTCCCGCAAACCCATTGTGGAAGATGGAACGCTGGAGGAGGATCAGCTGCGCAGGGACTTTACTATTAATGCGATGGCTTTCTCCCTGCAGGAGGAAGACTATGGCGCGCTGGTAGATCCTTTCGGCGGCATCCGGGACCTGGCGACAGGTATTATCCGCACTCCTCTGGAACCGGAACAGACCTATTCCGACGACCCCCTGCGCATGCTCCGGGCCATCCGCTTTGCCGCCCGGCTCAGTACTCCGGAACATAAGTTTACCATTGTTCCCGAGAGCCTGCAGGCCATGAAGGCCATGGCCGACCGGATGCAGATCCTCTCCAAGGAACGCATTGTGGAGGAACTCAACAAGATGCTGATGACCGACTACCCTGCCATGGCTTTTGAGACCTTGGAAGAGACCGGCCTTCTGAAGCAGTTCCTGCCGGAGCTGAGCCGCCTCAAGGGCGTGGAAACGGTAGACGGAAAAGGGCATAAGGAAAACTTCACCCACACGCTCCAGGTGCTGGAGAACGTGATCCTCTTCGAAAAGGAAGAGGGGAGGGAACCCAATCTGTGGCTCCACTGGGCGGCCCTGCTTCACGATATCGGCAAACCCATCAGCAAGCGCTATGTGGCCGGGCAGGGCTGGACCTTCCACGGCCATGAGGTGGTGGGTGCCCGTATGGTTCCGGAGATTTTCCAGAAACTCAAGATGCCTCTGAACGAGAAGATGAAATACGTTCAGAAGTTGGTGAACCTGCACCTGAGGCCCATCGCCCTGGTGGACGACGAGGTCACCGACAGCGCTGTGCGCCGCCTGCTCTTCGACGCCGGGGAGGACATCGACGACCTCATGCTGCTGTGCAATGCCGATATTACTTCCAAGAATCCCGCGAAGGTAGCCAAGTTGCGCCGCAACTTCGAACTGGTGAAGGCGAAGATGGCCGAGGTGGAGGCAAAGGACGAGATCCGCAACTGGAAGAACCCCATCACGGGAGACTACATCATGGAACTCTTCGGCCTGTCGCCGTGCAATCTCATCGGCCAGCTCAAGGAGATGGTAAAGGACGCCGTCCTGGACGGGAAGATCCCCTACACTTTCGAGGCGGCCGATGCATACATGAGGGAGAAGGCTGCTGAAATGGGACTGAAGCCCCATGATTGACAAATACATAGCGTACATTCGGGATGTCCGGCGGTATTCGCCCCGGACCCAGACCTTGTATGCCGATGCGTTGAAGGACTTTGCAGAATGGGCAGGGATGCCCGGTCAAGCCGGGCATGACGAAAGCGTCATGGCCGACCTGATCGGCCATCTCATCCCTTCCCGGCTTCGGGAATATGAGGCGCATCTGATTGAGCGGGGGCTTAAGCCCCGGACGGTTCATCTGCACATGAGTGCGCTCAGCGGGTACTGCAACTTCCTTATTAAAGAAGGGGTGCTCAAGAGTAATCCGGTGCGGGGCATCAAGCGTCCCAAGATGGAGAAGCGCCTGCCGGAGTATTATACGGAGAAATCCATGGAGGAGTACCTGGCGGCATCGGCCCATGCGGCGGGGGAGGAAGAGCTGGCTGTTTTGCTGAGTCTGAAGCCGGACGACAAACTGGCCTCGGAGCTCTATAACCGGCGGTTGAGGCGGCTCATTATCAGTCTTTTATATGCGACGGGGATGCGGCGGGCCGAGCTTATCGGCCTCAAACGCAAGCAGCTGGACCAGGCCAGGCAGACCCTTCGCGTGCTGGGGAAGGGAGATAAAATGCGAGAAATTCCCCTCATCCCTTCCGTACTTGAAGAAATTTCACTATATTTACGAGCAGCTAGATCGATGGTAGGGGATAGCACGCCGGAGAGCCCGCTCCTCACTACGGAAAAAGGCAAGCCCCTGTATCCGGAGTATGTGGACCGGGCCGTGAAAGCGGAACTGGACGGCTATGGCATCACCGGGAGGAAATCCCCCCACGTGCTCAGGCACTCCCTGGCAACCGCCCTTTTGGATGAAGGAGCCGACCTGAACGCCATCAAAGAGATGCTGGGCCATTCCAGCCTCGCGGCCACCGAGGTGTACACCCACAATTCCATCGAAAGGCTCAAGGCACAATACATGAACGCCCATCCCCGGGCAAAAAACGAAGACAGAAATGATTAACATCAAGTCCCTCAAGTTCGACGCAGACGAGAAGCTGCTGGACTTCACTGAGAAAAAAGTTGGAAAGGTAGAGAAGTTCTTCGACAACCTCGGCGACATTGACGTCACCCTGTCCCTGCTCCCGGACGCCGAGAACAAATGTGTCAAGCTCCAAACCCACATGCCGGGTGAAGAGATCGTCATCGAGCGTCATGCCCATACCTTTGAAGAGGCCGTAACCGACGCAGCGGATGCCCTCAAGGAGAAAATCGTCCGCTCCAAAGAGAAGAAATTCTCCAAATAAGTGGCCGCCCAGAAAGGTTATATCGAAGTGGACCGTCAGGTCCAAAACATTCTTGAAGATGTCCGTCGTGGCATCTTCAAGTGTGTATATTTGTTGATGGGCGATGAGCCCTATTACCCCGAGCTGGTGTGCAATGCGATTATCGCGAACTGCCTCCAGGACTGGGAAAAAGACTTTAACGAGACCATTTGTTACGGGGCCGATGTCACCGCAGAGACGGTGATTACCGCCGCCCGCCGCTTCCCCATGATGGCGGAGCGCCAGCTGGTGGTGGTGAAGGAAGCTCAGCAGATGAAGTCGCTGGAAGAACTGGCCGTGTATTGCCAGCAGCCCCTGGAGAGCACTGTGCTGGTGATTCTGATGCACGGGGCATCGGCCGATAAACGCCGTGCGCTGTACAAGACGGTGCTCAAGACGGGCGTGATTGTGGACTCTCCCGCGCTTCGCGATTACGAGATGCCGCAGTGGATTGCGTCCTATTACGAAGGCCGCGGGCTCAAGATTCATCCCGAGGCGGCGCAGCTGCTGGCCGAGAGCTCCGGAACGGACCTGGGCAAGATAGCCGTAGAGACGGACAAACTCCTGAAGAACCTTCCCGAGGGTGTGAAGGAGGTGTCCGTGGAGGACATCGAGAAGAACGTGGGCGTAAGCCGCCAGTTCAGCGTGTTCGAACTCACCAAGTGCCTGAGCTACCGGCAGGCGGCACAGGCGCTAAAGATATCGGCCCATATTGGCCAGACGCCGCGCTTTGCACTTCCCATGGTGGTGGCGCCGCTGTTTACGCATTACAGCCGCATCCTTAAATACCATGCGCTGTTGCCCACGCGTCCCTCGCCGGGAGATGTCGCCCGCATCCTGGGGGTGAACCCGTACTTCCTTAAGGAGTACGACGCTGCGGTGCGCAACTATTCGCTCAAGCAGACCATGGCGGCGGTTTCCCTGCTCACGGAGTACGATTACAAGGGCAAGGGAGGGGATGCCGGAGAAGCTACTCCAGCCGACCTTTTCACGGAACTCGTTACAAAATTATTGAATATTTAAGAAATATTATTGCAAAACAATAAATAATAACTATATTTGCAGTGCGATGGCCGGTCAGGCCGGCCATGACAGAGTATTATGGCAATCATTGAAGTAAAGAACGTAACAAAGCATTTCGGTCCCAAGGTGGCACTGGACAATGTGTCGCTGGAAATCCCCGAAGGCAAGATTTTCGGCCTGCTGGGGCCGAACGGAGCGGGTAAATCCACCCTCATCCGCATCATCAACCGCATCACCATCGCCAACGGCGGTGAGATCTGTTTCCAAGGGCATCCCATTACGGAAGAGGACGTTTCCCACATCGGCTATCTTCCCGAGGAGCGCGGCCTTTACCGCAAGATGAAGGTAGGGGACCAGGCCATGTACCTGGCCCAGCTGAAGGGGATGAGCGCCCGCGACGCTGCCGTGGAGCTGAAGAAGTGGTTCGTCCGCTTCGAAATCCAGGACTGGTGGAACAAGAAGGTGGAGGAACTCTCCAAGGGTATGGCCCAGAAGGTCCAGTTCATTACTACCGTGGTTCACAAGCCCGCCCTCATGATTCTGGACGAGCCTTTCAGCGGCTTTGACCCGGTCAATGCAGAACTCATCCGCAAGGAAATCCTGCGCCTGAAGGACGAGGGAGCCACCATCATCCTGTCCACCCACAACATGGAATCGGTGGAGGCCCTGTGCGAGAACATCGCCCTCATCAACAAGGGCAAGCTGGTGGTCTGCGGCGGTACGGACGAAATCCGCCGCCAGCACGGCCAGGACAACGTGGAAATCGAATACACGGACGCCACCCTGGACCGCAAGAACCTGGTGGTAGCCCGTCCCGATGTGAACGCCAAGCTCATGGAACTCATCAACCAGGGTGTGACCATCAATTCCTTCAAGGAAGTGATTCCCCGCATGAACGATATCTTTATTAAACTGGTAACGGAGGAGGACTAAGCTATGAATTTCAAGAAAATGGGCATTGTTATTCAGCGTGAATACCTGAATAAAGTCAAAAAGAAGAGTTTCCTTCTCATTACTTTCCTGGCACCGGTGTTCTTCGCCGCCATCTGCATCCTTCCCAGCGTCATCATGATGGGCGCCAAGGAGGAGGCCAAGAAGGTGGGCGTTATCGACCGTTCCGGCATCGTGATGCCTTTCCTCACGGACAACGACGTCACGCATTTCGTAGATTTGGGGGCCGATGCTTCCGCCGACCAGGTTAAGGCCGATTTCTCCGCCTCCGGCGTGGATATCCTCCTCACCATCTCGGAACTGGACACTGAGAACCGCACCGTACAGGCCGACTGCTACTCCGAGAAGCCCATGGGCATGGATACGGGCAGCATGATTGAGAGCCGCATCAACGACGCCGTAGAGGCCTACAGAATAGATTCTTACGGCATCGAGAACCTGGAAGAGATCATGGCCGGTGTCAGGTCCAACGTGAAACTGCACACCTACACCATTGACGAGGCCGGTAAGGAGAGCATCTCCGAAAGCGGTATCTACATGGCCCTTTCCATGATTCTGGGTATTGCCATCTACATGTTCATCGCCCTGTTCTGCGGGATGGTCATGAGTTCCGTAATCGAAGAGAAGAGCTCCCGCGTCGTGGAAGTCCTGATGTCCTCAGTCAAGGCAACCGAGCTTATGTTCGGTAAGATCATCGGTGTGGCCCTGGTGGCCCTGACGCAGTTCCTGCTGTGGATTCTGCTCACTGGTATGCTCCTGGGCGTAGCCATGGGCATTATTGGCAAGGACAAGATGATGGGTATGTTTGGGGACGACGCCACCACCGAGATGGTGCAGCAGATGGCTAGCGCCGAGGGTCTGCAGCCCGGTGACCTTGACCTCCAGGGCGTCCTGGCCGCTACTTCTGACTCCACGGCCGTGACCGCCGGTGAACCTTCCGGCATGGAGGTGGTCATGAGCACCATCGGCAACATCAACCTGGGTCAGATTGGCCTGGCCTTCCTGTTCTTTTTCATCTTCGGCTATCTGCTGTATGCGTCGCTGTTTGCCGCTATCGGATCGGCCGTAGAAAACGAGGGCGAGGCTTCCCAGCTTCAGCTGCCGGTGACCATTCCTCTGATGATTGGCTTCTTCATCGCCCTGTATGCCTTCAAGGCTCCCGACAGTGCCATTGTGTTCTGGGGCTCCATGATTCCCCTCACATCGCCCATTGTGATGCTGGCCCGTATTCCGTTTGGCGTAGCCACCTGGGAACTGATTGTTTCTATCGGAGTGCTGGTGCTCACCTTCGTGGCCTGCGCCTGGGCATCGGCCAAGATTTACAAGGTGGGAATCCTGATGTATGGCAAGAAGTCTACCTTCGCAGATCTGTGGAAGTGGCTTAAGCAAAAGTAATTAAATTAGCGTTTTTATGGAGAATAACGCCAAGAATAAAAACAAGGAAATCTGGTATATCGCCTGGGCCCTCATTATCGTGGGGGCCTTGGTGGCCACTACCCAGGCCATGAAACCCAAGGGGCTGGAAATAACGTGGAGGCGTGTAGCCATGGACGGGCACTTCTCCGGCGTGAAGCCCTTATCGGCCAACAATCTGGACGTGGCGCTGGGGACCTTCTCCGATTCCGGCTATGTGGCTCCGGCCGGCAAGTTTTATGCTAAGGATACGCCCATGTATGCCGAGGCTTCCCTTGTGCTGGAGGCCCAGTCCAAGATGGCGGAAAAGAAGAAGGTCATCGGCCACAGCGCCCGTGTGATGTCCAATGACCGCGACAATCCGGACCTCCCGCTGGGCAATTTGTTTGTCGATGTGATGCGCGCCTATGCCTCGAAGTACTTCAAGCAGCCCATGGACTTTGCCATCACCAATTTCGGCGGCATCCGCGTGCCCATGCCGGAAGGGGAAATCCTTCAGGACGACATCGAGTCCATGCTCCCTTTTAAGAACTACCTTTGCTTCGTGAAAATGAAAGGGGAGAACTTGACCAAGCTCTTCGAGCAACTGTCCGGAACCACGGCCTTCCAGCCCATTTCCGGCGCCACGGTGCGGGTAAAGGACCACAAGCTGGAATCTGCTCTGGTAGGGGGCAAGCCCATTGATCCCAAGAAAGAATACAACGTGGCCACCATCGATTTCCTGCTGGATGGCGGTGATCAGCTGCGCATAGGTGCCCTGGCAGATAAGGTGACGCTGTCGCACGTGCTCCTGAAGGAGATTATGCTGGATTATGTGAAGGATTGTGAGGCCAAAGGCATCGTGATTGATTCCCAGCCCGATGGCCGCGTAGTTATGGAGGACTAAGCTATGAATAGAGACAAAATAATCCGTATCGCCCTTATTCTGGCCGGTCTGGCTACCCTGGCCTACTGCGTTTATGCCGGGTATAATCTGGGTAAGAAGGAGGTTCATCACCTGACCATTCTCCACGTTAACGACACGCACAGCCATATAGAACCGGACCGGGTGGGTATTTATAAAGGGATGGGCGGCCTGTTGGAAAGGACGGCGTACGTAGATTCCGTGCGCCAGGCCGATGGGGCCGAAAACGTGCTCCTGCTGCATGGGGGCGACTATTCGCAGGGCTCCACCTACTTTAACGAGTTCGGCACGGCCTATATGTTTGATGCCATCAATCGCCTCCAGTACGATGCCGTCACCCTGGGTAATCACGAGTTCGACAATGGTATCGAGGCGTTGGGCGAGGCCCTTGCCGTCTGCAAAGTGCCTGTGGTGGTATGCAACTACGATTTCTCTCCCTTTGAGATTGGCAAGTATGTCAAGCCGTACACCATTGTGGAGAAGGCCGGGCTCAAGATTGGAATCATTGGCGTACTGTGCCCGCTGGGCAGTGTCCTGTCCGGAGATACGGCCAACCGCCTTCCCATGCTGGACATGGTTTCCTCCGTGCAGAAATATGCCGATGAACTGCGTCCGCAGTGCGACCTGGTCATAGTGCTGTCCCATATCGGCTACACCGAGCATGGCCCCGGTGAGATGACCGATCCGCAGCTTTGTGCCGCCACCCGGAACATCGACCTCTTTGTGGGCGGTCACTCCCATACTTTCATGGAAGAGGCGGCCTGGTGTCCCAACCTGGACGGCAAAAAAATTCCCATCACCCAGGCGGGATGGGAAGGAGTCTATATGGGAGAGTATAAAGTAACGATGTGATTGATTCGAAGGACTATGGAGTGAAACGACTCAGGGGGTCTGGGGGATTAGGCCCCCAGTAAGTCGAAGACTTCTGGAGCAGAGCATGAATATCCTGACTATAGGATATTCATGCTCTGCTCGCGGATTTTTTCGAGCTCGTCCTTCATTCTTACGACCAGCTGCTGAATGCCTGCGTGATTGGCCTTTGAGCCGGTGGTATTGATTTCCCGACCCATTTCCTGGATGATGAACCCCAGTTTCTTGCCAGGGAACGGGTCGGAATCTATTACCTCCATGAAGTACTTGCAGTGCTGGCGCAGGCGCACCTTCTCTTCATTGATGTCGTACTTCTCCAGGTAGAAGATCATTTCCTGTTCCAGGCGGGAGGGGTCCGGCTTGGCGGCCAGATCGGCCAGGGCCTTGTCAAACTTTTCCCTCACCAGCTGGATGCGTTCCCCTTCCAGGGCTTCCACCTGGTCGTAAAGGGCCAGGATGCCCTTGACGCGGCCGGTGACATCGGCATAGAGGGCCTTGCCTTCGGTGGCACGGTAGGCGCAGAGTTGCTCCAGGGCGCTGTCCAGGGCGGCCGATACGGCGGGCCAGTCTTCGGGGGTGATGACATCGGCCTTCTTGGCGTCCACCACGTCGGGGAGACGGAGGATGCTGCTGGCGAGGATGCTGCCCACGCCGGGGTCTTTCAGGAAGGTCTTGGTGAAGACGGTTTCCTTGTCAAGGGCCGCCACGGTGCTTTTCCAGTAGTCGTGGAAAGCCTCGGCATTGATGCTGTGGGCGGCGTCGCCGGCCTTGGGTTCGTAGGTGATGAACAGGTCTATGGTTCCCCGTACCAGCTTATCGGCCAGACGTTTGCGCACTTCCAGGTCCTTGTCCTTGGGCAGGAGGGAACTCTTGATGGAGATGTCGGCGCTCTTGGCGTTGAGGGTGCGGATTTCAAGCGTGAGCTTGCCGCTGAGGATGGTGGCTTCGGCCTTGCCGTAGCCGGTCATGGATTGGATCATAGCTTATTCTTTTCGCCTGCAAAATTACTAATTATTTCTTGTTTTTAATTCCTGAGTTTTCGTTATCTTTGTAGATGCGGTTTAGGATGCCCGCGAACTAACATTAATTTGAATGAGTATGGCAAAAGAAGCTGAAGGAACTGGAATCAACGCCGCCAAACTGAAGGCGCTCCAGGCTACCATCGACAAAATTGAAAAAGACTACGGAAAGGGTACCATCATGAAGCTGGGAGACCAGCCGGAATGGGATTCCTCACAGGTCATCCCCAGCGGTTCCATTTCCCTGGACCATGCCCTGGGCATCGGCGGTTATCCCAAAGGCCGCATCATCGAGATTTACGGTCCGGAGAGCTCCGGTAAGACTACGCTGGCCATCCACGCCATCGCAGAGGCCCAGAAGGCCGGTGGCATTGCCGCCATCATCGACGCAGAGCATGCCTTCGACCGCACCTACGCCAAATCCCTGGGCGTAGATCTGGACACGCTGCTCATCTCCCAGCCGGACAACGGAGAACAGGCCCTCGAGATTGCTGACAACCTCATCCGCAGCGGTGCCGTGGATATCGTGGTCATCGACTCCGTGGCCGCCCTCACCCCCCGAGCCGAGATTGAAGGAGAGATGGGAGACAACAAGGTCGGCCTGCAGGCCCGCCTGATGAGCCAGGCCCTGAGAAAACTCACCGCCAACATCTCCAAGACCAATACCTGCTGCATCTTCATCAACCAGCTGCGTGAGAAGATCGGCATCATGTTCGGCAACCCCGAAACCACCACCGGCGGTAACGCCCTCAAATTCTACGCTTCCGTGCGCCTGGACATCCGCCGCACCACCCAGATCAAGGATGGGGAAGAGGCCCTGGGCAACCACGTGAAGGTAAAGGTGGTCAAGAACAAGATGGCCCCGCCTTTCAAGAAGGCCGAGTTCGACATCGTCTTCGGCGAAGGCATCTCCCGCTCCGGAGAAATTGTGGACCTTGGCGTAGAACTGGGCATCATCCAGAAGTCCGGTTCCTGGTTCTCCTACAACGAGACCAAACTGGCCCAGGGCCGCGAAGCCGTGAAGAAACTCATGCTGGACAACCCGGAACTGGCCGAAGAAATCGAGGCCAAGATCCGCGAAGCCCTGGCCAACGTCCAGGACTAGTTATTAGGTCTTTTAGAACTTTTGCAGAGCGACCCGGTTTGGGCCGCTCTGTTTCGTTCTCCCTTGCCCCCGTGTGGGATCTTCGCCACAATACGGCCCAAAATCAATTTAAGATTCTCATCCCGCGGAATCTTAACCATAATATGACCCGAAATCAATTTAAGAGCCGAACCTTACCCCATAATCCTTAGAGCGGAGAGCTTGGGAGATGGTTAGTTCAGACATAAACAGGGCTTGAGACAGTTGGTAGGCAGTGAGCCCAAGCATCTCGTTCAGGCGCACAGCCACCTTGCACTTTTCATCTTGTGAAATAGATTTGAACGGGCGTCCGGGGTAGGTGTTGCGCAGTTCCGTGTTCACGAGATCACGTATCTCGGCCTCTGAAAACTCCACTACTTCCTCCAGGCTCCTGGCAATCATCACCATGGTTTCGTATTCTTTGACCAGACGCGTCAAATACTCTTTTGCCGATGAGAAGAGCTTCTCCACTTTATCGGCCTGTATGTAATTACGGGGCAGGATTCCCAGAACCGGGTGGATTTCCCAATTGTAGGGTAGTTTTTCGTTGGAGCCGGCCATTCGTCTGACATCGGCCTTATGCATGGCCGATACTTGATTGCCCCGGATGAAATCTGCCAATTCATTGAAATACAGATAGCCCGAGCCCCATAGATGACCGCCTGGAATGCAAAAGTCTTTTTCGTAGGGGTTGCGCAAGGTATACAGGATTTGCGATTTCAGGGCATCCAGGTCAGGAATCGGGATGATTTTGAAGCCGTAGTCTTCTGGCAGGGCAGGGTATCCCCGTCTTAGCAGCTGCTCCGACAGACGCCTTTTGATAAAGGAAAAAGTGCGTATACATTGTTCTCCCGTTCCCCGGATGATTAGATGCAAGTGATTGGGCATCAGTTCGAAGGCATAGACCAGTATGCCGAACTTCAAATATGCCAAAGCAATGGAAGCCATTCCCAGGCGGTAATCTTCAGGTGTATGGAAAAGCCATCGGCCCTCCAGGCGGTCCAAACAAAGGTGATAGTAGCCATCAGGCAGCTCCCGATATACGTTTCGCTCTTTCTGGTTCATCTTTTTTGGCTCAACTTACATCTACCTTTGCGCTTTTCCTAGCATCGTAAGAAATAAAGTGTTGTTTTACATTCTTTTTGTTGAATTCACCGATTATTTGGTGGAATCTTGAACAAGAATCTTTTGAAAATGCTATTTTTGTGAACAATAAAAGAGATTAGCTATGGTCCCCTTTGCTTCTATAGTGTCGATGGCGGTTGCCGCCGTAGTGGGCATTGCAACTCCCATCCTGCTGGGCTGGTGGCTGGTTAAAAAGTATCAGATGAGAACCACGCCCATTATGGTGGGTGCCGGTGTCTTTGTGATCTTTGCCCTGGTGCTGGAGCCCATTGTCCATCAGATTGTTTTGAAAGGACCTTCAGGGGCAACCATTCAGGGAAACATTTGGTATTACGCACTTTATGGCGGTCTCATGGCAGCCCTTTTCGAAGAGTCGGGCCGGTTCCTGGCCATGAAGTACGTCCTCAAGAAAGAACCCGACGGCCTCCTGACAGGCGTCAGTTATGGAATAGGCCACGGCGGCACGGAAATGCTCATGATCTTCGGCCTTTCCATGATTTCCAACCTCGTCGTATCGGCCCTGATCAATAGCGGTCAGGCCGATACTATCCTCGCCAGCGTCCCCGCAGAGGCAAAGGCGCAGGCAGAGGCGCAGTTCGCCCAGCTGGAAAGTTTGAGCGCCGGCACTTTGCTTCTGGGTTTGTGGGAGCGGATATCGGCCCTTATCTTACAGATAGGCCTTTCCCTGATGGTTTGGACGGCGGTGCGCCGGGGTGGCAAATGGCTCTGGCTTCTTGCTGCCGCCTTTATGCTTCACTTCGTTGTGGATGCCGTTGCCGTGATTCTGTCCAAATCTGTAAGCACCTGGGCCGTAGAGATCGTAATCTTTGCCATGGCTCTGGCTGTGGGTTCCATCGGCCTTAACCTTTATCGCTCCCGGTCTTAGTTGAATTTTACGCGTTGTCCTCGGCGAGGGCTTTCTGGTAGCACTCGCGGCAGAGGGGCTCGTAGGTGTCTTTTTCTCCCAGGACCACCAGCTTCTTGGAGTCGGAGAGGCGGTGGGAGTGGTTGGCCAGGGAGCCGCAGCGGACGCAGATGGCGTGCACTTTCTGCACATCTTCCGCTATGGCCATGAGCCCGGGCATGGGGCCGAAGGGCTTGCCCAGATAGTCCGTATCCAGACCGGCGATGATGACGCGGATGCCCCGGTTGGCCAGGGTCTGGCAAACGTCGATGATGCTTTCGTCGAAGAACTGGGCTTCGTCGATGCCCACGACCTGCACGTCAGGCTCTATCTGAAGCATGCGGGACGGGCTTTTGATGGGAGTACAGGAAATGCTGTGGGAATCGTGGGAAACAACGTCCAGTTCTGAATAGCGCTTGTCTACCGTGGGCTTGAAAGTGGCTATTTTCTGCTTGGCGAACTGGGCTCTCTTGAGCCTTCTGATAAGCTCTTCGGTTTTGCCGGAGAACATGGATCCGCAAATTACCTCAATGCAACCCGATTTTTTTGAATTTTCCAAAAACATTTCCGTATCTTTGTTGTTGTTGACTACAAATTTAGTCATTTATGGAGAAAAGTCAAACAGATTTGCTGCAACAATTCCAAGAAGAAATCGCAGCCCTGAAACAGCGAATCGAGGCCCTGGAATCGCAAATCACTGCCCTTCAGGCAGGTGAATTTGTGGCCGATGATGAAGCCGTGGATTTCACCGATATAGAGATAGGAGTAGAGGTGGCCGATGTCCCCGTGGAAGAGCCCGCTGCCGCTCCCGAACCGGAGCCCGTGCAGGAGGAAGTTCCCTTCACGGAAGAGCCTGCAGCCGAACCTGTCGCTGAGCCTGAGCCCGTGGCTGAGCCCGTCGCGGTCCCCGAGGAGACTCCCGATCCCATCTTTGCCCCGGAGCCGGAACCTGCGCCTGCCCCGGAACCGGAGCCGGCACCATCGGCCCCTAAGACGCCGGCTGCAGAGGACGATACCGTCCGTCTGCCCTGGCGCACGGACAAGCCGGGTCTGTCGGTTAAGAACATCCGCAGCGGCATCAGCCTGCTGGACCGTGCGCTGTTCATCGGCACCCTCTTCAAGGAAGACTTTGCCCTGTATGACCAGACCATAGCAGACCTCAACGCCATGTCCACCCTGGACGAGGCCGTGGATTACATCCGCGAGCATTTCCCGTCCTGGAATCTCAAGAGCGACGTGGTGTACCACTTCATGATGAGCGTCCGCAAGAAACTGGGTTAGTGGCGG
The DNA here is from genome assembly GCA_017423025.1 of Bacteroidales bacterium. Classification (GTDB taxonomy): domain Bacteria; phylum Bacteroidota; class Bacteroidia; order Bacteroidales; family UBA932; genus Cryptobacteroides. The sequence continues at coordinate 13,570 of JAFPGC010000019.1, forward strand.
GGATCCTTTATATCGTACCCACGCCGGTGGGGAATCTTCAGGACATGACCTTCCGGGCCGTAGAAGTCCTGAAGGAGGCCGATCTGATCCTGGCCGAAGATACCCGCACCAGTTCGGTCCTGCTCAAGCATTTTGACATTCATCGGCCCCTCCAGAGCCATCACAAGTTCAATGAACACCAGACGGTGGAACTGGTGAAAGAGCGTATTCTGGCGGGGCTCAACGTGGCCCTCATCTCGGACGCCGGCACACCCGGCATCTCGGATCCGGGCTTTTTGCTGGCCCGTACCTGCGCCGAGGAAGGCATTGAAGTCCAGACCCTTCCGGGCGCCACGGCCTGTATTCCCGCCCTCGTTTCCAGCGGCCTTCCCTGCGATAAGTTCGCCTTCGAAGGCTTCCTTCCGCAGAAGAAAGGGCGGCAAACCCTGCTGGCTTCCCTGGCCAGTGAAACCCGAACCATGGTCTTTTATGAGTCCCCCTACCGGCTGGTCAAGACGCTGGAACAACTGGCCGCCGCTTTTGGGGAGGACAGGCGCTGCTCGGTAGCGCGGGAAATCTCGAAGGTGCACGAAGAGCATCGCAGAGGCACTTTGGCCCAGGTGGCGGACTGGTTCCGCGCCCACGAACCCAAAGGCGAGATTGTGATAGTTGTAGCCGGGGCCCATCCGGCGAAACCCGCTAAAGAGAGGCGTTATGGGGGAGGGGAAGAAGAAACAGCAGCCGACTAGCAGCTTCGTAGCAGGCGCCATCGCCCTGGTTTTCCTGATCATCGGATACGAAGTAGCCTTGTTCGTCCACAAGGCCGCGGTCTTGCGCATAGCCGCCAACCGGGACCATCCGGATACGGTGTATATCTATGAGAGATTCCCGGTCAAGTCGGGAATGACGGAGGAGGCAGACAGTGCCGTTATGCCCGGCTCCGACCGGGCATCCCGCGTGGTTCGCAAAAATGCGCCTCACAGCCCGGCGGTGGAGGCTGTCCGGGAAAAGCTGGCACCGCGTAGAGTGGAAAGCTTCCGCTTCAACCCCAACACCGTGTCGGTGGAAGACCTCCAGCGCCTGGGCTTCTCCCTCAAGCAGGCGCAATCCATTGAGAATTATCGGCTTAAAGGAGGAAGGTTCCGCCGTCCAGAAGACTTTGCCAAGAGCTTCGTGGTGTCGGACTCCGTCTTCGCCCGCCTCCAGCCTTACATCGACATCCCCCGTGTTGACATCAACAAGGCCGACAGCGCCGCCCTTCTGGCACTGCCCGGCATCGGCCCTTATTTTGCCGGCAAAATCGTGGAATACCGGGAGCGGCTGGGAGGCTATTCTTCGGCTGAGCAGCTTATGGAAATTTATCACTTCGACCGCGAGAAATACGACGGTCTCAAAGACCTCATTACCTGCTCAGTGCCAGCGCCATTTGCCCTCTGGACCCTCCCGGAGGCCGATTTGGCCCGCCATCCCCACATCTCCCGCTCCGAAGCCCACGGCATCGTGCTCTATCGGCAGCACAATCCGCCTGAAGCTTGCACTGTGGAAGCCCTGCGCAAAGCCGGCGTGCTCTCGGAAGAACATGCATCGGCCCTTTCCCGCTGCCTCCTGGCCCCGGCCCAATAGTTGTTCCGGCTCTTGAATTGATTTTGGCCCGTATTATGGCGAAGATCCTTTGGGTTGACAATTTGGGACAAAATATGTACTTTTGCGGATATGAAAGAGCGTTTATTGGGTAAAACTCCTGCCGAACTGACGGAAATAGCCAAGGCGAATGGCCTTCCTGCCTTTGCGGGAAAGCAGATGGCGCAGTGGCTGTATCAAAAGAGGGTCAGGAGCATCGACGAAATGACCAACCTGTCCAAAGCGGGCAGGGAAGCGCTGGGCGCTCATTATGAGGTGGGCTATGTGCCGCCCATTGACGTACAGACGTCCAGGGATGGGACCCGGAAGTACCTGTTCCAGGTGACATGCCCGGTCGGGGGCCGTGAAGAAACGTCTTGCATCGAGGCGGTGATGATTCCGGATGAGGATAGGAAGACGCTGTGCGTGAGTTCGCAGGCCGGGTGCAAGATGGCCTGCAAGTTCTGTATGACGGGACGGCAGGGGTTCCACGGCAACCTGAGCGCGGCGGATATCCTGAACCAGTTTTTCGCCATAGATGAGGCCGGGGAGCTTACCAATACCGTGTTTATGGGTATGGGCGAGCCTCTGGACAACTGGGAAAACGTGAAGCGGGTCATTGAGGTCCTGACGGCCGATTGGGGTCTGGGATGGAGCCCGAAGCGCGTGACCCTGAGCACCATAGGTGTACTGCCCAAGCTTAAGGAGTACCTGGAAGAGAGCAAGTGCCACCTGGCGGTGAGCCTGCACAATCCTTTCCCCGAGGAGCGGGAAGAAATGATGCCCGTGCAGAAGGCCTGGTCCATCACGGAAATAGTGCGCCTGATCAAGCAATACGATTTCACCGGCCAGCGCCGGGTGAGTTTTGAATACACGGTTTTTGAAGGCTGGAATTCCAGTCCCCGCCATGCCGACGCCCTGCTCAAACTCCTGAGGAACCTGGAGTGCCGGGTGAACCTCATCCGTTTCCACAAGATTCCGGATTTCCCGTACGGGACGGCGCCGGACAGCGTAATGGAGGCGTTCCGGGACCGTCTGAACGCCGGGGGAGTGACGGCTACCATCCGTGCCTCGCGGGGAGAAGACATCTTCGCCGCCTGCGGTCTGCTGGCGGGCAAACACGGAGATTCCGGGTCAAGCCCGGAATGAGGAAAGAGGGCCCGGAATGAAGGGGAGCTCTTAGAATAATTTGATGACTATGAAGAAACTACTTACCATACTGCTCTTGATGCTGCCGCTGGCAGCTATGGCCCAGGAGGAGGTTTACTCTTCCTTCGGCCTGGATGCAAAGGATGAAAAGGCGGTGAAGGAAATCCGTTACCGCATGGCACAGATCCGCAAAACCCGTCCTACGGTGGGCCTGGTGCTCTCTGGCGGCGGTGCCAAGGGTGCCGCCACGGTTGGTGTGCTCAAATACCTGGAAGAGTGCGAGATTCCCGTGGACCTGGTGGTGGGTACCAGTATCGGCGGCCTCCTGGGTTCGCTGTACTCCCTGGGCTACGACGCCGACTATCTGAATAATCTCATCCAAAACATCAACTGGGAAATGGCCCTGAGCGACAAGGTGGACAAGAGATTCATTCCCTATTCGCGCATCCGCTACAAGGAGAGATATCTCCTCTCTTTCCCTTTCTATTATAAGGACGAGGACCTTCAGAACTACATCAAGGGAGACGCCCCGTTTGCTTCGGGCCGCAGCCGCCAGATAGAACTGGGGGCCGAATCCGATAGCCGTGACCGTAAGAGCGCAAGTGAATTGACCCGAAGCAACCTGGTGGGAAGTCTGCCGGCAGGCTTTGTCTTTGGCCAGAACGTGAACCAGATCATCACCAGCCGTACGGTGGGTTATTCGGACTCCACGGACTTCTTCAAGTTCCCCATCCCGTTCGCCTGCGTGGCTACGGATATGGCATCCGGAAAGGCCAAGGTGTGGCACGACGGTTCCATCAACCTGGCGATGCGCTCCACTATGAGCATTCCCGGCCTCTTCGCTCCGGTGCGTTATAACGGAATGGTGCTCACGGACGGCGGCATGCGCAACAATTTCCCGGTGAACATTGCCCGTGAAATGGGGGCCGATATCATCATCGGCATCAACCTGTCCGGGGACAGCCTGCAGGCCGAAGAAATCCAGAACCTGGGGGATATCCTCGTCTCCAGTCTGGACCTCATCTCCAATGACGTGTACGACAGCAATGTTAATGCAGTGGATGTCCATATCCATCCCGACGTAAGCGGATATAACATGCTCAGCTTCAACGCGGCGGCGATGGATACCATGTACGTCCGTGGTTACCAGGCGGCCCAGAAAATGGCTTCCCATCTGGCTGCCGTGAAAAAGCGCGTAGGTCAGGCCACCACCCAGCTTCAGGCCAACCCCGCCGTGGATATCAACCAACAGGATGTGCTTATTGACGAGGTTATCGTGGACGGCGTACCGGCGGAAGAAGCGGACTACATCCGCGACAAGATGCGCGTGAAAGCGGGCATGAAGGTAGGCCGCTGGCTCATTGAGAGGGATGTGGCCACCATCTTCGGCCGGGGCTCTTACGACTATGTGAACTACGAACTCCGCGGCACGGAGGAACCTTATAAATTGCGAATCTACTGCAAGCGCGGGCCCATGCATCAGCTGGGCATCAGCGCCCGTGTGGATACCGAGGACCTGGTGTCCCTGCTCCTGAACGTGGGCTTCAACACCCGCTCCCTGAGCGGATCGGCCTTTGACATTACCACCCGTTTGAGCCGCAGTCCTTACCTGGATCTGGTGTATTCCTATACGGCGCCCCGCTTTGCAACCTTCAACGTTCGCAATATGATGCGCTATACGGACCGCATGAAACTGCTCCAGGACGGGGACCGCTACGATGCCTCGTTCCTCCTGAATACCACCGAGCTTTATTTCTCCAACATCCGCTGGTCTTTCTTTGACGTGAACCTGGGTGTCCGCAACCAGTACTTCCGCATCTTCGACCTCCTGAGTGAGGGCTCGTTGGAGAGTAGTAACGATGTCAAACGTTTCGTCGATTATCCCAGTGCTTTCCTGAACGCCCGCGTAGAAACCCTGGACAACAGTTATTTCCCCAAGAAGGGCGTTTCGGCCGGTTTCCGGGGAGACCTGGTTTTCCGCGTGTTTGACGAGAATCCCGCTACCCGGATGATCGGCATCCTTTCGGGAGATGTCACTGCGCCCGTCAGCTTCGGCGACTTCTCGCTCATTCCGGCCCTGTATGCGCGTGTAATCATGGGCAAGGATATTCCGCTGTTCTGCTCCAACATCATGGGAGGAGACATACCCCAGCGTTACATTGAGCAGCAGGTTCCGTTCATAGGCATCAATGGCACCGCCCTCATGAAACAGAACCTGGCCCTGGCCTCTCTGACGGCCCGGTATCAGGTGGCTCCCAACCATTTCCTCTCCGTGATGGGGAATGCTACATACGACTTTGACGCCTTTGAGAGCTTGGGGCAGGGCCGTTTGCTCTACGGTGTGGGCGCAGGATATGGCTTTAATACCATCGCCGGTCCTCTGAAGGCCCAGGTTTTCTGGTCCAATCTCTCCAAGAGAGTGGGCATTTATGTGTCGTTCGGTTACACCTTCTAGCCATGGACGCCGCCCGCTGCCTGAGCCGTCTGCAGAAACTCTGCTCCAAGGCGGAGTATTGCCGGGCCGATGTCTTCCGAAAGGCCCTCAAGGACCTGGAAGGGGACGCCGAGGCCGCCGGCAAGGTAGTGGAACAACTGGTGGCGGATAAGTATGTGGACGATGCACGGTATGCATCGGCCTTCGCCCGCGAAAAGGCCTCCCTGCAAGGCTGGGGGCCTGTCAAAATCCGCTTTCAACTCCGGGCCAAAGGTGTTTCGGACCAGGTGATTGCCGCGGCTCTGGAAGAAGTTGAGCCAGATCGCGCGGCCGACAAGCTGGAGCGGCTGCTGGCCGCCAAGGCCCGCACGCTGCAGGGAGATCCCCAGTTCCGCCTGAAACTGATTAAATTCGGCCTCTCCCGCGGCTATGAGTATGAAGCCGTAGAAGAGGCCCTGAAAAAGCTCCCTTAAGGAAGGCTAATAGTCGTCCGCATTGTAGCGGATGAGGATATCCATGTGCTGATAATTGTCCGTTTTCTCCGGGAGACGCTGGAAGACGATGCGGTCGGCCAGCGCCTGGATGGCCTTGTGGACCTGTTCTTCCGGTCGCTGGGCGATGAGGGCCGATACCGTTCCGCGCTTGAGGGCGTCCACATTGGCGGACAAGTTGTCAAAACCCATCACACGCCGGTCGGCCGGATGCCGTTCCAGGAACGGTACGATGAGGTGGATGCGGGAGTTGAGCATGGCGATGTGCCTGACGCCCGGAAACTCCTTAAAAAAGGCATCCAGGGCATCGTCGGTGGCCGCAGGGTCCTCCGGATTGATGAAGAGGCTCCGGATGGTGCAGCCGGGATTATGCTCCAGCATATAGTCCATGAAACCGGAGCGGCGCATGACGGTCGGGTCCGACTGCCGTCCCTTGTCCCGCATGATGCGTACGATGAGCACTTCCTTCACGGGCTCTCCGGAGGTGAGCATGGCGGCGCAAAGATAGCCGCTCTTATAGGCAGGAATGCCGTAGAAACTCAGGTAACCCGGCGTTTCCAGTTTGGTGTCTACCAAGGTGTAGGGGATGCCTTGGGCCTGCAACTCCCGGGCGAAGACCTGGGTCTCGTACTGGAACATGGGAGCCATGACAACCCCGGCCGGATGGCTTTCCAGGACCCGTGCGCAGGCTTCGCGGAAACTGTCGGCACTGTACTGGTTGTAGTTGAACTGCCGGGTAACCATGGAAAGAGGCTTGAGGCCGGCCTGTGCCTTGGTCTCCCCCTTGGCGGCCAGTTCCCAGTAGGTCCCGGGCTCATGGGTAGGGAGCAGGAGGGCGATGGTGCGCTGCTCTGCGCGGGCTAGCAGGGAGGCATAGAGGTTGGGCTCGTAGCCCAGTTCCCTGATGACATCCATCACTTTCTGGTAGCTTTTTGGGGATACCTCACCACGATTGTGCAGCACGCGGTCTACCGTGCCTTTGGACAGGCCGGTGAGGCGGGCGATATCGTTGATGGTGATTTTTTCCATGTGACAAAGATAGGCAAAAATTATAAGAATTCAAGGGTAAATTTTAATAGTTTTCGTTACCGTGCACGGATGCCATACAGGGCCGTAGAATGCCGATTTTGAAAAATAGTGGAAAAATTTCCGTGTACGGTAACGGAAATTCAAAAAATAACCCTTATATTTGTCCGCACACGACTGATAACCTCATGGAAGTACATAGATTATCCCTCTTGGCTTGCGCCGCTCTTCTGGCTGTTTCCTGTGGAAAGCAAGCCTCATCCGAAGACCCTTATTCCGGTCTGCCCTTCGATATGCCCCGTGTAGAAAGCCCCTCTATTCCCGCCCGCAGCGTGGTCCTGACAGACTTTGGAGCCGTGGGGGACGGAGTCACGCTCAATACGGAGGCCTTCGCAAAGGCTATCGGCCAGTTGTCCAGTCTGGGCGGCGGCACCCTGGTGGTTCCGGCCGGCATTTGGTTCACCGGACCCATCGGCCTGGAAAGCCATATCGAACTCAACCTGGACAAGGATGCCGTCATCGTGTTCTCCACGGACCAGGACCTGTATCCCATCATCGACACCAACTTCGAGGGCTTGGATGTGCGCCGGTGTCTCTCGCCGCTGCACGCGGAAGGAGCCACGGACATCGCCATCACCGGGATGGGCGTAATTGACGGAAACGGCGATGCCTGGCGTGAAGTCAAACGCCGCAAGGTGGGAGATGACCTTTGGAAAACCATCCTCAAGCGCGGAGGTGTCCTGGCCGATGACGGATCGGTCTGGTATCCGGATGAGGGCTATAAAGTGGCGCGCGCCACGGCCGGCAGCCTCAATTACCAGGACCAGAGCCTGGACGAGCAATTCGTGAAAACCTTCCTGCGCCCCGTGCTGCTGAGCTTCCGTAATTGCGAAAGGGTCCTGCTGGAGGGCGTCACTTTCCAGAATTCTCCCTGCTGGAACCTGCATCCGCTCTGGTGCAAGCACCTGACGGTGAAGGATATCACGGTGCGGAATCCGCACTATTCCACCAATGGGGACGGCATTGACATCGAGGCCTGCGAGAATGTCCTGGTCACCGGCTCTTCCTTTGACGTAGGGGACGATGCCATCTGCATCAAGTCCGGCAAGGATGCCGACGGCCGGCGCCACGGGATTCCCTGCAAGAATGTGATCATCAAGGACTGCACTGTTTATCACGGTCATGGCGGCTTCGTGATTGGCAGCGAAATGAGCGGAGGGGTGGAGAATATGTGGGTGAGCGGCTGCCGTTTCCTGGGTACGGACGTGGGCCTGCGTTTCAAGAGCACCCGCGGCCGCGGAGGCCTGGTGCAGGGCATCTGGTGCGACCACATCTATATGAAAGACATTGTGGCGGAGGCCATAACCTTTAATCTATATTACGCGGGCGTAGCCGCCACGGAAAGGGCGGAGGCCGATACGGATTTATCCTTGCCTGCCGTAGATGAGACTACGCCGGAATTCCGGGATTTCCACTTCTCCGATATCGTGTGCTCCGGCGCCAAGCAGGCCATCTACGTGAACGGCCTGCCGGAACTGCCGCTTGCCGGAGTCTCTTTCCGGGACTGCCTCTTCACCGCCAAGAAAGGCGTGGAAGTGCACAATGCCCAACCCATTACCTTTGACAATGTAATCGTAAACGGCAAGGCTCTCTAATGAAACGCATTCTTTTCCTCATGTCCATTTGGCTGACAGCCAGTTCTTTTACTACCGTCCATCTGATGGGGGACAGCACCATGGCCGAAAAAGACCTGCCCAAGGCGGGGCTGGAACGCGGCTGGGGGATGATGCTGCAGAACTTCCTGGACCCTTCGGAGGCAACGGTCATCAATTACGCCCAGAACGGCCGCAGTACCAAGAGTTTCATCGACCTGGGTCTTTGGGACAAGGTCTATGGGGCGGTACAGCCCGGAGATTACGTGTTCATCCAGTTCGGTCACAACGATGCCAAGGAGAGCGATCCTTCGCGTTACGCCGCTCCATGGGGGGCCTATCAGGACAACCTGCGCCGCTTTGTGGACGGGGTGCGTGAAAAAGGCGGCATTCCGGTGCTGCTTACGCCCATCGCCCGCCGTTGGTTCAAAGGCGGGGAACTGGACCGGAACTGCCACGGAGACTATCCCGCCGCCATGCAGGCGGTAGCGGCCGAGAAAGGCGTGGTCTGCATCGATATGACCACCCCCACGCTGGACTGGATCGAATCGCTGGGGGACGAAGCCTCAAAGGCCCATTTCATGATTTCCACCGGAAAGGACGACAACACCCACCTGGTGCCCAGCGGCGCCCGTAAGGTGACGGAGCTGGTCTGCGAAGCCATCCGGGCGCAGCTGCCGGATCTGGCAAAGTACCTGGTCTATTATCATATTGTAGTATCGGCCGATGGACACGGCGATTATCAGACCGTACAGGAAGCCGTGAACGCCATCCCGGACTACAGCCACCAGGAAATCACGGAAGTGCTTATCCGCAACGGCGTTTACAAAGAAGAGATTACCATCCCCCACACCAAGTTCCGCGTTCACTTCAAGGGAGAAAGTGCCGAGGGTACGCTCCTGACCTACGACAAATACGCCAAGAAGCTGTGGCCCGGACGGGATTTCCCCATGGGCACCAGCGGCAGCGCCAGCATCTACATTCACGCCAGCTACATTACCTTCGAGGACATCACCTTTGAGAATTCTTCGGGCGAGGGCAAGGAGATCGCCCAGGCCGTGGCCGTGTTCACGGACGGGGATTTCCTCTTCTTCAACCGCTGCCGTTTCCTGGGCAACCAGGACACCCTCTATACTTATGGCCGATACGGAAAGTTTGGCGGCGTGAAGCGCAACTATTTCAAAGACTGCTACATTGAAGGCACCACGGACTTTATCTTCGGCCCCAGCATCGCCTTCTTTGAGAACTGCACCCTCCATAGCAAGAAGAACAGTTATGTGACGGCCGCTTCCACTTTTGAGGGCCAGAAGTACGGGTATGTCTTCGTGAACTGCAAACTGACGGCCGACCCTGAAGTGACCAAGTGCTACCTGGGCCGTCCCTGGGGAGCCTATGCCAAGACGGTTTTCATCCATTGCGAACTGGGAAGCCATATTCTGGCGGAAGGCTGGCACGACTGGGAAAAGGAAGGAAAGCCCAATACCAAGAAGAATTCCTTCTATGCAGAATACGGCAATTATGGCCCCGGCGCGCAGGGACCCCGCGTAAAATGGTCCCACACCCTTAAAGTGAAAGACCTCCCGCAGTATACTTTTGAAAAAGTGATGTACCAGCAGGAGGACGGTATTGTCTGGAATCCATACGATAACAAATGAAAAAGTTAGTTGGTGTTATATATTTGCTAGCCTTGGCCGCCTGTACGGCCAAGGCTCCGCTGTCGGTCGAGGTAGTCCGCTCGGAAATGGCCCGTTGCCCGGAAGCATCCTACATCGACGGCCTGGAAGGCAAGCTCAAATGGAACTATACCACCGGCCTGGAACTCAAGGCCATCCTGGACGCATCCCCCGATGCAATGGAATATGTGGATGCCTGGTACGATGCCATCATTGACAGCGCCGGAGTCATTTACAAGTACAAGAAAAGCAATTATTCCCAGGACCATATCTGCCCCGGACGCACGCTGTTCAGCCTGTACGACCTGACGGGCAAGGAGAAATACCGCGTGGCCATGGATTCGCTGTACAGCCAGCTCCGGAGCCAACCCCGTACCCCGGAAGGCGGCTTCTGGCACAAGCAGGTCTATCCCCAGCAGATGTGGCTGGACGGCCTGTATATGGCGGAACCCTTCTATGCCGAATACACCGCCCGTTATGTGACGGACAGCCTGCAGCGGGCGGCGAACTATGCCGATATCGTCCATCAGTTCACCCTCATCTACGACCAAACGCTGGATCCGGAAACCGGCCTGCTGCGCCACGCCTGGGATTCCAGCCATGAGATGTTCTGGTGCAACCCCGAAACCGGCCAGAGCGACCACGCCTGGGGCCGCGCCATGGGCTGGTACTGCATGGCCCTGGTGGAGGTGGCCGCGATCCTTCCGGACGGGGAAGGGAAAGACAGCCTGGTGAACATCCTGAATACGCTTTACAATGTTTTGCCCCTGTACGCCGATGCCGGAACCGGCATGTGGTTCCAGGTGCTGGACCAGCCTTACCGCGAGGGCAATTATCTGGAAGCTACCTGCAGTGCCATGTTTACCTATGCCTGGCTCAAGGGCTGCCGGCTGGGTTTCCTGGGCAACCGGGAGGGGGCTGTGCAAAGCTACGAGTCTCTGCTCAAGACCTTCGTGACGGAGGAAGACGGCCTGGTGAACTTGAATCAGTGCTGCGAAGTGGCCGGCCTGGGCGGCAAGGAAAACCGCAGGGGAGACTACGACTATTACATCAACGAAAGAGTGCGCTCCAATGATCCCAAGGGCATCGGTCCTCTCATCTGGGCGGCGCTGGAATACGAAATGCTATGAAGAATACATCGCTGCTAGTCATTTTATTTGCCTTGGTGAGCGCCTGTGGCGGCGCCAAGGAACCCACGCCGGATACCCCGGAGCAGAAGGTACCTGCCATGCCGGGCAACCTGGTGTTGCACAGCGCTACGGAAACCACCCTCACGTTCCAGTGGGACGCTGTGGCCGGTGCTACTTATCTGTGGCAACTCACCCAGGACGGCACTCTGGTGGAGGAAGGCAAGGCCACCACGCGAAACGTGAGCGTCAAGAATCTGACCAAGGCTACCGCCTACCGCTTCGGCGTGCAGGCTACCAACAGCGCCGGCACATCGGCCTTAACCTGGATCGAGGCTACTACGGCCGGTTCCCCGGATCCCGTACCGGGACCTGCACCCGCCAAGGCGTATGAGGAATTCGCCATCCCGGCAGCCGAGGAAGACGGCCAGGCCCGCGCTTTCCCGGGTGCGGAAGGCGGCGGGATGTGGACCACCGGCGGCCGCGGCGGCAAGGTAATCCATGTGACCAATCTGAATGACAAGGGGACGGGTTCGCTCCGCGCCGCCATTGAGGAAAAGGGCGCGCGGACCATCGTGTTTGACGTGGCCGGCATCATCGAGCTGCAATCGGCCCTCAAAATCACCCATGGAGATCTGACGATTGCCGGCCAGACGGCTCCCGGCGACGGTATTTGCCTGAAAAACTACAATATCCGCATCCATGCCAACAATGTAATCGTGCGCTTTATCCGCTGCCGCATGGGAGACGAGAAGAAAACCGAGGACGATGCCTTGAACCTGTATACCAATGACAATGATTTGCAGGATGTCATCATCGACCATTGCTCCCTGAGTTGGAGTACGGATGAATGCGGCACCTTCTACGGTATGACCAACTTCACCCTCCAGTGGTGCGTGCTCTCCGAAAGCCTGCTGAATTCCATTCACAACAAGGGAAAACACGGCTATGGAGGTATCTGGGGCGGTACCAACGCCACCTACCACCACAACCTGCTGGCCCACCATTACAGCCGCAATCCCCGCCTGGACCACGACTATGTGTCCACGCTCAAGGGCCCGGTGAGCCTGCTGAACAACGTCATCTACAACTGGGGCGACAACAGCACCTATGGCGGCGAAAGTAAGCCGGGGAGCGAATTCAAGAAGTATAACATTGTCAATAACTATTACAAGCCCGGTCCGGCCACCCCGTCCGGAAAGGGCCGCTTCCTGGATCCTACCGTCAGTTGCAAAAACTGCGATTCGGCGCATCCGGACCAGGTGGTTCCCGGTCATTTCTACCTGACGGGCAATGTGATGCAGAACAACGACGATTATACGGCCGATAACTGGTCCGGAAAGGCCACTACGGCCAGTGTCAGCCTCATAGAAACCATCAAGGCGAATACTCCTTTCACCTATCCTGAAAAGGCTTCATGGCTTTCCCTGGAATCGGCCGACAACGCTTTCTATTCCGTGCTTTCTTATGCCGGCGCTTCCCTGAAGCGGGATGCCGTCGATGAGCGGGTAACCAGGGAAACCCGGGAGGGAACGTTCACTTACAAGGGCTCCAACGGCGGCGACAAGGGCTTGATCGACACCCAGGGCGACGTGGGCGGCTGGCCGGAATACAAAGGCAGTACCGTTTCCACTTTCCCCGACTGGGTGGGGGATCCCAACGCCTATACCCTGGATCCGCAGGAGCGCTACACCAACCTGGAAATGTACCTGCACTACCTGGTGAAGGATATCGTGAACGGCGGTAACAAGAATGGACATTATACAAAATTCTAATTCAATAATTAATAATTAACCAAAATCCAATTCCAATGAAAAGTTTGACAAAGAAACTCCTTCTTTCGCTCGCACTTTGCTTGGGAACGGTCCCGTTCGCCTGGGCACAGCATACCGTGAAAGGTATCGTGACCGATGAAACGGGCGAGCCTCTGATTGGCGCCGGCGTCATGGTGGAAGGAACCACCATCGGCACTATCACGGGCATCGATGGTGACTATCAGCTCACCGTTCCCGAGGATGCAGTGAATCTGGTGTTCTCCTTCATCGGCCTGGCCGACAAGACGGTCGCCATTGCCGGACAGACGGAGATCAACGTGGTCCTGAAGGCCGACCAGACCTTCCTGGACGAAGTCGTGGTGGTGGGTTATGCGGTGGTCAAGCGCCGCGACCTGCTGGGCTCCGTTTCGTCCGTGGGCTCCGACAAACTCACGGAGCAGCCGGTGACCACCGTATCCCAGGCCCTTTCCGGTAAGATGGCGGGCGTATCCGTGGTTACCACGGAAGGCGACCCGGATGCCGACATCAAGATCCGCGTTCGCGGCGGCGGCTCCATCACCCAGGACAGCGCCCCCCTTTACATCGTGGACGGCTTCCCGGTGGAGTCCATCAACGACATCCCTTCCTCTGAGATCCAGAGCATCGACGTGTTGAAGGACGCTTTCTCCACCGCCATCTACGGTTCCCGCGGCGCCAACGGCGTTGTGATCGTGACCACCAAGAGCGCGGAGAAAGGCCAGAGGGTATCCGTGAAGTTCAATACTTACTGGGGCATGAAGACCATGGCCAACAAGGATGCCATCCAGGCCATGGATGTGGACAACTTTGTCAAGTTCCAATATGAATTGGGCACCATCCGCGACAATCTGAGCTCCAATTACGAACCTTTCTTCGGCACGTTTGAGGATATCGACCTGTACAAGGGACTCCAGGGCAACAACTGGGTGGACGCCGTCTTCGGCCGTACCGGTACCACGTTCTCGGCCGATTTCTCCGTGAGCGGCAGCTCCGACTCCGTGAACTGGACCCTGGGTTACGCCCACATGGGTGACGCGGCCATCATGGTGGGTTCCAACTACACCCGTGACAACCTCAATTTCAAGGCCAATTTCAAGACATCGGCCACCACCTCCATCGACGCCAACGTGCGTTATTCCCGCGTGAACGTGCGGGGTGGCGGCGCCAACGGCATCAACGATACCGGTACCACTTCCGGTAACGGCCGTCTCAAACACGCCATTTCCTATACCCCCATTCCCCTGTCTGCCACAACGGTAGGCGTGGACGAGGAACAGGACTATGGTGACAACGCCCCGCCGCTCCAGTCCGTGGCCGATAACGACTCCCGCCGTATCCGCACCACATGGAATGCCAACGCTGCCTTCAACTGGAAGATCGTCGAGAACCTGACCCTTAAGCTGGAAGGCGGTCTGGAGAAATACAACCAGAGCGATGACCGCTACTACGGAATGACCACCTATTATGTGGCCAACAACTCTACCGTGAAGAATACGCCGTCCAACCAGCACAAGGAGGCTTTCCGCACCCGTTACCGCAATACCAACACCTTGAACTACGACTTTGCCAAGGTGTTCAACAACGACGACCACAGCCTTACCGCCCTCCTGGGGCAGGAGCTCACCATTACCAAGAGCAACCTGCTCACCATGATGGTGGACGGCTTCGATCCCAGCTACGGCGCCGAGGATGCCTGGAACTTCATGTCGGCCGCTTCCAATCCGTCTTCCACCAACAACTATGTGGATCCGGATGACAAGCTCCTGTCCTTCTTCGGCCGCGTGAACTACGACTTCAAGCACCGTTACTCCGTGGGCGCCACGCTCCGTGCCGACGGCAGCTCCAAGTTCGCCCGCGGTCACCGCTGGGGCATCTTCCCGTCCGCGGCCGTTTCCTGGACCATCTCCAACGAGCCCTGGATGGATGCCTCCCACAGCTGGCTGGACCAGCTCAAGCTCCGTTACAGCTTCGGTACCGCCGGTAATAACAACATCCCTTCCGGACAGATCCTGAAGCAGTACAGCGCCACTACCACCGCCTGGCTGAGCCAGAGCAGCAACTACTGGATGGCCGGTAAGATCATGAACAATCCGGACCTCACCTGGGAAACCACCCTTACGCACAATGTGGGTTTGGACTTTTCCTTCTTCCAGAGCCGTCTGAGCGGTAGCGTGGAGGTATATCAGAACGATATCAAGAACCTGCTGATCAATTTCCCCATCCCCGGATCGGGTTATGACAGCCAGTACCGCAACCTGGGTTCCACCCGCAACCGCGGTGTGGAGTTCACGTTCAACGCCCCCATCCTCTCCAAGAAGGACTATTCCCTGAACATAGGCGGCAATATTGCCTACAACCGCAACCGGGTCATGGACCTGGGCGGCCTGGACAAGATCACGGCCCAGTCCTATTGGGCTTCCACCGAAATCGGCGACGACTATGTGGTGGAAGTGGGCCAGCCCCTGGGTAACATGTACGGCTATGTTAGCGACGGCATGTACTCTCCGGACGACTTTACCTGGAGCGGCAGCAAATGGGTGCTGAATGAGGGTGTAGTGGACAATTCCGCCGTCATCGGCTCCAGCTATATGATCCCCGGCGCCATGAAACTCAAGGATCTGAACGGCGACGGCAAGGTCACCGTGGCCGACCGTACCGTGATTGGCAACGCCAGCCCGGACATTACCGGCGGTTTCAACCTGTCCGGTTACATCAAGGGAATTGATTTCAGCGCCAACTTCAACTATATGGTCGGCAACCAGGTGTACAACGCCAACAAGGTTGAATTCACCAGTTCCCGTAAGTACTACAACCGCAACCTGCTCAACAGCATGGAAGTGGACAAGCGCTGGACCAATATCGACTGGAATACCGGTGAACTCATCACCGATGCCGCCACCCTCAAGTCCGTGAACGCCGGCAAGACCATGTGGAACCCTGCCGTGAGCAGCGCCGTCTTCTCCGACTGGGCCGTTGAGGATGCTTCCTTCCTGCGCCTGCAGAGCGTGACCATCGGCTACACCCTGCCGGAGGAACTCACCAAGAAGGTTTATCTCCGCCGTGTCCGCATCTATGTGACCGGAACCAACCTGTTCTGTCTCACCAAGTACTCCGGCTACGATCCGGAAGTGGACACCCGCCGTTCCACCCCGCTTACCCCGGGCGTTGATTATTCCGCTTATCCCAAGAGCATCGGCTTCGTCGCTGGTCTCAATCTCACCTTCTAATCCGCTGAAGACATGAAAAAGATTGCATATATCCTTTCTGCGGTTCTGATCGCCGCTCTGGCGGTTTCCTGCGAGAAATTCCTGGATTCGGATTCCCCTTCGGCCTTCGACTCGGCATCCGTTTATTCCAACTACTCCTTGACGGAAGGGACCATCTTCGGCATTACCGAGGCCTTCTGCGAAGTGAACTCCTACCGCGGCCGTTTCCTGCCCTGGTATGGTTTCAACACCGATATTGAGTGGTATAACACTTACAAGCCCGGCGACGGAAGATCCGACATCGCCGCCTACGACTGCCAGCCCAACAATGCCCAGCTGAACCTGAGCAACGGTCCTTTCCCGCTCATGTACACAGGAATTGAGCGCGCCAACCTGGTGATCGAAGGTATCCGCGAATATGGCAAGCCGGAAGAGAATGCCGATATGGCCTATCTCCTGGGCGAAGCCCTCACCCTGCGTGCCATGATCTATTACGACCTCATCAAGGCCTGGGGCGATGTTCCCGCCCGTTTCGCTCCGGTGAACGCGGAAACCATCTACATGCCCAAGGAAAACCGTGACGTGATCTTCAAGCAGATCCTGGCCGATCTGGAAGAAGCCATCCCGTACCTGCCGAATCCCGGTGTTACGGCCGCCACTTCCCGTACGGACCGCGTGAACAAGGTGTTCGCCGAAGGTCTGTACGCCCGCATCGCCCTCACGGCTTCCGGTTATGCCCTGCGTCCGGCCGACGGTGCCGTCGGTACCGGCGACCTGGGTTCCGTCCGCCTGAGCTCCGACCCCGAACTCTCCCAGGCTGCCCTTTACCCCAAGGCCCTGAATTACCTGAAGGATGCGGTCGGCAAAGCCTCCCTGGAGCCCGACTACGAGACCTACTGGTATAATGTGAACAACATGGATAACCTCACGGCCGGTCCCGATCACGAGACCCTGTACGTGATTCCTTTCGGCGCCGGTCGCGGCCGCTGGAACTACACTTTTGCCATCAATTCCGAAGGTTCCCACTGGTCCAACGGTACTTCCCGTGGCGGTGATGCCGGTCCGGTTCCCACCGTGTATTTCATGTACGGTGCCAACGACAGCCGTCGTGACGTGACTTGCGTGAACTACAAGTGGACCAAGAACGGAGACCCTGAGCTTGCCGGCATTGGCAAGTGGTACTTCGGCAAATACCGTTATGAATGGATGGACGCCCAGCCTTACAGCGGCGGCAACGACGACGGCATCAAGCCCGTGGTCATGCGCTACGCCGATATCCTCCTGATGGCGGCCGAGATTGAAAACGAGCTGAACGGCCCGTCCGGTGCCAAGAAGTATCTGGAGGAAGTCCGTGCCCGTGCCACCGGCCTGGATGAGGCGGAAGAGTATGTGGCCAAACTCAACAGCAAGGAAGTGTTCTTCGAGGCCGTGGCCCAGGAGCGCGCCCTGGAATTCTGCGGCGAGTTCCTCCGCAAGGCCGACCTTATCCGCTGGAACCGCCTGAAGAGCAGCATGGACTATGCCAAGGAAGAAATGTTCGCCCTTCGGAATCTGGAGAGCGGGTATTTGACCTTCACCGGTGATGTGGCCTATTCCATCTCCGATGACGGCAAGTCCATGGATGTCATTTTCCCGACCATCGGCGAAGAGATTCCGGCCGGTTATCAGGTTACCACCGGTTATATGACCAAGTATGACGATGCCAAGGCTTCCGGTTTCTACACGAACCGCATCAACGGCATCTACTACAACAATCCCGACGAGTACATGTATTGGCCCATCTTCTACGATACCATTACCAACAGCCAGGGTGTCATCAAGAACGATTACCACTACGATAATCCTCAATAGCCATGAAATACAATAAAATATTGAAATTTGTCGCTGCAGCCTTCCTCGCTGTCACTGCCGCTTCCTGCGTTCAGGCGCCGTTTGACGAAGTGACCGAGATGAACCTGGCCCGCTGCCTCACTCCCATGAACCTGGATGCCCGGGTGAATGCCAATCTGGGAGATGTGGTTACGTTCTCCTGGGATGTGGCCAAGGATGCAGAAGTGTATCTGCTCACCATTTACACGGACAAGGCGCTTTCCAACGTTTACACCAGCGAGACCCTGGCCCCGAACGAGGTGCCTTACACCATGAAACTGGACGCCGATGCCACTTACTACTTCACCGTCGTAGCCCAGAACGAGGCCAAGAAGGATTCCAAGGTGGCTGCCTATGACAGCGCCATCAAGACCTACGCCGTGAAGGACAACCTGTTCATGAAACTCCTGGACCGCAGCGATCGGAACATCACTGTGGGCTGGAGCACGGAGGTGGCCGATTATACCGACGTTGACCGGGTGGTTTACCGCCGTCCCGGCGACGAGGCGACCGAGTCCACTCACACGCTCACAGAGGCCGAAATTGAATCGGGCTTCGCCCTCATCGAGGGCCTGCAGGCCGGTCAGGAGTATGAGTTCATCCTTTATTACAAGAGTGCTTCCCGCGGCCAGATCAATGCCTGGACGCTGGCTTCCACCGAAGGCATGACGGAAGTGGAAAGCCTGGAAGGCCTCAAGAATGCTATCCTCACTCCGGGTGTGAACATCTACCTCAAGCTCCTGGGCTCTCCTTACGACATCGAGGCCCTGGATATCTCCACCGGTTTCTCCATCACCGGCCAGCTGAGCGTCGATGGCGAAATGCCTGTCCTCACCGGTGAACTGCACATCGCCGACAACTGGAACGGCGACGGCCTGTACTTCGAGAACGTGACCTTCGACGGTGGTCCCACCGCCCTGGCCCCTTCCGGATTCGGCTTCGCCCTCCAGAACAAGAACGGCGGTACCGTAAAGGGTAAGAACATCGGAAACATCACCTATCTCAACTGCGTCATTACCAACTACACCAAGGGTCTCATCTACGAATGGGGCAACGACATGGTGCTGGGTGACGTAACCTACTCCCACTGCGACATTACCAACATCAATGTGGACGGTACCGTAGGCGGTGATGTGTTTGACCTCCGCCAGGCTACCACCATCGGCTCCCTTACCTTTGAGCACAACACCATCGCCCAGGGTATGCGTACCTTTATCCGCCAGGATGCCGGTTCCCTGGGAGCCCTGAACTTCAACAACAACACTCTGTACAACCTGTGCTTTGTCGACAACGCCAACAACGCGGGTATCTTCGGTTTGCAGGTAGTCCCCGGCGAGTTCAACTTCAAGAACAACCTCTTCCTGGATATGACCGGCAAGGCCACCCTGGAAAGCGCCAACGTCAAGTACAAGAGCGCCTCGGACATGTCCGTATCGGCCGCCAACAACTACTTCTGGAGCCTTCCTGTCGGGGATGACGGTAGTGTAACCTATTTCACGGACAACTTTACCCTGGCGCAGGCTGCCGGTGTGATTCTGGACGAGGCCCCCTGCTACAATGCAGCCGGCGGTTACTTCAACATCCTCAACACTTCCGAGATCGCCGGCAAGAAGATCGGCGCCTCCAAGTGGTGGACTCCTTATGTGGAGGAACCGGAAGACCTCACCATGGTCACCGTTCCCGTTCCCCACACCTGGAACCTGGGCAATGCCCGTTACTTCTCCGGCAACATCAAGAAGCAGATGGTACGCGACTATCTCTTCCTGGCCGGCAGCGAAGCCCTTCCTATCGTAGCGGCTGACGGCAAGCTCAACTTCCTGGAGCCCGTGATCGTGAACCGCCAGGGCGTGCCCCAGCACAACTATGTGGCTTTCCACACGGATGTGCCCGGTTCCCTGGTAATCAAGGCCGACAATACCAGTGACTACACCAGCCACCTGGTGGTGGGCGTGGGCCCTGTGGACGGTTCTTCCATCGCCATCAAGGGTGGTGTCTCCGCCCTGGCAGAGCAGGGGAATGCCACCAAGATCCTCATCACCTCCATCACCGAGGAATCCGTCATCTACATCTATCCTTCCGGTCCCGTTTCCCTGAGCCAGCTCTCCTGGACGGCCGATGTGACGCCGGTGAACACCGCCCTGCCTACGCCTCAGCCGAAGGCTACTCCCTCCACCATCACCGCCGGTGACGCCACCGATGTCGTGATTTCCTGGGAGCCCGTGGAGAATGCCGGCGGCTATTCCGTGGTGTTCAACGGCAAGACCTTCGACGTGGACGGCCTGGAATACACCATCGGCGGTACCACTACGGGTATGCTGGATGCCGGTTCCTACACCGTGAACGTGTACGCCAACCCGGATGCCGACGACATCTACAACACCGAATCGGCCGCCGGCGTGGCTGCCTTCGCAGTGCTGCCCAAGGGCGGTGAAGGCGGTGACACCGAACTGGTCGTGACCACGGTGGACGCCCTGCTGGCCGCTATCTCCGCCGGTAAGGAAGCGATCACCCTGGCCCCCGGCGAATACGACCTGGGCGGCGCCATCACCGTCATCGCCCCGCTTGCCCTCAAGGGTCAGGACGGTGCCGTGGTGAAGGGTGGTTTCAAGCTCAGCGGCGCAGCCGTGGGCAAGTTCTCCACCGAGAACCTCACCGTGGAGGCCAACGGCCTGGATATCTTCCTCAACCTGGACAACGCAGAAGGCGTGGTGGCCGAGGAAGTGACCATCAAGAATACCGTGATCGACGGCTTCACCAAGAGTGTCATCTATGCCTCCAACACGGCCGACAAGTTCGATGTGTCCAACATCGTCTTCTCCGGCGTGGAGGTGAAGAACCAGGGCTCCGGCCAGGGTGTCTTCGACCTGCGCAACGGTAAGTACCAGAGCTTCACCCTTCAGGAGAGCACCGTTACCGGAGGCCGCGACTTCCTGCGCATCGACGCTCCTTGCTCCATCTACTCCGTGCTGGTGAAGAACAACACGCTCAACAACCTGAATGCCAGCGGCAATGCCGGCGGTATCTTCTGCGTGCGGGCAACGCCCAGCCTCTATGAGGTGAGCAACAATATCGTCGCCAATATCGAGAACTCCATCTCCGGCCGTACGGCCGCCATGGTTCCCAAGCTCAAGGGGAACGTCTGGTACAACATCGCCGACGTGTTCTACACCGGTTGCATCACGGCCGATCTGGCTGTGGACGGCCATGGCATAGTGCTGAGCGCAGATCCGTTCGCGGATGCCGCCAACGGTGACTACACCCTCACCAATGCAGTGGTGATGAGCCTGGGTGCCGGTGCTTCCAAGTGGAACCCCGCTACCGTACCGGCCACTTCCGGCGACTTCATCAAGGTAACCACGGCCGATGAGTTCCAGGCTGCCCTGGATGCCGGCAAGACCGACATCCTCCTTGCCGCCGGCGACTACGACCTGTCGGCCGCCGACATCACCCTGAGTGCCGGTATGCACCTCAAGGGCGAGCCCGGTACCAACGTCACCGTGAGCCAGTTCGTCCTGGCCGAAGGTGAACTGGGCAACCTCTACATCGAGGACATCAACTTCACCGCAAGTGCCAATAACTTCATCAGCGTGGGCGCAGCCTCCGTGGTGAACAGCCTGGCCGTGACGAACTGCGTCATCACGGGCACCGGCAAGAGCATCTTCTACGGAAATGCCGATGAGTCCAAGTTCACTACGCTGTTGTTCTCCAACAACATCATCACCGGCCTGGGCGGCGGTCAGGGCACGTTCGATATCCGCAAGGGTTCCTACACGGCCGTCACCATCGCCAACAACACCATCGTGGGCGGACGTGACTTCATCCGTGCCGATGCCGGCAAGGTGACCGGTATGGTGAAGATCGTCAACAACGTCTTCGACGGCGTGACCCTGAACAACGGCAACGGCGTGCTCTATGTGCGCTCCACGCCCGAGAGCTATGTGGTCAAGAACAACCTGTTCCTGAATGAGAATGGCGAGAACAATCTGCTGTCCAAGGCTTCCGGCATTACGGTTCCTACCCAGATGGCTTCCAACTTCTTCTACAACTGCACCGCAGAGAAGTGGTGGACCGGCCTCATCAACCAGGAAGTGGCCCTGGCCAATGGTGGCGTCATCCTGGCCAACAATCCCGTGAAGGATGCGGCCAATGGCGACTACACCCTGGTAGACGCCCTGGCCCTGGCCTCCAACGTGGGCCCTGCCCGCTGGAATCCCAACGCCGGCGTAGTGAGCAGTGATATCACCGTCTCCTCCGTGGCCGAGCTGGTCAACGCCCTGGATGCCGGCAAGGAAGGCATCACCCTGAAGGCCGGTACCTACGACCTCCGGGAGGCTTCCGAAGGCGGTGTGCTCACCCTCATCGCTCCGGTGAGCCTGGAAGGCAACGGTCCCGTGGAAATCATAGGCGGCTTCAAACTGGGTGTGGGTACCACCACCTTCGTGGCCAAGGGCATCCGCTTCAACGGCGCCGAAAAGGCCCTGGGCAATACCTTCGAGATAGCCGAGGCCACCGTGCTGGGCAAGATCCAGATTGAGGACTGCGAGATCTTTAACTACAACAAGAGCATCTTCTACGGCAACGGAACCGACTCCGATGTAGCCCTCTTCGACTTCCAGAAGAACCTGGTACACGGTTTCGGTACCGGTCAGGGCATGATCGATGTCCGCAAGGGTATTTATGGGGTGGTGAACATCTCCAAGAATTCCTTCTATGACGGCGGCCGTGATTTCGTCCGCATCGACAAGTCCATCGCCTCCAGCATCGCCATTACCAACAACACCTTCGCGGCCTGTTCCGTGGATGCCGGTAACGGTCTGCTCTGGATCCGTTCCCTGGCCGATGACCCGTCCAAGTACGTGGTGGCCAAGAACCTGTTCCTGAACATCGGCGGCAGTTCCCTGCTGGCCAAGAGCGGTGCCACCGTGCCGGTCATGGGCGACAACTGGTTCTTCAACGTGGCCGAAGGCTTCTTCGGCGGCGCCATCAGCCAGGAAGTGGCCACCGGTAACAATGGCGGCGTCCTCACCGAGGATCCTTGCGCCGGATCGGCCGAGTTCAACCTGAAGCTCGTCGACGAAAACCTCAAGAAGGCCGACGTGGGCGACCCTCGCTGGAACTCCGCTTCTCCTTTCTACAGCGCTAAGAAGAAATAGTGAATTCATAAAGGGAGCCGGGGGTGATACCCCGACTCTCTTCCACGATTTTTAAAACACAAAACATATGACCTTCATTCATCCCGATTTCATGCTCCAGACGGAGACTGCTAAGATGCTGTACCACCAGCACGCAGAGAAGATGCCCATTATTGACTACCATTGCCACCTGGTTCCGCAGTGGATTGCGGAGAACATCCAGTTCCGCGACATCACACAGCTCTGGCTGGTGGACAAGCACTACGGAGACCATTATAAATGGCGCGCCATGCGAGCCAACGGCGTTAGCGAGGAGTATCTCACCGGCGGCACCAAATCGTCCTGGGAAACCTTCGAGAAATGGGCCGAAACCGTCCCTTACACCATGCGCAACCCGCTGTATCACTGGACGCACCTGGAGCTGAGCCGTGTGTTTGGCATTGACAAGCTGCTCTGCCCGGCCACGGCTCGTGAAATCTTTGACGAGTGCAACGCCAAGCTGGCTACGCCCGAATTCCGCGGCCAGGCCCTCATCAAGAAGTTCCATGTGGAAGTGGTGTGCACCACCGACGACCCTGCCGACGACCTTCGCTGGCACAAGATGATTGCCGAGCATCCTTTCGGCGTGAAGGTGATTCCCGCCTGGCGTCCGGACCGGGCCATGGCCATCGAGAGCTCCACTTACAAGGAATACCTCCAGCAGCTGGGAGAGGCCGCCGGTATGGAAATCAAATCCTACAGGGACCTCCAGGATGCCTTGCAGAAGCGTCACGACTTCTTTGCCGCCAATGGCTGCAAACTCAGTGACCATGGTCTGGAGAACTTCTATTCGGCCCAATATACGGATGCTGAGATTAAATTGATTTTCCAGAAAGTGCTCATCGGCATAGCTCCTACGCTCGAAGAAGTGGAGAAATTCCGCAGCGCCTTCCTGCACGACCAGGCCGTCATGGACGCCGAGGCCGGCTGGGCGCAGCAATACCATATCGGCGCCATCCGCAACAACAACACCAAGATGTTCGCCGAGGTAGGGGCCGATACCGGATACGATGCCATCCACGACCTGGACATCGCTTCCGCCGGCCACCGTTTCTTCGACCGGCTCACCCAGGAGGGCAAGCTGGCCAAGACCATCCTCTACTGCCTGAATCCCAAGGACAATCCGGTAATGCTGACCATGGCCTATACCTTCAACGACGGCACCTTCCCCGGCAAGATGCAGTTCGGCAGCGGCTGGTGGTTCCTGGATCAGGAAGTGGGCATGCGCCGCCAGATGGAATCCCTGAGTAACCTGGGTCTCATCTCCCGCTTCGTGGGTATGCTCACGGACAGCCGCAGCTTCATCTCCTATCCCCGTCACGAATATTTCCGCCGCATCCTCTGCGACCTGTTCGGCAAGGACATCGAAATGGGCAAGCTGCCCGCCTCCGAGATGGAATTCATCGGCCAGATGATCGAGGATATCTGCTACAACAATGCCAAGAATTATTTCAACTTCTAGTATGAAGTACATCAAGATCAATCCGGCCGATAATGTGGCGGTGGCGCTGCAGGACCTTGCCGCGGGCGAGGTGGTGGAAGGCGTGAAGCTCCTGGCGGATGTGCCGCGGGGACATAAGATAGTCCTGAAAGACCTGGTGGCGGGGGAGGACGTAATCAAGTACGGCTTTCCCATCGGCCATGTGACCTGCGATGCCGCTGCCGGCACCCTGGTGGACCACAGCTGCATCAAGACCAACCTGGAAGGTCTGCTGGAATACAAGTACGAACCTGTTGCAGCCGCCCAGGACGGGCTTTCTGCGCAGGCTGGCCAGGCATCCCGCACCTTCATGGGCTTCCGCCGGGCCGACGGACAGGTGGGCATCCGGAACCAGATCTGGGTAATCCCCACGGTGGGCTGCGTGAACGGCATCTGCCAGCAGATTGTCGAGCGCTTCAAGGCTGACCTTGCGGGCGAGAAGTCTTCGGTGGACGCCGTAGTCTGCTTTCCGCACAATTACGGCTGCTCTCAGCTGGGACAGGACCACGAGAATACGCGGATTGTCCTGGCCGATATGATCCACCACCCCAACGCCGGAGGCGTACTGGTGGTGAGCCTGGGCTGCGAGAACAACCAGCTGGATGCTTTCCGCGAGCTGGTGGGTCCGGTGGACGAGTCCCGGGTCAAGATGTTCGTGTGCCAGAAAGTGGAGGATGAGGTGGCCTATGGGGTGGAACGCCTGAAGGAAATCTATGCCGTGGCCTCCCGGGATGTGCGCACGGAGGTTCCCGTGAGCGAACTGCGGGTAGGCCTGAAGTGCGGCGGATCGGACGGCCTGAGCGGCATTACGGCCAACCCGCTGCTGGGCGTTTTCTCCGACTGGATTGTGGAGCAGGGGGGCACCACGGTGCTCACGGAGGTGCCGGAAATGTTTGGCGCCGAAACCATCCTGATGAACCGCTGCCAGGATGAGGCCACCTTCGAAAAGACTGTCTCGCTCATCAACGACTTCAAGGAGTATTTCATGAAGCAGGGGATGCCGGTGTACGAGAATCCCTCGCCCGGTAACAAGGCCGGCGGCATTTCCACCCTGGAAGAAAAGAGCCTGGGCTGCACGCAGAAATGCGGCTCCAGCATTGTCCGGGGCGTGCTCAAATACGGTGAACGCCTGAGCGTGAAGGGCCTGAATCTCTTATCGGCCCCGGGCAACGACCTTGTGGCTTCCACTGCGCTGGCGGCTGCCGGTTGCCAGGTGGTGCTCTTTACCACCGGCCGCGGCACTCCTTTCGGCTCTTTCGTCCCTACTGCCAAGATTAGCACCAATACGCCGCTGGCCGAAGGAAAACCCAACTGGATTGACTTCAACGCCGGTGTGCTGGCCCAGGGAGAACCCATGGACAGCGTGGCCGCCCGCTTTACGGACTTCGTACTTTCCGTAGCCAGCGGTGAGCCCGTGAACAGCGAACGGCACGGTATCCGGGAAATTGCCATCTTTAAATCTGGAGTGACATTGTAAATAATTAATAATCAATAAAATATTATGGAAAGACTCAACCGCAAATCTGCCCCGCAGGCAAAACAGTACACTGAAAAAGTGATCCAGTTTGGCGAAGGCAACTTCCTTCGTGCATTCATCGAGTGGATTATCTGGAAGACCAACCAGAAGACCGATTTCAATGGTTCCGTGGTGGTGGTCCAGCCCATCGAAAAAGGCATGGTGGAATGGCTGAACGAACAGGATGGCCTGTATCACCTGAACCTCCAGGGCCTGCTGAACGGCGAACCTGTGGACAGCGTGGACCTGATCGATGTGATTTCCCGCGGCCTGAATCCCTACACGCAGTTTGACCAGTACCTCAAGCTGGCCGAGCAGCCGGAAATCCGCTTCGTAATCTCCAACACCACCGAGGCCGGCATCGCCTTCGATCTTGCCTGCAAGCTGGAAGACCAGCCTGCCAGCTCCTATCCCGGTAAGCTCACCCAGCTGCTTTATCACCGTTGGCAGTATTTCAAGGGCGACAAGACCAAGGGCCTGATTATCTTCCCCTGCGAGCTCATCTTCGAAAACGGCAAACACCTGAAGGAATGCATCCGCCAGTATATCCAGCTCTGGAACCTGGGGGCCGAATTCAGCGACTGGTTCGAGAACGCCTGCGGCGTGTACAGCACGCTGGTGGACCGCATCGTGCCCGGTTATCCGCGCGATACCGCCGCCCAGCTGTGCGAGCGCGCCGGCTACGACGACCATCTGCTGGACAAGGCCGAAATCTTCCACCTGTGGGTAATTGAAGCCCCGAAGGAAGTGGCCGCCGAATTCCCGGCCGACCAAGCCGGTCTGCACGTGCTCTTCGTCCCGTCCGAGGCTCCTTACCACGAGCGTAAAGTAACGCTCCTGAATGGCCCCCACACCGTCCTGAGCCCCGTGGGTTATCTTTCCGGCCTGAATACCGTGAAGGAATGCTGCGAAGACCCTGAAATCGGCCAGTTTGTGAAGAAGGTAATGTACGATGAACTCCTGCCCACCCTGAACCTGCCCAAGGAGGAACTCCTTCAGTTTGCCGGCGATGTGCTGGAGCGCTTCCGCAACCCGTTTGTGAAGCACTTCGTCACCAGCATCATGCTCAACTCCTTCCCCAAGTTCAAGACCCGCGACCTGCCCGGCCTCAAGACCTATCTGGAGCGTAGGGGCGAACTCCCGCAGGGCCTTGTTCTGGGCCTGGCCGGTATCTGCACCTACTATAAGGGCGGCAAGCGCGGCGACGACGAAATCGTTCCCAACGACGACCCGAAGATCATGCAACTTCTGAAGGACCTTTGGGCCACCGGCGACGTAACCGCTGTTGCCAAGGGCGTCCTGGCCGATAACTTCATCTGGGGCGAAGACCTCAATGCCATCCCCGGCCTGACCGACCTTCTCACCAAGGACCTGGCCCTGATTCAGGAAAAAGGCATGCGCGAAGCTGTTAAATCCATTATTTAAGACTTATGTCCACTCAGAAGAAATTAATGACCAACTGGCGGTGGTGGATTTGCACCCTGCTGTTTGTGGCCACCACTGTGAACTACCTGGACCGCCAGGTACTGTCCCTAACCTATAAGGAGTTCATCGCTCCCGAATTCCACTGGACCGATGCCCACTACGGTACCATCACGTCCCTGTTCTCCATCTTCTACGCCATCGCCTGCCTTTTCGCCGGCAAGTTCGTGGACTGGATGGGCACCAAGAAGGGTTACCTGATCGCCATCGGCGTATGGTCTGGGGGTGCCGTGATGCATGCTGCTTGCGGCATTGCCTCCACCTGGTTCATTGACGAACTTGAGTCCATGGAGGCTCTGCGGGCTGTGGAAGCTGGTTCTGAACTGGCGCTAACCATTTCAACGATCAGTGTTTACCTCTTCCTGTTGTGCCGGGGTATCCTGGCGCTGGGTGAGAGCGGCAACTTCCCGGCCGCCATCAAGACCACGGCCGAATATTTCCCCAAAAAGGACCGCGCTTTTGCTACGTCCATCTTCAATGCCGGTGCCTCCGTGGGCGCCCTGGCCGCTCCGCTTCTGATCCCGCCGCTCGCCAAGCATTACGGCTGGGAGATGGCTTTCATCATCATTGGTGCCCTGGGCTTCCTGTGGATGTTCTTCTGGCAGTACATGTACGATAAGCCTGAAAAGAGCAAGCACGTGAACCAGGCCGAACTGGAATACATCCACCAGGACGATGCCGAAGAAGAAGCTGCCGCCGCTGCGAAAGCAGTTGAAGAGGAGAAATCCATTCCCTTCATGCAGTGCTTCAAGTTCAAGCAGACCTGGAGCTTCATCGTGGGTAAATTCCTTACCGACGGTGTGTGGTGGTTCTTCCTGTTCTGGGCTCCGGCCTATTTCCAGGACCAGTTCAATGCGCCGGCCAGCTCCCCGCTGGGTCAGGGCCTCATCTTTACCCTCTACGCTATTGTGACGGTGATTTCCCTGTTCGGCGGTTATCTTCCCAAGCTCTTCGTGGAGAAGAGGGGAATGAACCCTTACAGCGGCCGTATGCTGGCCATGCTCATCTTCGCCTTCTTCCCGCTGGTGGCCCTGGCCGCCCAGCCACTGGGCGCCTACAGCCCCTGGTGGCCGGCCATCCTCATCGGTATCGCCGGTGCGGGACACCAGGCCTGGAGCGCCAATATCTTCTCTACCGTGGGTGACATGTTCCCCAAGAGCACCATCGCTTCCGTCACGGGCATCGGCGCCATGGCGGGCGGTATCGGCTCCATGATTATCCAGAAAGTGGCCGGTAACCTTTTCACCTATGCCGAAGGGCAGGGTGCCGCCTTCCAGTTTATGGGCTTCGAAGGCAAGCCTGCAGGCTACTTCATCATGTTCTGCTTCTGCGGCCTGGCCTACTTGATCGGTTGGACCATCATGAAGACCCTGGTTCCCAAGTATAAACCCGTGGAGGTCTAGTATGAACCGTATTCGGATGGGTTTGAGCGTTGTCCTGCTCTGCTGCCTTTCGTGGGTGGCGGCAGGGCAACGCTATACCAATCCGGTGCTTCATTCCGATTACAGCGACCCGGATGTGTGCCGGGTGGGGGAGGATTATTATATGACGGCCTCCTCTTTCAACTGCATGCCGGGCCTTCCGGTCCTGCATTCTTCGGATCTGGTCCACTGGACCTTGATTGCCTATGCTTTGCAGGACTATCCGGCCTTTGACCAGCCTGTTGCGCACGGGAAGGGCGCTTGGGCTCCTTCCATCCGCTATCACGACGGCTGGTTTTACATTTTTTGCGGAGACCCCGACCGGGGAATCTTTATGGTCCGCAGCCAGGATCCCAGGGGACCGTGGACAACACCCGTTTGGGTGGTTGAGGCCCAGGGCTTCATCGATCCCTGCCCCTTCTGGGAGGAGGATGGCAGCGCGTGGCTGGTCCATGGCTGTGCCGGTTCCAGGGCCGGACTCAAGAGCGTCTTATTCCTGGCCCCGCTCAATGCCGATGCATCGGCCGTCACAGGCCCTTCCCGGATTATCTATGACGGACACTTGACGCAGCCCACCATCGAGGGCCCCAAGGTGTACAGGAGAGGGGAGTGGTATTATATCTTTGCTCCGGCTGGCGGCGTAGCTACTGGCTGGCAAAGTGTTTTAAGGGCCAGATCCCTGGACGGTCCCTATGAGGAACGCGTGGTAATGGCCTGGGCACCCGGGACCATCAACGGGCCGCATCAGGGTGCATGGGTTTCAACCCCCGGCGGGGAAGACTGGTTTCTGCATTTCCAGGACAAAGGCGCCTATGGCCGGATTGTACATCTGCAGCCTATGGTTTGGAGGGCCGATGCCTGGCCGGTCATCGGCGAAGACCCCGACGGAGATGGCGTGGGACAGCCCGTAGCCGGCGGGAGCATCCCCAGCCACGAATTACATGAAAACGCCTTAAAGCATGTAACGGAGCCGGCCGGCCCTTATGGCTTGGCGCTGGCCTGGCAGTATCCGGCCGTCCCCAGCCCCTATTGGCATCAGGCGCTGCCGAACGGTGGAGTCAGGCTATACAGCGTGGAGCAAAAGGCCCAGGGACTTTGGGACAGCCCCAACCTCCTCTCGCAGAAGTTTCCGGCCGAGTCGTTCACCGTTGAGGCTACTCTGGCCTTTATGCCCAATCCCCAGCTGGAACAGCATGGGGAAACGGCCGGCTTTGCCGTTACCGGCAATAGCTATGCCGCTTTGCAATTGCAGGATACCCGCCAAGGTGTCCAGCTTCAGTTTATCGTTTGTGAAAAAGCCTCTGAAGGAGCATCGGAAGAGGTTATTCCCCTCTGCGACGTTCCGTGGGACGCCGTGGAGATAGATCACCGGCACGAATCCCGGAATGTGCCTTTGGTCAAGTATCCCTCTTACAGGCGCGCCGTGGTGCGTGTGCGTCTGGAGGTGAAACCGCGTGAACGTGCCGGGGACGTTCCGGAACCGCTGTGCCAGTTCAGTTACAGTTTGGACGGCGGCAAAAAATGGCAGCGCGTTCCGCAGTGTTTTGTAGCCCGTCCGGAACTTTGGATAGGCGCAAAATTTGGTTTTTATTGCAATCGTCCTGCCCGTAAGAACGACGCGGGATGGTTGGAAATACAAGATTTGAGTATCAATTAAGTATCTATATATGAATCTATTCTCTTTAAAAGGCAAAAATGCATGGGTGACCGGTGCGGCTTATGGCATCGGCTTCGCCATTGCCAAGGCTTTCGTGGAAGCCGGCGTGGAGAACATCATCTTCAACACGTCCAACCAGGCATCCATGGAAAAGGGTCTGGAGGCTTACAAAGCCGCCGGAATCACCAACGTGCACGGCTACGTGTGTGATGTCACCGATGAGGTGGCCGTGAAGAAACTGGTGGATACCATTCACGCCGAAATCGGCCCAATCGATATCCTGGTGAACAATGCCGGCATCATCAAGCGCATTCCCATGCATGAGATGACCCGGGCCGAGTTCCAGCAGGTGATTGACGTGGATCTGGTGGGCCCGTATATCTGCGCTGCCGCCGTCGTCCCCGAGATGATGGAGCGCCGGGAAGGCAAGATTATCAACATCTGCTCCATGATGAGCGAACTGGGCCGCGAGACCGTGAGTGCCTATGCCGCCGCCAAGGGTGGCCTCAAGATGCTTACGCGCAACATTTGCTCTGAATATGGAGAGTATAACATTCAGTGCAATGCCATCGGTCCCGGTTATATTGCTACGCCGCAAACCGCTCCGCTGCGTGAACGCCAGGCCGACGGCAGCCGCCATCCCTTCGACAGTTTCATCTGCGCCAAGACCCCTGCCGGCCGCTGGCTGGATCCCGACGAACTCGCCGGTCCGGCCGTATTCCTGGCTTCCAGGGCCTCCGACGCGGTCAACGGCCACATCCTCTATGTGGACGGAGGTATTCTGGCCTATATTGGTAAACAGCCTAAGTAATTGAATAACAATATGACAAAAGTGAATTGTTCTGTCCGCCAAGCATCCAGCAACGTGGATGCCAGGCATTACGACACCGCCCGCATCCGGGGAGAATACCTGGTCCAGAACCTGATGGTTTCGGACGAAATCAATATGGTTTATTCCATGTTCGACCGCATCATCGCCGGCGGCGCCGTGCCGGTGCAGGAAGAACTGGTCCTGACACCCCCGGAAATCCTTCGCAGCGAGTACTTCACCCAGCGCCGCGAACTGGGCATCATCAACGTAGGCGGAACGGGTATCGTGAAAGTAGGGGAGGAGGAGTATACCATTCCTTTCAAGGAGGCCCTTTACGTGGGTCGTGGCAACCGTCACGTTACCTTCAAGAGCGTGGATCCCGAACATCCGGCCCACTTCTACTTCTGCTCCGCCACCGCCCACCGCGAGACCGGCGTGAAGCAGGTGTCCAAGAAAGACGCCGTGGTGATGCACCTGGGCAGCCTGGAAGAGAGCAACGAAAGGACCATCAACCGTTTGCTGGTGAAAGAGGTCGTGCCTTGCTGCCAACTTCAGATGGGTATGACCGAACTGGCTCCCGGCAGCACCTGGAACACCATGCCGGCCCATACGCACAACCGTCGCATGGAGGTGTACTTCTACTTTGAAGTGCCCGAAGACGCCGCGGTGTGCCACTTCATGGGCGAGCCCCAGGAAACGCGCCACATCTGGATGCACAACGAGGAGGCCGTGATCTCCCCTCAGTGGAGCATCCACAGCGCCTGCGCCACCCGCAACTATACCTTCATCTGGGGCATGTGCGGCGAGAACGACGACTACAATGACATGGACTGGTGTGCCACCAAAGACCTCCGATAATATGAAAAAGAACGTAATCATAGCCCTGACGCTGCTAGGCGTGCTGGCCTGCAGCCCCAAGACAGAGGAAGTGAAAGTCATGGCCCGGGCCGTTCCGGAGCGTGCCGACGACTTCGTCTTTGAGAACGACCTCATTGCCGGCCGATTCTACGGTCAGGCCCTCGAAGGCAACCCCACCTCCCCGGGCATCGATATCTGGGTCAAGCTTCCCGGCAAACTCGTGGCCGACGAGTGGTATGAGCACGCCGTCAACGAAGATCCGGACTATTACCACCACAATCACGGCGGAAAGGACTGCTACAAGGTGGCGGTTTCCCTGGGCGGCGGCGCCTCTGCGCCCATTATCGGCGGAGATCTCCGTTATCCCGCCACCAATTACCGTTCCTTTGAAGTGCTGGAACAGACACCTGCCCGTGTACGCTTCGCCCTGGAGTATCCCGCCTGGGAGGCTGTGGAAGGCGTTCCGGTGAGCCTTCGCAAGGAGGTGACGCTGGAGGCCGGCAGCTATTTCGCGGAAGTGGCCGATTATTATTCCTTTCCGGATTCACTGGGCACGCTGACGGTTGCCGCCGGCATCAAGCTCCATGGCGCCCAGGGAACCGTAGAAACCACCCATGAGGGTGAAGGCTGCATCGCCATCTGGGAGCATGCCTCCGACCAGAGCATCGAGCCCGAGGACGGAATGCTGGGAGTGGCTGTCGTGGCCCTGCAGGATAACTGCGGGGTGTGCTGCAATCCCGACTTGGACCATGCCCTGGTAACAGGCACCGTGCGCCCCGGAGAACCTTTCCGTTACCGCTTCGGTTCCTGCTGGTCCAAGGGAGAGGTCCAGACCGCCGATGCCTGGTTCGCGAAGGTGGATGAACAATGCGCTAAGAAAGATAATCAACAATAATACATTATGGCAAAAGTAGTAACTTTCGGCGAGGTCATGCTTCGACTCGCCACCCCGGGCTACCAGCGTTTTTCGCAAGCCCATTCCTTCGAGGCAACCTTCGGCGGCGGTGAGGCCAACGTGGCTGTGTCGCTGGCCAATTACGGCATTGACGCCCATTTTGTGACGCGTCTTCCCAAGAACGATATTGCCGATATGTGCACGGCTGAGCTCAAGGGCCTGGGCGTGAAAACGGATGGGATAGTCTATGGCGGCGACCGCGTGGGCATCTATTATCTGGAAACGGGTGCCGTGGCCCGCGGCTCCAAGGTCATCTACGACCGCGAGCACAGCGCCATCTCCGAAATCCAACCCGGCATGGTGGACTGGCACAAAGTGCTGGAAGGGGCCGACTGGTTCCACTGGACCGGCATTACGCCCGCTTTGAGCCAGGGTGCGGCCGACGCCTGCCTGGAGGCTATCAAAGTAGCTAACGAGATGGGTGTGAAAGTGTCCTGTGACCTCAATTACCGCAAGAAGCTGTGGAAATACGGCAAGACGGCGGCCGAGGTGATGCCCGCCCTGGTCGAAGGTTGCGACCTCATCCTGGGCAATGAGGAAGATGCCGAGAAAGAGTTCGGCATCAAGCCCGAAGGCTTCGACGCCGAAAAGACCGGCGGCGAGATTGACCAGCGCATCTTCATCAGCGTGGGCGAGCAGCTCATGGCCAAGTTCCCGCGTTGCAAGAAGGTGGCCGTGACCCTTCGCGGTTCCATCAACGCCAACCACAACACCTGGGGCGGCGTGCTGTATGATGGCAAGACCCTCTGGCAGAGCAAGCGTTACGACATTACCCACATCGTGGACCGCGTGGGCGGCGGCGATTCCTTCATGGGCGGCCTCCTCTACGGCCTGCTGGCCTATGAAACCGACCAGGAAGCCATTGAGTTCGCTGCAGCAGCGTCCTGCCTCAAGCACACCATCCTGGGCGACTACAACCGCGTGACGGTCGCCGAGGTGGAAGGTCTCATCCAAGGCGGCGGCTCCGGCCGTGTCAGCAGATAATTAACAGCAAGGGTGTATCCTTTGCATAGAAGTAAGATATAGACTATGGCAAAGTTTAATAAGATCGATACGATTGGTATTATCCGGGGCACAGGCATTGTGCCGGTGTTCTACAACAAGGATGCAGAGCTTACCAGGAAGGTGGTGAAAGCCTGCTACGACGGCGGTATTCGTGCGTTCGAGTTCACCAACCGAGGCGACGGCGCCAACGAAGTATTCAAGGAAGTGATGGCTTTCGTAAGGGCCGAATGCCCCGAAATGGCCCTGGGGGCCGGCACCATCCTGGATGCACCCACCGCCGCCATCTACCTGCAGATGGGGGCCGATTTCCTGGTATCCCCCTGCATGGTGGAGGAAGTGGTGAAACTGGCCAACCGGCGCGGCGTGCCTTACAGCCCCGGCTGCGGCACCGTGACGGAAGTCGTAAAAGCCCAGGAACTGGGCTGCGACCTGGTCAAGGTCTTCCCGGCCGGCACCGTGGGCGGTCCCGCCTTCGTGAAGAACGTACTGGCTCCGCTGCCCTGGGCCATGCTCATGGCTACAGGCGCCGTGGAACCCACGGAGGATAACCTGTCGGCCTGGGCCAAGAGTGGCGTAACCGCCGTGGGCATGGGCTCCAAGCTCTTCCCCAAGGAAGTGATTGCCTCCGGCGACTGGGCCTCCATCTCGGCCCTCTGCCAGAAGTCCCTGCAATGGTTTGCAAAAATTTAGCTATATTTGCAAACCCAAGGCGCCTGCAGGCGCCCGGCCGGGCCGGGTTTTTGCGAAAGCAAAAACGGAAAGGCGAAAAGGCCGCGGGGGACATTTATGGGGGCGGAGCCCCCAAAAGATGGTAGGACGATCTGTCGCGGCTCCACTGCCGGGCCCCCGTTTCAGGAAGTGGCGCTGAGGAAAGTCCGCACAGGGTAGGGCACCCGCCTGTGGAAAGCACAGTAGGGAGTAATCTTTAGGCAACGTAACAGAGAATAACCGCCGCGGGAGGCCGAAAGGCCGTTTTTACCGCCGGTAAGGGTGAAAACGTGGGGTAAGAGCCCACGACGTTGCATGGCGACATGCAGCGGGTACGTTGTCCGGGCCTGCAAGACCAAATATACCGGCAGATGAGGGCTGCCCGTCCGATGCCGGGGGGTAGGTTGCGAAGATAAATGACAGATTTAAAAACAGAAAGCGGCTTATGGCCCTGCCATTAAAAAAAGACATCGATCCGTCAGGACCGATGTCTTTCTTTTTCAGAGGGGAGCTTCTTACAGTCTCTCCTTGATAGCCTTGGTAGCCTCTTCGTAACCGGGCTTCTCCAGCAGGGCGAACATATTCTTCTTGTAAGCCTCTACACCGGGCTGGTTGAAGGGGTTCACGCCCAGGATATAGGCGCTGATACCGCAGGCAAACTCAAAGAAATAGAGCAGACCGCCCAGGTTGAAGGCATCCACCTTCTCCATGGTTACGGCCATCTGGGGCACGCCGCCGTCGATGTGGGCAATCTGGGTGCCCAGTTCGGCCATGTGGTTGCAGTGCTCCACATGCTGGCCGGCCAGGTAGTTGAGCTGGTCCAGGTTCTGGGGATCCTGCTCGATGACCATGCTACGCTGGGCGTTGTCCACGTGCAGGACGGTCTCGAACATAATGCGGGTGCCTTCCTGGATGAACTGACCCATGGAGTGGAGGTCGGCGGTGTTGTTCACGCTGGCGGGGAAGATGCCGGTGCCTTCCTTACCCTCGGACTCACCATAGAGCTGCTTCCACCATTCGGCCACGTAGGTGAGCTTGGGGTTGTAGTTCACCAGAATCTCGGTGCTCTTGCCCAGTTCCTTGAACAGGCAGTTGCGCATGGCGGCGTAAATGATGGCGGGGTTCTTCTCGGACTTGATTTCCAGACCCTTCATGGCGTCCAGGGCGCCGGCTACGAGGGCGTTGATGTCAAAACCGGCGACGCAGATGGGCAGCAGGCCCACGGGAGTGAGCACGGAGAATCGGCCTCCCACGTTGTCCGGAACTACGAAGCTCTCGTAATTCTCCTGGGTGGCGAGGGTCTTGAGGGCACCCTTCCTGGCATCGGTGATGGCAACGATGCGGTCGGCAGCCTCGGCCTTTCCGTAACGGCTTTCAAGGAATTGCTTCACAATGCGGAAGGCTACGGCGGGCTCGGTGGTGGTGCCGCTCTTGGAGATGACGATGCAGGCTACGTTGCGCTCGCTGGCCAGATCCATGAGTTCGGCCAGGTACTCCTCAGAGAGATTGTTGCCGGCGAAGACCACCTCGGGGGCGTCCTTGCGCTTGAGCTGCTTGGCGAAATTGTGGCTGAGGGCCTCCAGGACGCACTTGGCACCCAGGTAGGAACCGCCGATGCCTATAGCAATCACGAGGTCCACACCCTTCTTCATCCATTTGTCGCGGATGGCTTCATAGTCGTGGAGTTCACGTTCGGTGATCTGGCGGGGGAGTTTCTTCCAACCCAGGAAATCGTTGCCGGCGCCGGACTCGTTCTTGAGCACATCGAAGGCGTCGAAAGCCTTGGCTACGTAAGCCTGATACTGCTCGTCCTTGACAAAGGAGGAACAGCCTTTAACATCTACTTTAATCATATTGTTTATAAATAATAAAAATCACTGCAATTCAATCTGCAAAGATAACACATTTCTCTACATTTTTTGCTAACTTTACATCCTTAGATCTGACTAAAGAATAATTAATATACTAGTACTATGGAAAAGACTTGGAGATGGTTTGGAAAAAAGGACAAGATTACCCTTGCCATGCTCAAACAGATAGGCGTGGAAGGCATTGTGACCGCCCTGCACGACGTTCCGCTGGGTGAGGTGTGGACGCGGGAAAAGATTCATGACCTGCGCGAATACATTGAAAGTTACGGCATGCGCTGGAGCGTGGTGGAATCGCTGCCGGTGGTGGAGACCATCAAGTATGGCGGCCCCGACCGCGATCATCAGATCGAGGTATACAAGGAGAGCCTGCGGAATTTATCGGCCGAAGGCATCCACTGCATCTGCTACAATTTCATGCCGGTGCTGGACTGGGCCCGCACAGACCTTTTCCATGAGAATCCCAACGGCGCCACCAACCTGTATTTCAACTACGCCGAGTTCGCCTACTTCGACATCTACATTCTCAAGCGCCCCGGCGCCCGCGAGGAATGGGCTGCCCTCAAGTTCCCGGACGGCTTCGGCGAAGGCCGCAATGTGCTGGCGGAGGCCGATGCCCTGGCCAAGACCATGACTCCGGAGAAAGACCACAAGCTGGTGGAGAACGTCATTATCAAGACGCAGGGCTTCGTGAGCGGCAACTTCAGCGAGAACGACGAGGCTCCCGTGCAGAAGTTCCGCGAGTTCCTGGCTCTGTACAAGGGAATTGACAAAGCCCAGCTGCGGGCCAATATGAAATACTTCCTGGAGGCCATCATGCCCACCTGCGAGGAATACGGCATGAACATGTGCGTGCACCCGGACGATCCGCCCATCGAGGTGCTGGGCCTGCCGCGCATCGTGCGTACCGAGGAAGACATCCAGTGGCTTATGGATGCCGTTCCCAACAAGCACAACGGCCTCACGTTCTGCGCCGGTTCGTTCTCGGCCGGAGCCTATAACGACGTGGTGGACCTGGCCCGGAAGTTCGCTTCCCGCACCCATTTCATCCACCTTCGTTCCTGCCACATCTTCCCCAACGGCGACTTCACCGAGGCGTCGCATCTGGGAGGCAGGGCCGATCTTATCGAGCTCGTCCGCATCTTCGAGAAGGAGAATCCCGCCCTGCCCATGCGCGTAGACCACGGCATGACGTTCACCGACGAGCCCGGCGGCATCATGGATGAATCGGCCCATGGGCACAATGCAGGTTATACGCTTCTCGGGCGCATGTTTGCGATGGGCCAGGTCCAGGGTATCATCGCCACGGTAGACCGCGAACTGGGCATTCCTTACAAACAACCCGGATTCTTTGATTAGTATGAAACTTGGAGATATCCTGAGCGGCCATTGCAATGCCGCCGAGTGGGAGGCCAAAGGGTATGTGCTTCCCAAGTATGACATCAAGGCCCTCCGTGAGAAGACCGCCAAGGAGCCCACGTGGGTGCATTTCGGCGGCGGCAATATCTTCCGCGCCTTCCCGGCTGCCATCCTGAACGAGGCTCTTAACAAGGGCCAGTACGACCGAGGTGTCATAGTGGCCGAAACCTTCGACTTCGAGGTTATAGACAAGGCCTACAAACCTTACGACAACCTCTCTCTTGCTGTGAGCCTTTGCTCGGACGGAAATATCGGCAAAACCGTTATCGCCTCTGTTACCGAGGCATTGAAGGCCGATCCCCAGTTCCCCGAGGATTGGAACCGGCTTGTCCAGGTTTTCCGCGCCCCCTCGCTGCAGATGATTTCCTTTACCATCACGGAGAAGGGCTATTCCTTCAACGAGGCCGATCTGGCCCGCGGCCTGAACCCCGCCTTTGCCATGGGTAAGGTCTGCGCCCTGCTCTTTGAGCGTTATCAGGCCGGGCAGCTGCCCCTGACGGTGCAGTCCATGGACAATTGCTCGCACAACGGAGACAAGGTGAAGAACGGCGTTTTCGCCTATGCAGAGCGCTGGGTGGCCGATGGACTGGTGCCTGCCGCCTTCCTGGCCTACTTGAAGGACGAGACCAAGATTACCTTCCCCTGGTCCATGATTGACAAGATTACTCCGCGTCCGCACCAGAAGGTGAAGGAACTGCTGGCAGCCGACGGCTTCGAGGACAATAACTACATTGAGACGGAGAAGCACACCTTCACCGCGCCCTTTGTGAATGCCGAAGAAGTGCAGTATCTGGTGATCGAGGACCACTACACCAACGGTCGTCCGCCGCTGGATCTGGGTGGTGCCCTCTATACCACCCGCGAGACGGTGGACAAGGTGGAGACCATGAAGGTCACCACCTGCCTGAACCCGCTCCACACGGCCATGAGTATCTACGGCTGCATGCTGGGTTATACTTTGATTTCTGCCGAGATGGCCGATGAGGACCTGCGTGCCTTCATCCAGAAGATCGGATACATGGAGGCCATGCCGGTGGTGGTGGATCCGGGCGTGCTGAACCCTTACGAGTTCATCGGCGCGGTCATTAACCGCCGCCTGCCCAATCCGTTCATGCCGGACGCCCCGCAGCGCATTGCTATGGACACCAGCCAGAAACTGCCCATCCGCTTCGGCGAAACCATCAAGAAGTACGTGGCCCGCGGGCTGGATATGTCCAACCTGGTGCTGATTCCGCTGACGCTGGCCGGTTATGCCCGCTATCTTAAAGGTATCAAGGACGACGGGACTCCGTTCGAACCTTCTCCCGACCCTATGCTGGCCGAGCTGCAGGCTATTGTGGCACCCCTTCAGATTGGGGTTGCCAATCAGGACTGGAGCTGCCTGAAGGCTCTCTACAGCCGGGCCGATGTCTTCGGCCTGAATCTCTACGAGGCAGGCCTGGGAGAGCGGATCGAAGGGATGGTCCGTGAGCTCTTTGCCGGCCCTGGCGCCGTCCGCAAGACCCTGCACAAGTACACCGTTGCCCGATGAGGAAGGCTCTGTCCGTTTTATTCCTGGCCGTCTGCGCCGCTTGCACGACTGTTGAGGTCCCAGTGCTGGTGGACATCCCGGCCGGGAGTTTTGTGATGGGCTCGGAGAATCCGCCCATGCCCGAATGGGATGAGGCCCCCGCCCACGAAGTGACGCTCCCGGCCTTCCGCATGAGTGCCACGGAAATCACCAACGCCCAATATGAGGCCTTCGATCCTGCGCACAAGTCTTTGCGCGGCTACGGGGGCTTTTCATCGGCCGATTACGAGGCGGTGATCATGGTCTCCTGGGCCGATGCTACGGCGTATTGCGAGTGGCTTTCCCGTCGCACGGGGCGCTCTTTCCGCCTCCCCACCGAGGCCGAGTGGGAGTACGCCTGCCGCGCTGGAACTACCACGGCTTATAATACGGGGGATACGTATCCGGAAGAGTTCTGGAAAGTGCAGGAAAACACTCGCTTCAAGGAGCCTGTCTCCCTGCAGGTGGCTCAGTTTGAGCCCAATGCGTGGGGGTTGTACGATATGCACGGCAATGTGGAAGAGTGGTGCATCAATGATTACGATTCGGATTCCAAGGCCGTGCGCGGCGGCAGCCATAACACGCCCGTGCGCTTCCTCCGCAGCGCCAACCGTAGCGGCTCACTGCCGGAGGACCGGTCTGTTTTGTTGGGTTTCCGCATTGTGGAGGCCGGCCCGTACACCCAGAACGGTGAATCCGTGTACGGGAGACTGAAAATCGGGTCTCCGTACACCAAAAAGGCCTTATCCGTGGACGGAGCGCTATTCGCAGAACCCATCCCATATGTGCTGGCTCCCGTGGATGGCACCCCGTTCTATTCCCATAATCATCAGCCGGCGGTTACCTGGCTTCCGGATGGCGGCCTGCTGGCCATCTGGTTCTCTACCGATGCCGAGGCCGGACGCGAGATGGTGGTGTTACAGTCCCAATTTGACGGAGAATCCTGGAGCCCCGCCACCCTGTTCTGCAAGGTGCCGGACCGCAATATGACCGGCAGCGCCCTGCTTACTTTGGATAATGGGGAAATCCTTCATTTCCAGGGTGTTGGAGATGCAGGGGAGTGGAAGGATTTGGCCCTGGCCATGCGCCGGACAGAAGGACAAACCTGGACGGCTCTGCACTATATTGAGCCGGAGCAACGGGTGCGGCATCAGGTGATTGCCGGACCTGTCGTGACCAGTGACGGCCGCATCCTTCTTTGCTGCGACGCCGGCCCCGACGGCGAGGCGGGCACTTCGTTGCACGTATCCAAAGACGGAGGCGAAACCTGGGAAGATACAGGTAGCATTATTAAAGGGATTCACGCTGGAATCGTAGAGCTCAAAGACGGCCGTCTGATGGCCTACGGCCGCGGCAATGCCATCGATGGCAAAATGCCCTGCAGTCTATCGGCCGATGAAGGCTATACCTGGACCTACAGCGCTACGGAGTTCCCGCCCATCGGCTCCGGCCAGCGCCTGGTGCTGAAGCGCCTGCAGGAGGGGCCGCTGATGCTGTGCTCCTTCGGCCCGGATGGCCTGTTTGTTGCACTGAGCTACGACGAAGGGGAGAGCTGGCCTGTGAAGAGACTCCTCACGGACGGGAAGAAGCGTGTGCTGGACGGCGGTGCCTGGACGGGAACGTTCACCCTGGACGCCACCCACGCCGAGCCCAAGGGCTACCTGGCCTGCACGCAGAGTCCGGACGGGGTCATCCACCTGCTCAGCAGCCGGGTGCATTACCGCTTCAACCTGGCTTGGATAGAAGGGAAATAAGTATTAACTTTGCGTTCCAATGAAAAAAGTAAGTGTATTCTTGATTGGCGTACTGCTCTGTGCCTGCTCCCAGGCCCAGGTGACGCAGTACAAATACAAAGTGGTGAAGGACTATCCGCACGACATGGCGGCCTACACCCAGGGCCTCTTTTTCCATAACGGTACCCTCTATGAGACTACGGGCCAGTACGGCACCAGCTCCATTCGTACCGTAGATGTGAATACGGGAAAGCCCATTCAGAACAAGAAACTCAATTCCAAGTACTTTGCAGAGGGTTCCGTCGTTCTGGGTAACAACCTTTACATCCTTACATGGACCAACAAGGTGGCCTTTGTCTACGACGCCAAAACCCTGGAATACAAGAAGACGGTGGGCTATCCGCGCGAAGGCTGGGGCCTGACCACCGACGGCAAGCAGCTCATCGCCAGTGACGGCAGCAATACCCTGTACTTCCTGGACGAGAGCCTGAAAGTGGTGCGCAAACTTCCGGTCACCATGAACGGCCGTCCGCTCAAGAACCTGAACGAACTGGAATGGATCAAGGGAAAGATCTGGGCCAATGTGTACCTCACGGACACCATTGTCATCATCGACCCTAAGACCGGCAAGGTGGAAGGAACCATCGACTGCACCGGTCTCCTTCCCGACGAACTGTGGACCTCTGCCACCGACGTTCTCAACGGCATAGCCGTAGACGCCGCCGGCAAGATTTACGTAACCGGCAAAAACTGGCCGAAACTCTATCAAATAGAGCTTATGAAATAATCATCTATATCTCTTCGGAAACCCCTCCGCTTCGCTTCGGCCCTCCCTACTGGCAGAGTAGGTGATTGGCAAGCAAGCTTGCCATCCCCCTCCTCTACCACGGGCCCCTCCCTCTAATAGCCGAGGGTGGCTAAGGTTTCCGAAGAGATATAGATGAAAAGAATAAATAAATAATTAGGGGTATCCGGATAATCTGGATTGAGAGAGTCCCTTTGAACTTGATACGGTTGATACCGTCGTAAGGAAATGAACAAATGCTTTTTGATTGCTGCACTGTGTGTGCTGCCCCTCGCTGCGAATGCGCAGGAGGAAAAGGCGGAGCGTCTGGACTCCGCCACCGTATCGGCCTCCCGTGCCGGTAAACAGACTCCCGTAACTTACACAAGCCTGGGAAAGGCCGATTTGCAGGACGCCAATCCTATGAACTCGCTGCCGATGACGCTGAACTTGCTGCCGTCGGTGGTGACGTACAATGAGGGCGGCACCGGGCTGGGCAATTCGGCCATGACCATCCGCGGGTCCAAGGGCTCGCAGATCAATGTGACGCTGAACGGCATCACTCTCAACGATGCCGAGAGCCAGGAGGTCTTCTGGGTGAACATTCCTTCCCTGACCAATTTCCTCTCTTCCGTGCAGGTGCAGCGCGGACTGGGGACATCGGCCAACGGAGCCGGTGCCTTTGGCGCCAGCATCAATATGAGTACAGCCTTCGTGGGAGCCCAACCCACCGGCAGCGTGGAACTGAGTGCGGGTTCCTATATGACCGGAATAGCTTCTGGGGCTGTTTCTACGGGTCTTCTACCCGGCGGCTTCTACTTCAATTTTGCAGGAAACCTGGGGCATACGGACGGGTATATCCGCAATGCCAAGGTCAACTCCCAGTCGCTCTTTGCCGTGCTGGGCTGGCTCAGCGGCAAGCGCTCCCTGCGCCTCACTTACCTTATGGGCAACCAGAAAAGCGGCATTACCTGGGACGGCATTGATCTGGAGCAATACGCCAAGGACCGCCGCTACAACGGGGCGGGCGAGTACTATGACGAGGAAGGGAATGTCCACTACTATCCCAATCAGACGGACAATTACCGTCAGCACCACGTCCAGCTCAACTATACCCGTGCTTTTGGCGACCGTTTCACCTGGTCCAACACCGTCAATTATACGCGTGGAGACGGCTACGATGAGTATTACAAGTCCAACAAGAAGCTCAAGAATTACGGTTTCCCGGCCGATATCAATCCCGCCCGCAGCGACATCGTCTACCGCAAGGGCATGGACAACGATTACGGGGTGGTGAACTCCAACCTGCGTTACCGCACCCGCGTGCTGGATGTGACCGGCGGCCTTAGCTGGAGCATCTACCGCGGAGGGCACTGGGGCCAGGTGCTGTGGACCAAGACCCTGGGAGACGTGGAGTCGCCGGACTGGTATTCCGGTACGGCCATCAAGCGGGATGCGAGCGCCTTTGTAAGGGCCGAGTACCACCCCCTGGCCTGGCTCACGGCCTATGCGGACCTTCAGTACCGCAGTATCCGCTACTCTATGACGGGCGTGGACGACGACTGGATAGAGTATGGCCGGGCCGAGGAAGACCGATTCAATTACAACACTACCTGGCGTTTCTTTAACCCGAGGGGCGGTATCACTGCATCTTGGGGAGCCCACAAGTTGTATACCTCCGTGGCCGTGGGCAACCGCGAGCCCGGCAGGGGAGACATCAAGGAAAATGTCAAGGGAACGGGCCTTCCCATCAAGCCGGAGAAGATGGTGGACTTTGAAGCGGGCTACGAGTTCACCGGCTCGCGGGTGGTGCTGCACGCCAACCTCTACGCCATGGAATACTGGGACATGCTATTGGAGACGGGCCGATTGTCCTCCTCCGGATACGCCGTCAAGGAGAATGTCCCCCGTTCCTGGCGCCGGGGCGTGGAGTTATCGGCCGCCTGGCAGCCGCTCAGATGGCTCAAGGCCGATGGCAATGTAACCCTCTCTATGAACCAGATTGCCGACTATACCTCCTACGTCCCTTACGACGACTATTCCGGCACCGTGCCCATCAACTACGGGAAGACCACCATGCTTATGTCGCCATCGACTATAGGCATGGGGCGCCTGACCTTTACGCCGGGCAAAGCTTGGCTCTTCTCCGTAGACGGAAAATACGTGGGAAAGCAGTATCTGGACAACTCCATGAGGAAA
This sequence comes from Bacteroidales bacterium, assembly GCA_017423025.1. Classification (GTDB taxonomy): domain Bacteria; phylum Bacteroidota; class Bacteroidia; order Bacteroidales; family UBA932; genus Cryptobacteroides. Next base: position 58,205 of record JAFPGC010000019.1, read on the forward strand.
GAAATGGAGATTCCCAGCTATTTTGTGATGGATGCCCAGCTTCAGAAGGGTTTTGACATCGGCCCTGGTCATCTGACCGTGGCGTTCTACGTTCATAACCTCTTGAATCACATGTATTACGCGTCCGGATGGCGCTGGGAATCCATCTCTCCGGCCGATGGAAATCTTTATTCAGGTGTGGGAGTTTACCCCCAGCCTCCAATAAATTTCATGGCAAAAGTTAGATTTACTTTTTAAAATATTTTATTTAATAAAAAATAATTAGAAAAAATTTGGAAGAATAAAAAAGTTTAGTAACTTTGCATTAGGAAAACGGGTGAAAGCTCCTTTTCCCAGACGAAACGCTTTTTCTAACCAACTAATTAACCTTCTTCTTTAAGGTAAGAATACACTACTAACTAACCAAAATAATCCCGCAGTGATGCGGGATTATTTTGTTGCACGGGGTGCTACAAAAACTTTCCGGAATCTTAGACTGATAGGAAGGGCATTCTTTCCTATCGGCTCTTAAATTGAATTGACGCGTTATTGTGGTTAAGATTCTCGATATGGGGGATCTTAAACATAATAGGGCCCAAAATCAATTTAAGATTTGCGAATAGCGGGATCTTCGCCATAATAGGGGGCAAAACCAAACTAAGATCTGGAAATACGAAATCCGGAAGGGAATTGTTTTTTTTGGGCTACTGCACAAAAAAGAATTTCCTTCCGGATAGGTTTGTAAACAAGATGTCTACTTGTTCAGATACTTCAAAGCGAGGCCGCCGGCGGAGGTTTCCTTGTAGAGGGAAGGGAGGTCCTTGCCGGTTTGTTTCATTACTTCCACCACGTGGTCGAAGGAGATGCGGTGACGGCCGTCGGAGAAGGTGGAGAAGATGTTGGAGTCCAGGGCGCGGGTGGCGGCGAAGGCGTTGCGTTCGATGCAGGGGATCTGTACCAGGCCGCAGACGGGGTCGCAAGTCATGCCCAGGTGGTGCTCCAGACCCATCTCGGCCGCGTATTCTACCTGGTAGGGACTGCCGCCGAAGAGCTGGCAGGCTGCGGCGGAGGCCATGGCGCAGGCGACTCCCACCTCACCTTGGCAACCTACTTCGGCGCCGGAGATGGAGGCGTTCTGCTTGACCACGTTGCCGATGATGCCGGCGGTGGCCAGGGCACGGAGGATCTTGGTGTCGGAGAAGGCGTGGCCGTTGGACAGGTGGTACAGGACGCCGGGGATAACGCCGGAAGAGCCGCAGGTGGGGGCGGTGACGATGGTGCCGCCGGAGGCGTTCTCTTCACTCACGGCCAGAGCGTAGGCGAAGACCAGACCGCGGGAGCGGAGGTTGGGCTGGTAACCTAAAGCCTTGACGTGGTACTTGCTGGCTTTGCGGGAAAGGTTGAGGGGGCCGGGCAGACGGCCTTCGTTGTTGAGGCCGCGGGTCACGGAGGCCTTCATGGCCTCCCAAATCTCCTGGAGATAGTCCCAGATTTCGGGGCCTTCGCAGATTTCCACGTATTCCCAGATGCTGCGGCCGTTGGCGTCGCACCATTCGATAATGTCGGTAAGGGTGTTGAGGTCGTATACCTCGCCGGACTTGCTCATCTCCTTGCCGGGGCCTTCGGAAAGGGCGCCGCCGCCGATGGAGAAGACGGTCCATTCTTCCTGCAGGGTATCATCGGCCCCGAATGCCTTGAAGAGCATTCCGTTGGGGTGATAATCCAGCACACGCGAGGCTTCCCAGTTGATTTTTACCGGGCCGATGGGCTCCAGGGCTTCGAGGATGGCGACGTCGGTCATATGGCCCTTGCCGGTGGCGGCCAGGGAGCCGTAGAGGGTAACCTCGAAACGGGCGGCGTCGGGATGACGTTCGCCGAAGATGCGGGCCGCATTGTTGGGACCCATGGTATGGGAAGAGGACGGGCCTTTTCCTATTTTATACAGTTCGCGAAGAGAATTCATAAGTATGCGCTTAATGCGGCAAAGTTAAGGATTATTTTTCGTATTTTTGCAGTTCTAAACCCTGTAAATATGCTCAGAATAGATATCATCAGCGTGGTTCCGGAACTCCTGGAGAGTCCGCTCAGTTACTCCATTCCGGCGCGTGCCGTCAAGAAGGGACTGGCCGAGATTCATATCCATGATCTCCGGAAGTATGGCCTGGGTTCCCGGCAGACCGTGGACGATTATTCCTACGGCGGGGACGCCGGCATGGTGATGATGGTGGAACCGGTGTTCAACTGCATCAACGACCTGAAGAAGGAGCGCCATTACGATGAGGTTATCTATATGGCCCCGGACGGCGAAATTCTTACCCAAGGAATAGCCAATGAGCTGAGCCTCAAGGAGAATATCATCATTCTCTGCGGCCACTATAAGGGCATTGACGAGCGTATCCGCGAGCACATTGTCACGCGCGAGATTTCCGTGGGGGACTTTGTGGTGAGCGGGGGAGAGATTCCCGCGGCGCTTCTGGCCGACAGCATCATCCGCCTGGTGCCGGGCGTTCTCACCGACGAAACATCGGCCCTCTCCGATTCTTTCCAGGACGGGCTGGTTTCTCCTCCCGTGTACACGCGGCCGGCGGAATTCAACGGCTGGAAGGTGCCGGACGTGCTTTTGTGCGGCAATCCCAAGATCATCCAGGCCTGGCAGGATGAGCAGGCTTTGGCCCGTACTCGCGAGCGTCGGCCCGGGCTGTTGGAAAAGTGATGCATTATTCCTACATTTGTAAGCTAATATTAAACTAAATACTATGAGTGAAGAAATTAAGCCTGTGGTCAATGAAACCGCAGATGTAGCCAAGCAGGAACAGGAAGTTAAAGAATCTCCCATCGTGGAGGAAGTGAAGGACGCCGTAGCCGCCGTGGCCGATAAGGCCGTAGAGGTGGTGGACAGCGTCAAGGATGCTGTGGAAGAGGTGAAGGAAGCCGCCGTGAACTACGGTGAGAAGACCCTTGCCGAGCTCTCCGAGCTGTTCCAGCAATTGAAAGCCAGTGAAGACCGCATGAAGCGGTCCAAGGAGGCCGAGGCTTTGAAATCGGCCTTCTATAAGCGCCTTTCCCGTGAGAAGGCCGAAGCCGGCGAAGACGCCGCCGTGGAAGAACCGGACGAGAATACGCCCGTGGAAGATTCCACCGTCCCTATGCAGAGCGGTCCTGTGAGCCCGTTCGCTGCCATTGAGGCCGGCTTCAAGTCCCTTTATATGGAGTACAAGAAAGAGCGCGCCGAATATAATAAGGAGCAGGACGCCCAGCGTGAGGAGAACCTGCAGAAGAAGCAGGCCATCATCGAAGAGTTGAAGGCCCTGGTGGAAGAGCCCGGAGACATGAAGGAAGCCTTCCCCAAGTTCCGCGACATCCAGAACCGCTGGAGAGAGGTAGGTCCTGTGCCCCAGCAGAATTTCCGCGACGTCAACGATACCTACCAGCTCCACGTGACCAAGTTCTACGACCTGGTGGATATCAACCGTGAACTCCGCGACCTGGACTTCAAGAAGAACCTGGAAGCCAAGACCACTTTCTGCGAGCAGGCCGAGGCCCTGGGAGAGGACGAGGATGTAGTGGAAGCCTTCAAGGAGCTGCAGAAGCTGCATGAGCAGTGGAAAGACCTGGGCCCTGTGGCCAAGGAGTACCGCGACGAGATTTGGGAGCGTTTCCGCGCCGCCACTTCCGTGGTGAACAAACGCTACCAGGCCCACTTCGAAGGCCTCAAGGAGCAGCAGGCCCAGAACCTGGAAGCCAAGCAGGCCCTCTGCGAAGAGGTAGAGGCCATCGCCAACAAGGAAATCACCTCCTCCACCGAGTGGAACACCCTCTCCAAGCAGATTGAGGATATCCAGGCCAAGTGGCGCACCATCGGCTTTGCCACCCGCAAGGAAAACCAGAAAGTATACGACCGTTTCCGCGCCGCCTGCGACAAGTTCTTCGAGCGCAAGCGTGCCTCCTTCTCCGAGTTCAAGGATTCCATGAACGCCAACCTGGAGAAGAAGATGGCCATCATCGAAGAGGCCGAGTCCCTCAAGGACAGCACCGACTGGAAGGCTACCAGCGACCGCTTCATCGAACTGCAGAAGCAGTGGAAGGAGATTGGCGCCGTGCCCCGCAAGAAGAGCGAGCAAATCTGGAAGCGTTTCCGCGCCGCCTGCGACGCCTTCTTCACCGCCCGTGACAACCGTCCCGACGGCCCCGGCAGCCTGAACACCAACCTGGTCGCCAAGAAGGCCCTCATCGAGTCCATCAAGGCTTACACTCCCGTGGATGCCGAGACCGATGCCGCCGCTGCCAAGGACTTCGCCGCCAAGTGGAACGAGATTGGCTTTGTCCCCTTCAAGGAGAAGGACAAGATCCAGGCCGAGTACCGCGAGGCCATGCAGGCCCAGTTCCCGGACTTCGGAGGCCGTCGCCATGAGCGTGGCGCTTCCCGTGGCACCGAGCGTCGTCCCCTGAGCGAGAAAGACAAGCTCAAGGAGCAGTTCAACGCCCTCCAGCAGGAGATTCAGACCTACGAGAACAACATCGGTTTCTTCGGCCTTTCCAAGGGTGCCGAAAAGCTCAAGGCCCAGATGCAGGAGCGCATCGACGCCGCCAAGGCCAAACTGGAAGACCTCAAGGCCCAGATCCGTGCCAAAGAACAGGAGGAGTCTCAGGAGTAGCCTATGGATAAGAATTCAGTTATCGGCTTTGTACTCATAGCCCTCATCATGGTGGGCTTCTTCGGGTACCAGAGCCGTCAAGTTAAAAAGCAGCAGGAGTACCAGGCCCAACTGGATTCCATAGCCGCTGCCGAGGCCTACGCCCAGTATCAGCTGGACAGCGCCTGGAGGGCAGAGCATCCGCAGGAAGCCGCCGTGGCTGATTCCGTGGCCCAGGCCGTGGAGACCGCTCCCGTGGCTCCGGTGTATTCGGATTCCCTCCTGAACCTGGCCGCCCGTGCCGAGGAACAGCTCATCACCCTGTCCAACGAAAAGCTGGAGGTGGTGTTCACCACCAAGGGTGCCCAGCCGTATTCCGTGCTGGTGAAGGATTACCTCACCTATGGCAAGGAACCCCTGTACCTGTTACAGGCCGGCAAGACGGAGCTGGGTTATACGGTTTATGCCCCTTCGGCCATCGATACGCGTAAATTCGTGTTTCAGTATGTTCCCGAGGCTTCTTCGGACAGTACGGTGGTCATGCGCCTTCCCATGCAGGACGGTGGTTACATCGAGCAGAAGTACACCCTCTTGAAGGATTCCTATTCCATGAATGAGACGCTGTCGCTGGTGAATATGAATTTCCAGCGCAATTCCGGCAGCATTGACATCAATTTCAACGCCACGCTGCCGCGCATGGAGAAGGGTTACAAGAACGAAACCCAGTACTCCCGCCTCAATTACTACTTCCCGGACGACAAGAAGCCGGCCAATATCGGCAATGGCCGAAAAGGCAACAAGCGCTTCTCCAACAATATCGAATGGTTTGCCTTCCAGCAGCAGTTCTTCAGCGCCATCATGCGCGCCCCGCAGTACTTCAGCTTCGGAGACTTCTCCATCGATTTTGTTCCCAAGGAAGATCCTTCCCACGACCTGATGAACTGCAGCGCTTCCATGCGTACCTCCATTAACCAGACCAGGGGAGCGGAGCGCATTGACGTGCCTTTCGAGTTCTACTTCGGCCCCAACAGTTATAAGGGCTTGAAGGCTTATGGCCATTCCTACGAGAAGGTGATTCCGCTGGGCGGTAAGATCATCGGCGTATTCACCAAGTATGTGATTATCCCGCTGTTCGACTGGCTGCACAAGTCTATCGCCAATTTCGGTATCATCATCCTCCTGATGACCATCTTCATCAAGATTGTGGTGCTGCCGTTCGCATACAAGACGTATTCTTCCAGCGCCAAGATGCAGGCTTTGAAGCCCTTCATCGAGAAGATCAATGCCAAGTATCCCAAGCAGGAGGACGCCATGAAAAAGCAGCAGGAGACCATGGCCCTGTACAAGAAGGCCGGTGCCTCACCTATGGGCGGCTGTCTGCCCATGCTGCTGCAGATGCCCATCCTGTGGGCCATGTTCCGCTTCTTCCCGGCCTCCATCGAGCTGCGTCAGCAGCCTTTCCTCTGGGCCGAGGACCTGAGCACCTATGATGACATCATCAGCTGGGGTACCAGCATCCTGGGAATGGATCACATCTCCCTCTTCGCCCTCCTGATGGCCGCTTCCATGTTCTTCTATTCCAAGATCATGCAGCAGCAGACGGCCGGCAACGATCCCAATGCCAAGATGATGCAGGCCATGAGCCTGTACATGATGCCTATCATGATGTTCTTCATCTGTAACAACCTGAGCTCCGGCCTTAGCTACTACTACCTCCTGAGCAACCTCATCACCATGCTGGAGACCTGGGTCATCCGCAAATGGGTGGTGGATCCGGAGAAGGTAGTCGCCCAGGTAAAGGCGGCCGAGAACAAGCCTGCGCCCAAGAGCAAGTGGCAGCAGCGCCTGGAAGAGGCCCAGAAGATGCAGAGGGAAATGCAGAAGCAACAGCAGAAAGGTAAAAAACGCTAAACGTCATGCCCGGCTTTGACCGGGCATCTCTTTTATGGTAGGGGAGCAACTACATAAGATTAAGCAGTTATTACCTCCAGAAGTTTCTCTGGTGGCCGTTTCCAAATTCCACCCCGTGGAACGCCTCATGGAGGCCTACGATGCCGGTCAGCGCATCTTTGCCGAAAGCCGCCCGCAGGAGCTGGCCGCCAAGGTCCCGTCAATGCCGGCCGATGTCCAGTGGCATTTCATCGGCCATCTCCAGACCAATAAGCTCAAGCTGGTGCTGCCGCATGTCTCACTGGTGCAGTCCGTAGATTCGCTGCATCTTCTGGAAGCCATCAATGCCTGGGGCGCTGCCAATAATAAGGTAATAGATGTGCTCCTGGAGTTGCATCTGGGGGCCGAAGAAACCAAGCAGGGGTTTACCGAAGACGAAATACTAAGTATATTATGTAGCCATGGGCGGCTACAGGTTTCAGAGGGTACACCTTCTCCGCTTAGCAGTATTCGTCTTCGGGGGTTGATGGGAATGGCGACGAATACCGAGGATGAGGCTGTGATTGATGCGGACTTTGCTCGCATTGAGAAGCTGTTTAGAAGTATCCAGCTTCCCGGCTTTGACATATTATCTATAGGTATGTCGCAGGATTGGCCGATTGCGGTCAGACATGGGGCCACGATGGTGCGGATTGGGACCGATATCTTCGGGGCCAGAGAGTATTAGGCCAGGATTTTGGCAATTTGTTTATCCGTAGCTTCCGGGTGGAGGCTGCGGATTTTTTGTGCCAGGAGGGCGTAGGATTCTTCGGGGGAGTGGTGGACTTGCAGGGAATGGTCCTGCGCGGCCTCGAAGCCGGCGAAAAAGGGTGTGGCGGCAGTGTCGAAGAGGTCTTCGGGGGTGCAGAAGGAGGAGACTTGCCAGCCGTTGTAGTGGAGGTCCTGCCCGCGGTAGACGCGGATGATGTCGCCGGTGATGACGCGGCACTGCATCATGAGGCGGGTGATGTGGGCATCGGCCTGTCCTTTCTTGATGCCCAGCAGGCCGCGGATTTCTTTGATGCCGATGCTTCCGTTTTCTTTGAGATAGGCCAGAATCTGCTGCTGGGCGGCATCGGGCTGGTATTTGGACTGGGCCTGGCGGTAGTTGCGCAGTTCGCGGTACCACTCGATGGTGGCGAAGGCCGCCTTGCCGCCCAGGAGGAATTTGCCATAGGCTATTTCGCCGCTCTGGACACAGGGGATTTTCCAGTCCCAGGGGGTGTAGGAGAGGTCTTCCTGGGTGTCGAACCAGTTTTCCGGAGCCGTCATTTCCTCAATGGAGTAGCCGGGAATGACGTTCTCGAAGAAGGGAACGATGCCCAGTTCCAGGATGGTATCCAGCATGGCCTCCGCACTGGCTATGTGCGGAGGCCGGTTGCTGACGGCTTTTTTATCAAAAGACATTACTTGCGTCCGAAGAGGATTTCCCGGGTGAGGATGGGGTCGTTGGTGGTGATCTGCTCTACGCCCAGGTCACGCATCTGGCGGATGTCATCGGCCTTGTCCACCGTCCAGGCATTGACGGACATGCCCAGGTCGTGGGCTTCCTTGACCCATTCGGGGTGTTTCTTGAAGTGGGAATAATGGTAGTCGATGCCGTTGATGCCATCGGCAAACACTTCTGCGGGCGTTTTGTTGCCTTCCAGATACTGCACGGTGAAGCCGGGGCACAGCCGGGCCAGTTCCTTGCAGATGTGATAACTGAAGGAGATGAAGACCACGCGGGTGGGATCCAGCAGTTTGTGCTGGCGGAGGCCCTCCAGGCACTTGGCGACGGCTACGTCTTCCCGCTCCTGGTTGAAGTGGGGCTTGATTTCCATGACCAGGATGCAGTCTTTGTTTTTGGTGCCCTGCTTGAGGTATTCATCCAGGGTAGATACGTGCTCGCCGTTTTTGAGTTTGTGCTGGCATACTTCTTTGGCGGTGCTGGTTTGGATTTTGGTGTCTCCGATGATGCCGTCGTGATTGACCACCACCACGTCATCGGCCGTTACGTGGACATCGAATTCGCTGCCCCAGCAGCCGAAGTTCTGAGCTTCGCCCAGGGAGGCGATGGAGTTTTGGGCGTTCTCCTTCCACATGCCGCGGTGCGCCACGATCTGGGTATGAGGGACGCGCGTAGCCAGGTAGGCCTTTACATCGGCCCAATTGTAATAAGGTCCTTCTATGGCCTTGAGGGCGGGAATGGCGGTCTCGCGCTCGTTGAGCAGGAACTTGACCAGTACCGGATTCGAGGCCTTCTTGGAGTGATAGAAGATGATTTGCAGGTTGGCGGCGAAGGGGCAGTACCGGGAAGCCATCCAGTGGGCGGCGGCTTCTTCCATGCTCAGGCGGTCTCCCACTCCTTCCAGACCCAGGTAACTGCAGAGGCCCAGGAAGGGCCAGTCGTGGCCGAAGGTGAGGTCGGCGGCCCGCTTGCTGGCGCCGGAGGCGACTCGGTCGGCCTGGGCTACCAGGGTATCCACCAGTTCTTTGGCCAGGGGCATGCGGATGTCTCCGTTGAGTTCGGAGTTGCACTGGTTGAGGTAGGCGCTCAGGAACTGCTGCTGATGCTGGTTGTACACTTCGTCGAAGGGCAGGTAGCGCATGAGGTTGTCCTCGATGTCATAGGCTTCGGCCACCTTGGCCACAGCGTAGATGCTGTAGAGGAACATTCCTAAGTGGGGAACATACTTTTTGCCGGCCTCAGGGTCCTTGAACAGGTTTTTGAATACGGCTGCGGTATCAATGGGCTGTCTGGGGAGACGGGCCATTTCGGCCTTGGTGCGGGCCAGGACGGTTCCGTTCTCTCCACGGGCGATGTAGGCAAAGAACTTCTCTCCGGTATCCAGGTCCAGGTCCAGATCCGGCTGGATGGCCAGAAGCTGGGCCGTAAAGCCGTTCATGGAAACGATGCAGCGGGGGACGGTGCTGGAAACGGCGCGGATCTGCTTGCTGCCGTGCTTGAATACCTCGGGGAAGCGGTCATACATGCGTTGGGCCAGCATCCTGTGCTCCCTGACGCCGCGCGGGGTGAGGCGCCCGTCCATGCCGTCGTATTTCTCAAAGATATAGGCCGATTCCCTCAGCAGGGAGTCTCCCGCCGGGGTAAGGGCTACGCCATCGGCCTTGGCCTTGGACAGGACATCCCGGACCGTCTTGTAGGTGTAGTTGCCGGCCCAGTCGCTGCGGGAACCGTGTCGGCCGTAGTGGCTGATATAGAAGGGCTGATAGCCTTTGGGGGCCGGCGTGTCGGTCACATGGACAAACTCATAGGAATGGGTGTTGAAAGCGGCCCGCTGGGGGAATTCCTTCAGGAATTGGACCATTTCGGGGCTCTGCTCCTGAGCACTGACCGCGCCGAAAACCAAGATAAGGGCAAGAAGGGCGATGATACGTTTCATTTCCGTCATTAGTTTGCTCAAATTTACAAAGATATTGTGAATTATCGCTATTTTTGTGCCATGAAGATGAAGGTTCCCAACACTTACGTTATCATATTTGCCCTGCTGGTTCTCTGCGCCGTGGCCACCTGGTTTGTACCCGGCGGGCAGTATCTCAGGGACGATGACGGAACGGTCACTTACCAGAGCGTGGATGCCGTTCCGCAGACCTGGCAGGTGTTTACGGCTATCTATCACGGCTTCGTGAGACAGGCGGGGATCATCATCTTTATCCTGGTGGTGGGAGGCGCTTTCTGGCTTCTCAATGCCACGGGTGCCGTGAATGCCGGCATCGGCCGCTTCATCGCCCGTGTGGGAAAACGTGACAAATGGGTGTTGGTGGCTCTTACACTCTTGTTCTCACTGGGCGGAGCCGTGTTTGGCATGAGCGAGGAAACCATTCCCTTCGTAGGGATGGTGGTGCCGCTGATGCTCTCCATGGGCTACGACGCCTTCATGGGAATGCTCATTGTGTATGTGGCTTCCAACGTAGGCTTCTCCAGCGCATTTCTGAATCCCTTTACCGTAGGGATAGCCCAGGGAATGGCCGATCTGCCCCTTTTCTCCGGTCTGGGCTACCGCGTATTTTGCTGGCTCCTCCTCACCGTGCTTCTGGTGGTGTTTGTGCTCATCTATGCCGCCAGAACCCGGAAAATGGCCGATGTCACCCTGACCGCCACGCCCGTCCCGGAACCCTTGACCGGTCGCCAGAAGGCCATCCTGGCGGTACTGGGCGTAACGGTGATTATGCTGGTGGTGGGTGTGACGCAGTGGGAATGGTATCTGCCGGAGATTACCGGTCTCTTCCTGGTGATGGGCCTTATATGCGGCTTCATTGCCGGCTTCTCCGGCAACCGGATAGCCGAGGAGTTCATGGCCGGGGCCAAGGACATCCTTTCGGCCGCCCTGGTGGTGGGCTTTGCCTCCGGCATCATCGTAATCCTTCAGGAAGGCAGGGTGGTAGACAGCATCCTCCATGCCATGCAGGAAGGTTTGGACGGTACGGGGCCGATGGCCTCCTTGAGCGCCATGTATGGCATTCAGGCCGTGATTAACTTCCTCATTCCCAGTGCATCGGCCAAAGCCGCCATTACCATTCCCATCATGGCTCCCTTTGCCGATATGGTAGGAGTCTCGCGGCAGGCCATGGTGCTGGCTTTCCAGTTTGGCGACGGTTTTACCAATATGCTTACTCCTACTTCCGGCGTGCTTATGGCCGCCCTGGCCATGGCCCGCATCCCTTACGCCCAATGGGTCAAGTGGATTTGGAAAGGCACCCTGGCGCTTCTCGCCATCGGCCTTCTCCTCCTCCTCGCCACCGTCCTCTTTCCGATCCCTGAGTTTTAGACATTAAGAAAGCGATGACCCTAGGATCATCGCTTTCTTGTCTGTGAAGGACAGAGACCTAGTGGGCCATGATAGCGCCGACCAGGCCCAGAATGGCGTAGAATTCCGGGAGAGCGGCGTAGATGAGGGTGTTGGTGAACACGTCGTGGCCCTGGGAGACGCCCACGATACCGTTGGCGCAGACCTGACCCTGACGGATACCGGAAATCATGCAGGCGAGGCCCACGGAAACGCCGATGCCGAAGCAGAGGGCGCCGGAGATGGTGCCGCTGGTGAATTTGCCCAGCATGATGAAGAAGGCCACGAAGCCGTAGATACCCTGGGTGGCCGGGAGAGCGGAAAGCACCATGAAGCTACCGGATGCTTCCGGTTTGCGCTTGAGCGCACCTTCGGCGGCGTTACCGGCGAGGGTGGTGCCATAGGAGGAGCCGATACCCGCCAGTGCAAGGACGAGTCCGAGTCCGAGATAACCAAGAATCTGTTCCATAATTGTAATGTATTTATTATTGTTTCTTTAGCGGGTTATAGCTGCGTCCGGCGGCCTCGTAGCCGGAATTCTTGAAGAACTCCAGGAAATTGAGTCGCAGGGGATGGACAAAAGCGCCCAGGGCGCACATGGCGATGTTAAGGGTGTGGCCGATAACCACCAGCAGGATGAAGAACAGCCAGAAGGCGGGGTTCGAGCCGTCGCCCAGGACCATTTTGCCCATGTTGTTGAAGGCCATGCCCAGCATGCTGCCGGCCAGGCCCAGGGCGTACAGACGGAGGTAACTCAACACGTCTCCCAGCAAGCCGGTAACTGTGTTGTAGGTGTCCCAGAGGCCCAGTCCTATATTAGCGAACTTGTTGCGGTCCGGGTTGTTGAGCGGGAAAATGCCGATGGCGGACACGATGCCCAGCACAATGACAATCCACTTGGTGATGGCGGCATCCAGTACGCCGGCAAGGGCCAGCGCACCAACCACTACGCCGCCCACGATGAGCAGCGTCCATCCCAGCGTACCCAGGGAGGCGTAGAAGCCTTTCACCTTTACGGCCTGGATGGCCTTGACCAGCATGGCCAGGCACAGGTGTATGATACCGACCACGATGGCCAGCACCATACCGCCGGCATAGCCGGCTATCTCGTCGGGAAGGAAGAGACCCTTGATGGGTTCGAAGACCTTCCACTGGGCAATGTCGATGGAGAAGAAGGTGTGCAGGAAGAATCCAACGATCACCGTTCCAACGCCCAAAATCACCACCAGGGGTGCCATGTCCTTGAAACTGGGCACTTTCTTGAGCAGGAGGCCCGCCCCAATGAGGATAAGGCCATATCCGGCGTCTCCCATGCACAGGGCGAAGAAGAGCAGGAAGAAGGTGCTTATGAAAGGAGTAGGGTCGAAGCCGTCGTAAGCCGGGCGGCCATACATGTCTGTGAGAACCTCGAACTGCCGTACGAACCAGTTGTTGCGGAATGTGATGGGCGGGTTGTCCTGCGCCTGTGCTTCTTCCTTGAGGTATAGAACACCTATTTGGTCCAGGGCCTTGGTAACCTCTTCCTCGTTTTCAGTGGGTGCATAACCCACCAGGGTGACGATGGTTTCTTCTGCGGCGGTGTTGGCCGTAACTCCGGCCAGATACAGGTCCAGTTTCTCCAACGCCTTCACGCGAAGCTGCTCCAGTTCGGGGATTCTGTCCTTGGCGCTGGCTATGCGGCCCAGCGTCTTCTGGAAGTGCTTTTCCTTTTCGGCCAGCTCTTTTTGCTTTTCCTCTACGCTGCATTCGGGCGCGGGAACTTCTCCGGGTAGCGGATCCTCTCCCACAACTACGAAGCGGACGGTATTCTTACCTATGCTGATGACCGAGAGAGCGTATTGCTGTTCCCATTCGGGTTTGTATTGCTTCTTGGGGACCACATGGAAGTGCAGGTGAACACCGGCCTCGACCAGTTCATCCAGCGCGGCCTTGTCAAACTTTCCCCAGGCCTTCAGGTGATGCACCTCCCTCTCCAGGACCTTGATCTGTACGCTGTCCTCGGAGTAGCGCATGATCTGGCCGCCGGCCAGGCGAACGATGTCACCGTCTATGAATTCCGGGGTAACCCCTTCGGGAATGACGGCGTTGTTGAGGCCTTGGATGAGGCCGTCCAGGAGGTCTACCTCTCCGGCAAGTTTCTGGGAGGTATCGTCAATGGGCTTGGTGCTGCGCGTGATGTCTACCAGACCTATTTCCTGAAGCTTCTCCAGGAGGTCGATCTGTTCTCCGTTCAACAAGATGAAGGAGTATTTGGTCATGGAAGCTATCATAGGGCAGAGGCCTCCTCTTCCTCGGTGTGGCGTTTCTTGACGATCTTGGAAGAAGCTTTGGAGAGGTTGTCCTCGTCCTCCATATAGCGTTTGATCTTGCGGATGGCTTCCTGGTAACCGGGAATCTGGACCTTCTCATAAAGGTTTACCTTCTGGGTGGTCTTGCGGCGGTTATAGTCCAGGATGCGGGCCTTTTCCTTGTAGACCTCGGACTCAATGCCCAGACGGCTGAGTTCCTTGAGGATGGCTACGCCGTCGGCATACCAGGCCGGTTTGACGAAGGCGTTGAAGGGCCGGATCTCGTAGTGGATCTCTCCCAGGGCGGGAGTCTTCACGCCGGCCACCTTCTTGGTATAAAGGTCTACGTCCGTAATGGCTATGAGCCTGGGTTCGAATTCGTTCCACAGGGCGGCCAGGTAGTCGTAACGCTGGAGGGCTTTTTCCAATTCATCCATCAAGCTTTCGCTTTCGGCCTTGGCCTTGCGCACCTCCAGCCGCAGGGCGCTCTCCTTGTTCTGCAGGGTAGGGAGGGCACGCGTGCGGATCTTGAGCTGCTTGCCCAGTTCCGTCAGCGAAGTTTTATTGTATTGGAATTTAATGGCCATAAGGTTTGGGATTCCCGGTCAAGCCGGGAATGACTTTATGTTATTTTACCCAATATTTATCAATCAGTGCCTGTTTGATACCGGTCTCGGCCGGGGAGAAGTACTTGGCGAAGAGCTTCCAGGCGGTGTCCAGCATTTCCGTGATGGAGATGTTGACGTCGATGGCCAGGAGTTCGCGGGCGTAGTCCTTGGCATAGTTCAGGCAGCGGTGGTCGTAGTCGGAGAGGTCGAAACCGTTCTCCAGCTTGGTCTTGGCGTTCTGGGCATCGGCATACAGACGCACGGAGGCGTTCATAACCTGCGAGTGATCTTCGCGGGTTTTCTTGCCCTGTACCAGCTGTTTCAGACGGCTCAGGGAACGGAAGGGGTCGATGATGACCTTGCCCGTGTCGGAATCGGCCTTCAGATAGAGCTGGCCCTCGGTGATGTAACCGGTGTTGTCCGGGATGGCGTGGGTGATGTCACCGTCGTTCAGCGTGGTAACGGCGATGATGGTGATGGAACCCTCGGTGGGCAGTTGCACGGCTTTCTCGTAGATCTTCGCGAGGTCGGAATAGAGGGAGCCGGGCATGGAGTCCTTGGACGGAATCTGGTCCATACGGTTGGACACGATGGACAGGGCGTCGGCATACAGGGTCATGTCCGTGAGGAGCACCAGCACTTTCTCGTTCTTGTCCACGGCGAAATATTCGGCCGCGGTCAGGGCCATATCGGGCACCAGGAGGCGCTCTACGGGCGGATTCTCCGTGGTGTTGATGAAGCAGATGATCTTGTCCAGGGCACCGGCGGCCTCAAAGCGGCCCTTGAAATACAGGTAGTCGTCGTTGGAGAGACCCATGCCGCCCAGGATGATCTTGTCCACATCGGCACGGATGGCCACGTCTGCCATTACCTGGTTGTAGGGCTGGTCCGGGTCGGCGAAGAACGGGATCTTCTGACCGGATACCAGGGTGTTGTTGAGGTCGATACCGGCGATACCGGTAGGAATGAGCTGGGAGGGCTGGCGGCGCTTGTACGGGTTCACGGAAGGACCGCCGATCTGGCGCTCTTCACCTTCCACCTCAGGACCTCCGTCAATGGGATGGCCGTAGGCGTCGAAGAAGCGGCCGGCCAGCTGATCGGAGACTTTGATGGTAGGGGGCTCTCCCAGGAATGCTACCTCGGCATTGGTGGGAATGCCTTCCGTTCCGGAGAAAATCTGGAGCGTGATGAGGTCTCCCTTGGTACGGACCACCTGGGCCAGTTTGCCGCCTACAACGGCCAGTTCGTCATTGCTCACACCGCTGGCGTGAAGGGATACCGTGGCCTTGGTGATGCCTTCCAGTTTGGTATAGACTTTTTGATATGCTTTGTTCATAAGGCTAGGCGATCATGGATTTGACGGATTCGTTGTAGGCCCAGAACTGCTCGCTCTCGTAGGCCGAGTAGTTCATCTGGCGGAGTTCGTTGATGAGGTTCTTGAAGAATTCGCGGCATTTCTCGAAGTCTTCGAAATCGTAGTCCCTGGCGCAGATATCCAGCACCAGGTCCAGCATGAAGCGCTGGCGCTCCAGCGGGCACAGGGCGTCGATGGCGTCGAAGGCATCCTGCTGGAGGATGACGTAGTCCACGAGTTCGCTCTTCCAGAAATTGACGTGGTAGCTCATAGGCACACCGTCGTCACCCAGGATGTTGATTTGTTCGGCCGATTCCTTACCCTTGCGGATGATGTTCTTGGCCTGGAGCACTTTGGCAACCCAGCCTTCTTCCACGGTCTTGTCCAGGTATTCCACAATCTCGGGATACTCCAGATACTTGGAATAGGAATCCAGGGGGCTGACGGCGGGATATCTCTTCTGGTCTGCGCGGTTCTGCTCCAAGGCGTAGAAGCAACGGGCGGCCTTCTTGGTGCTTTCCGTCACGGGCTCCTTGAGGTTACCACCGGCAGGGGATACCGTGCCAATGAAGGTAACGGCGCCCGTCTGGCCGTTGTTCAGGACCACCATGCCCGCACGGGCGTAGAAGTTGGAAATGATGGCCGACAGGTCTACGGGGAAGGCGTCGGCGCCCGGAAGTTCCTCCATACGGTTACTCATCTCACGCAGAGCCTGAGCCCAGCGGGAGGTGGAGTCGGCCAGGAGGAGGCACTTGAGACCCATGGCGCGATAGTATTCGCAGATGGTCATGGCCGTGTACACAGAGGCTTCACGGGCGGCCACCGGCATGTTGGAGGTATTGCAGATAATGGTGGTACGTTCCATCAGGTGACGGCCGGTATGGGGGTCGATGAGTTCGGGGAACTCGGTGAAGATTTCCACCACCTCGTTGGCACGTTCACCGCAGGCGGCCATCACGATGACATCGGCGTCACCCTGCTTGGCTATGGCGTGCTGCAGCACCGTCTTTCCGCAGCCGAAAGGACCGGGGATGAAGCCCGTACCGCCTTCGGCAATGGGGTTGAGGGTGTCGATGACACGGACGCCGGTCTCCATGATCTTGTTGGGACGCGGTTTTTCCTTGTATCCCTTGATGGCTATTTTCACGGGCCATTTCTGTACCATGGTCACGTTTACGTCTTCTCCTGCGTCGTTGGTGAGGACGGCGATGACGGTATCCACGGTGTAGGCGCCGGCTTCCTTGATGGTCTTCACCTTGAATTCCCCTTCGAAGGAGAAAGGAACCATGATTTTATGGGGCAGCCAGCCTTCCTTGACCTCTCCCAGCCAGTCGGCGGCCACTACCGTGTCTCCTACTTGGGCGATAGGGGTGAAGTCCCAGGTCTTCTGGCGGTCCAGGGGATCTGTGTATTCACCTCTCTGGAGGAAGACATTCTCCATGGTGGCCAGGTTGTTCTGCAGGCCGTCGTACACGCTGGAGAGCAGGCCGGGGCCCAGCTGTACCTCCAACATGCGGCCTTCGAATTCCACCTTGTCGCCTCCCTTGAGGCCTCGGGTGCTCTCGAACACCTGGACGGAGGCGTTTTCTCCGTTGACCTTGATGACCTCTGCCATCATCTTGACTCCGCCAAGATTGATGAAGCAGATTTCATTCTCGGCAACGGGCCCGTCCACCTTGACGGTAACCAGGTTGGAAACGATGCCGGTTACAATACCAGTTGTTTTCATACGTTATTCTTCTGTGTAATTTACTCCTTTAAATGTTCCTCTGACCTCCTGCACCAGCTTGCGGAAGAGCTCACGGCCCTTTTCCTCGTCCAGGGCCAGCCAGCGGTCCACGATGTGGAGCTTGGCTACATAGGCCAGGACGGCGGTGATGTCAAAATAGTGGAAGGTCTCCAGGGAATCGATCTTTTCCCAGGTTATGTCGTCCAGGAATTGCTCCCGGTCCAGGAGGCTGGCGCTTTCCAGTGCGTTCTGAACCTTGAGGTCTTCCTCGAACTCTCCTCCGGTGAAGCGGTAGCCGTCGATGTCCAGGTCTTCCTCCTCTCCGGTACCCATGCCGGTGACTACGTCCTGGTCTTCGGGACGGCCCAGCACGCGGTTGAGGTAGCGCACCTTGGCATTGCGGAGGTTAAGGTCGAACCTGAAATACTCCCGGATGAAGGCGATGGGGCTCTTCAGGGCGCTGGCGTAGAAATCGGCGTCCAGCTTTTTGGCATTGAAGCCGTCCAGCAGGAAATCCAGCGTCTCGGTGTCCTTTTCTCCCAGGTTTTCCTTGATCTCTTCCAGCACGGTATAGAATCCCTGCCCGTCCTCGTACTTGTAGTCCAGGGTGAGGTAGGGGAGGCTGGAAATGATGTACTCGAAATTGCTCATGCGCTAGCCGAAGAGAATTTTCTTGGTGGCGGGGCGGAGATATTCTCCAATCAGTTCCTGGAAGGCTTCGTCCGTAAGGCTGATGAAATAGCTGCCATCCTTAGGGCCGATTTTGAAGCCGCCGGCGACCTTCTTGGAGAAGGAAGCCTCTACGCCTTTGCCCAGGGTTTTGGCCAGTTCTCCCTTCACGAAGGGTTCCAGCTCTTTCTGGAGCTTTTCCGGAAGGACCAGGGAGAAGTCCATGGATTCCTGGGTGCTGAAGCGCTGGGCTACGGCGGTGATGACCTCCTTGAGGAAGGCGGCGCCGGAGAGCTGCTCCTTGACGGGCTCAACGGCCTTGGCTACGATGAGCCCTTCGATGCATGCCTTGGTGGCCTGCAGGGCCTGGGTGGAAGCCATCTTCACATCCCCTTCCGTCTTGATTTTATAATCGGCCGCTTCCTTTTTGGCCTTTTCTATGATGGCGGCAGCCTCTTCCTGGGCTTTCTTGACCAGTTCATCGGCCTCCATCTGTGCCTTGGCCAGCAGGGCTTCGCCCTCTTCCTTTCCTTTTGACAGACCCTCGTTGTAGAGTTTCTGGGTCAGTTCCTGGAGTTTGTCCATATGATTTGCTTTTTCAGTGTTATCTGTAATAGGGCAAATATAATAAAAAACCCGACCAATTCCAATGCTGTCGCATGAAGGAAACGCAATTAATATTATATTTGTAGCCAAGAGTAAATAAACGAACGTATTATGGACGATTACAAGAGCATTGATCTTAGCACCTGGACCCAGGTGGGAGAAGGCGGCAACGGTGCCGTTTATGTGAACGAAGCCGAGCCTGGAATTCTTCTAAAAGTCAACACCATTGACACTACGGAAAAAGCCATCCGCGAAGAGTTCTATACCCCGAAGGCCGTTTCTGAAACCGGAGTTCCCACGCCCGAATTGTACGAAATAGTGAAGGTCGGAGATTTCTATGGTGTCAAATGCCAGGAAATCCCGGGCAAGAAATCCTTTGCCCGCCTCTGTGGAGATGACCCTTCCACCATCGACGTCCGCGCTACCCAGATGGCCAACCTTCTGAAGGAATTCCACGCCAAGACCGTGAAGGACAGCGAATGGATTCCCTCCATGAAGGAGAGGATGCAGGAAGCGGCCGAGACCACGACTCTTGTGAGCGGCAAGGCCAAGGAAAGGCTCATTGCGTTTGTCAAGGAAATCCCCGAAAGCGACCAGCTCCTGCACGGTGACCTCCAGATGGGAAACATTATCCTGGCCGATGAAAAGCCCTATTGGATTGACCTGGGCCGTGCCACGCATGGTATTCCGCAGTTTGACCTGGGACATTTCTATCTGTTCTGCAATATCTTCAGCCGCACCGCACGCGTGCAGGCAATAGCCCACATGACGGACAAGCAGATGATCCAGTTCTGGAATGCATTCGCCGTGGCTTACAACGGCCCCGAGAACATGGACGCCTTCGTGAAGGAGTGCCGCCGTTTCGCCGCCCTGGACATCATCATCCTGGGGATGGTCCAGAAGCTCTCCTTCTCCGAGCGTTTCTTCCTGGGCACCCTGGCCAAGAAGATGCTCAAATAAACCATGAATCCCGTCTCGGCCAGACTTTTGAACCAACAGCTTATCGGCTCCCAGTTCACTTTCCCGCACGATGTGGTGGAGTGGATGGGGGCCTTGCAGGCTCAGGATTACAAGATGATGCGCTGGGCGGTAGCCATGCGTTGCAAGAGGCCTTCCCTCAAGGCTTTCACGAAGGATTACAATGCCGGGAGGATTGTCCGGACCCACCTTTTCCGGACCACCTGGCAGCTGGTGGCCGGGGAAGACCTGCTGTGGATGCTAGATTTGTGCCGGGAATCGGCCCTGCGAGGCCTTCACAGCTGGATGAAGACCAACGGCGTAAGTATTCCGGAGGCGGAGCAGGAGGCTGTGCAGCAAGTTTTTGCCGATCTTCTTTCCCGGAAAAAGTCCGCTCTCAAGGAGGACTTTGCATCGGCCCTTCTGGATAAAGGGATGGATATGAGCGACCAGCGCCTGTCTTACCACATGCGCCTGGCCGAATACTCGGGGTTGCTGTGCAGCGGAGACCTCACCCCCCTGAGAAGGACTTGCGCACTGGTGGCCGATAAACTGCCGGGAGCCCGCTCCCTTCCCCGGGAAGAAGCCCTGGCCCTGCTGACCCGGAAGTACTTCCGCAGCCACGGTCCTGCTACTTTGCAGGACTTTGCCTGGTGGAGCGGCCTGGGTCTCAATGACTGCCGGAAAGGAATGGAGGATCTGGGCTCGGAGCTTATCCGGGAGCGCTGGAAAAGAATGGACCTATTCTCCCATCAGGACAGCCGTATCCGCGGATTCCGCAGCGGCTGCGTGCATCTGCTGCCGCCTTACGACGAGTACCTCATAGGCTACAAAACCCGCCACGTGGTGCTCCATCCTGACCATAGCCACCGTGCCCACAACAACAGCGGCATCTTCTGGCCGGTGCTGCTCCGGGACGGTGAGGTCATTGGCAACTGGAACACCTCCGGAGGCCCTGTAGAGGTGGATTTATTCAACGAAAAGGCCTCCCTTAACGAGGAGGCCCTTCAAAATGAAATCAATAGATATAATCTTTTTATCGGCCGATAGAACTGGCGACGATGGAGGCAACCACGGAGCGGAGGCGGCTGGTGGAGCCTTCGTCCTTGGGGTGTACCCGGTGGGCCAGCACAATCACAGCGGTCTTGGTCTCGGGATCCAGAATCATGGAGGTGCCGGTGTAACCGGTGTGGCCGCGGACGTCGTCTAAGCAGAAAATGTCACCACTGGTGTAGGGACCGGTATAATAGGTGTCCCAACCCAGGGCGCGGGCTACCTCGTAGGCATTGGTCTCGGGAACGGTGAACATCTTTTTCACGGTGAGCGGGCTCAGGATGCGGCGTCCGTTGTAAGAGCCGTCATTCAGGAGTGCAGCCGCAATCACAGCCAGGTCTTCCACATTGGAGAACACGCCGGCGTTTCCGGAGTTACCGGCATTGACCAGACGGGCGGTGGGGTCGTGGACCTCGGCCTTGAGTACGTGACCGTCTTCCAGCAGTTCGGTAGGGGCGCAGAGCTTAGCCAGTTCTTCCAGGCCAGGACGGCAGGGCTTTTCACCGTAGAGCGGGAAATATGTGGTGTGCTCCAGGCCCAGCACGTCGAAGACGTTCTTCTGGGCGTAATCGCACAGGCGCTCACCGGTAACCTTCTGCAGGATGTTCTGCAGGGTGATGAAGTTGAGGCAGCTGTAGAGCTGCTGGGTGCCGGGACGGAAGTTGCGCTTAATGCGGGTAGAGATGTACATCATGAGGGAATCCGGCGTGTTTTCGCCGAATTCTGCGATGTAAGCCGGAACGTTGGGCAGATACGCGGCCAGGCCCGAAGAATGGGTGAGGAGGTCCTGGACGGTGATGTCCACCTTCTCGTGGGTATCGGGGTCTTCCCACGGCTGGAAATCCGGGAAATAATGGTTCACCGGGTCTACCAGGCGGACCTTGCCCTGCTCTACCAGCTGCATGAAGGAAAGGGTGGTTCCCACGCACTTGGACACAGAGGCCATGTCGAACATGGTTTCGAGGGTCATGGTGTCCTTTTCGGGTACCAGGGACTTGTATCCGAAGGCTTTTTCATACACCAGGTGGCCATTGCGCACCACGCCCACCACGGCACCGGGGATTTCTCCGGCGGCGATGGAGGCATTGACGGCACTGTCAATGAGGGCAAGGCGCGTTGCGCTCATCCCCTGGGACATGGGGGAGGCGCGGCGGATGCTGCCGTTTTCGACCTTAGGACAGCAGGCGACCAGCCAAAGGGCGGCCGCCGCCAACAAAGTCAGTTTTTTGTAAAATAGCATGGTTATTAAATAGGTTGGTTTATCCGAGGAATCCCAGCAGGATACCGGCTGCAACGGCCGAGCCGATAACGCCGGCCACATTGGGGGCCATGGCATGGGTTAGCAGGTGGTTGGACGGGTCGCATTCCAGGCCGACGCCTTCCGACACGCGGGCGGCATCCGGGACGGCCGATACACCGGCATTGCCGATGAGCGGGTTGATCTTCTTGCCCTCCGGCAGGAACAGGTTCATGAATTTCACGAAGCTGACGCCGAAGGTGGTGGCAATCACGAAGGAAGCCAGACCCAGTCCGAAGATGAGGACGGAACGGCCGCTCAGGAACACATCGGCCTGGGTGGAGGCACCCACGGTAAGCCCGATGAGGGTGGTGACAATGTCGATGAGCGGTCCTCCGGCCGTGGCGGCTAGACGCTTGGTTACGCCGCTCTCTTTCAAGAGGTTACCGAAGAAGAGCATGCCCAGCAGAGGCAGACCGGACGGCACGATGAAGGCCGTGCAGATAAAGCCCACGATGGGGAAGATGATCTTCTCCCGCTGGCTTACCACGCGGGGCTTGTTCATGCGGATGAGGCGCTCCTTCTTGGTGGTCAGGAGCAGCATGATGGGCTTCTGGATCACAGGGACCAGGGCCATATAGGAATAGGCCGATACGGCGATGGCGCCCATCAGATCCGGTGCCAGCTTGGAGCTGAGGAAGATGGCGGTGGGACCGTCAGCGCCGCCGATGATGCCGATGGCACCGGCCTCATTGGGAGCGAAGCCCAGCGCCAGGGAAAGCAGGTAGGCACCGAAGATACCCAGCTGCGCGGCTGCGCCGATGAGGATGAGGCGCGGCTGCGAGATGAGCGCGCTGAAATCCGTCATGGCTCCGATGCCCAGGAAAATGAGCGGGGGATACCAGCCGTTGCGTACACCGTGGTACAGGATATTGAGTACGGACCCTTCCTCATAGATGCCTATCTTGAGGCCCATTCCGGTGGTGGGGTCAAAGAAAAGCGGGATGTTGCCGATGATGATGCCGAAGCCGATGGGCACCAGCAGCAGCGGCTCCCATTTCTTCACAATACCCAGCGTGATGAAAATGAGGCCGATGACAATCATCGCCAGATGCTGCCAGGTGCAGTTGGCGAATCCGGTGAACTGCCAGAACTGCTGGAGGCTGTCAAAGATGGTATCCATTAGCCGATGGTTACGATGTCAGCACCTTCCAGAACGGAATCACCCTTGCGGGCGTGGATGGCGGTAACGGTGCCGTCGGATTCCGCGAGGATGTCGTTCTCCATTTTCATGGCCTCGATCACGGCCACTTTCTGTCCGCGCTGGATGGCCTGTCCTTCATTCACATCAATGGAAATGATGATGCCCGGCAGGGGACTCTTGATGGTCTGGCCTGCGCCGGCGGGCTTGGGGGCGGCGGCGGGGGCAGCTGCGGGAGCGGGTGCTGCGGCGGCTGCAACCGGTGCTGCGGGGGCAGCCACAGGAGCATTCTCCAGCTCTACCTGATAGTCTGCTCCGTTGACGTTTACGTTGAGCATTTTGCCATCGGCCTCACCGATAGCCACTGCGTAATCCTTTCCGTTGATCTTGAACTTATATTCTTTCATGGTAACGATTTTTATCTTGGTAATTTTCTGAATGTCAATGCTTTGTTATTCCAGCCGCTCTCTTTGCGGGTAATGGTGACTATGCCGGGTTCCACATCGTGGACGGCGTCGTTGAGGTAGAGATGGACGGCCGTGGCGATGGCGGCGTAAACGTCACCGGAGTTCTCCATATCCAAAGCCACGGCAATGGCGGCGGCTACCTCGGCATCCGGGGTGCCCTTGACGGCTTTCTTTGCCTTGGGTTCCCGCTTGAATTTGCCGGAGAAGATGCTGCCGGAGAGACTGTAGACGAAGTACAGCACGATGAGCGCGGCGAACACCACTGTCACGCTGATGAGGGTGAGCGTCCAGCCGTGGGGATCCGTTTCCAACATTCGGTCCCCGCCCGCCGTAAGCAGAAAATTAAAGAGGTAGGTTGTCATGTTTCTTGGCGGGAATTTCTTGTCTTTTGCCGGAGAGCTGTTCCAGGGCGCGGATGACGCGGAAACGGGTGTTGCGCGGCTCGATGATGTCGTCGATATAACCCTTTTGGGCAGCCTGGTAAGGATTGGAGAAGAGCTCTTCGTATTCTTTCTTTTTCTGTTCGAAGATGGCCTGGGCGTTCTCGGGGTCGTCCTTCATGTCTTTGGCGTAGAGCACGTTCACGGCGCCATCGGCCCCCATGACGGCAATCTGGGCCGAAGGCCAGGCGTAGTTGACGTCTCCGCGCAGCTGTTTGCAGCTCATCACGATATGGGCGCCGCCATAACCCTTGCGGAGGGTAACGGTAACCTTGGGAACGGTGGCTTCACCGTAGGCATACAGGAGCTTGGCGCCGTTGGTGATGATGCCACCGTATTCCTGCTGCGTGCCGGGCAGGAAGCCGGGAACGTCCACCAGCGTGACCAGCGGGATGTTGAAAGCGTCGCAGAAACGCACGAAGCGGGCGGCCTTGCGGCTGGCGTTGATGTCCAGCACACCGGCCAGGACAGCCGGCTGGTTGGCCACGATGCCCACGCTGCGGCCATTCATATGGGCAAAGCCCACGATGATATTCCTGGCAAATTCCTTGTGAATCTCCAGGAAGAATCCGTCGTCCACGATGCTCTTGATGACGGAATACATGTCGTAAGCCTTGTTGGGGTTGTCGGGAACGATGCTGTTGAGGGTATCGTCCACGCGGTTCACCGGATCGGCCGTTTCCTTGAAGGGAGCGGTCTCCAGATTATTCTGGGGCAGGTAGCCTATGAGTTCCTTGATGGTGGCGATGGCCTCTTCCTCGGTTTCGGCGGCAAAATGGGTGACACCGCTCTTGGAAGCGTGGACGGAGGCTCCGCCCAGATCTTCCTGGCTCACCTGCTCGCCGGTCACGCTCTTCACGACGGCCGGGCCGGTGAGGAACATATAGGAGGTATTCTTGACCATTAGGGTGAAGTCCGTGAGGGCGGGGGAGTATACCGCACCGCCGGCGCAGGGACCCATGATGCAGCTGATCTGGGGAACCACACCGCTGGCGAGGATGTTGCGCTCGAAGATTTCACCATAACCGGCCAGGGCGTCAATGCCTTCCTGGATGCGGGCTCCGCCGGAATCATTGAGGCCGATGCAGGGAGCCCCGTTGCGAAGGGCCATGTCCTGAACCTTGCAGATTTTCTCGCTCATGGTTTTGGACAGGGAACCTCCGGTCACCGTGAAATCCTGGGCAAAGACATAGACCAGGCGGCCGCCGATGGTGCCGCAGCCGGTGACCACGCCGTCGCCGTCCGTATGGGACTGATCCATTCCGAAGTGGGTGCAGCGGTGCTGGACAAACATGTCGTACTCCTCGAAGCTGCCGGGGTCCAACAGGAGCTCCAGGCGCTCTCTCGCCGTCTTCTTGCCTTTGGCATGCTGGGCCTCGATGCGCTTTTCACCGCCACCGAGACGGGCTTTCTGGCGCCTCTCCACCAGCTTCTGGATGTTTTCGCTTTGTAAACTCATATTATTACTTAAACATTTTATCTACTTCTTTCACGGCATCGGGGAGGGCGAACACGGCCACGCGGTCGTAGGCCTCGATGCGGGTATGGCCCACGGCAATGAAGCTGTCTCCGCCTCGGATGACGCCGCCAATGATGGCATTGCCGGGGAAATCGATATCCTTGAGGATGTCCCGGGTGATTTTTGAGCCCGGGGCCGCCGTATATTCCAGGACCTCGGCGTCGGTTCCACTCATGTAACGTACGGAACGCACCTTGTCCGAGAGGGTGAACTTGTAAATGCGGCTGGCGGTGATGAGTTTCTTGTTCACCACGCTGTCCACGCCCATTTCCTCGGCCAGGCGGATGTAATCCAGATTCTCTACCTGGGCAATCACGCGCGGAACGCCCATCTTCTTGGCGGCCACGCAGGTGAGGATGTTCACCTCGTCGTTGCCAGTGACGGCCAGCAGCGCCTGGTAGCCCATGAGGTCCTCTTCCAGGAGGAAGTCGGCGTCGCGGGCATCTCCGCAGGTGACATTCACCTCGCTGGGGAGGGCGGCCGATAAGGTGCGGCAGCGCTTGGGGTCAATCTCGATGAGCTTGACCTCGTCCAGGTTCTTGGCGGCCAGTTTTTCGGCCACCATCACACCAATCTCGCTGCCTCCCAGGATCATGACCCGGCGGATGTCAATCTGGTCCTTGCCCACATACTTGATGAGGGCGGGCATGGCATCCCGGCGGCAGATGATATACAGGTAATCGTGGAATTTGAATCCGGTGTCGAAGTTGGGAATGATGGTCTTTCCTCCTCTGGAGATGGCCACGATGCGGAATTCGGCATCGGCCTGCTGCTCCTTCACTTTGTGGGCGAAGTCCTTCACATTCATGTCCAGGAGCGGGGAATCGTCGTCCAGCTTGAAGACGGCCAGCTGCAGTTTTCCGCGGGCGAAGTCCAGGGAGTCCGTAGAGGAACTGTGGCGCAGCATTTCCAGGATTTCGTCGCTGGCGCTCTTTTCGGGGTAGAAGACCATGTCTATGCCCATATCCTTGAACAGGAGTTTGTTCTCGGGGGCCAGATAGTCTTCGTCGTCTATGCGGGCAATCACGCGTTTGGCCCCCAGCTTTTTGGCCAGCAGGGCGCTAACGATGTTGACGCTTTGGTTCTTGAGGGGATTGACGGCTATGAAAAGGTCGGCCTTGGCGCAACCGGCATCCCGCAGATTCGGAATGGAGCTGTTGGGCCCCAGCAGGGTGGCCACGTCGGCCGATGAGGACAGGGTACGGATGCGCTCCGGGTCGTCGTCGAGGACGGTGACGTCACCGCCTTCGGCACTCAGCATCTTGGCCAAGTGGGACCCAACCTGTCCCGCACCTTCGATTATGATTTTCATGGTACGTTCCCTTTAATCCTACAAAAATACTACTTTTTCCCGAATAGTCCTATAGGGACTATCCAACCCTTGTAAAGGCCTTCGGGCCGATGGGCGTCCGGAAGGAGCTCTCCGGGGCGGCGCAACTGCCGGTATTCGCGGTGGGCCTGCACCACGGCGCGGAAGAAATCCATCTTGCCCTTGAACAGGTAAACCAGGGCCGAAAGGCCGTCCAGGCACATGCGGGTCAGGATTCTGACGCGGGTTCTTAACCGGCTTCCCAAGGTGGAAGGCAAGTTGTTCTCAAGGAGCAGCAGGTTATTGCGGAAGTTCAGGCGCAGCTTGAAGGGAGACTCGTTGGGAAGGGTGCCGC
This sequence comes from Bacteroidales bacterium, assembly GCA_017423025.1. Taxonomy (GTDB): domain Bacteria; phylum Bacteroidota; class Bacteroidia; order Bacteroidales; family UBA932; genus Cryptobacteroides. The sequence goes on from JAFPGC010000019.1 coordinate 85,329, forward strand.
CGCCGATGTGATAGATCCAGGAGGCGGGGACCACGGTGACTTTCCAACCCCGTAGCTGCATCCTCCAGCACAGGTCGATCTCTTCCATGTGGGCGAAGAACCGCTCGTCCAGACCGCCCAGGGCCTTCCATACGTTGCTGCGCACCATCAGGCAGGCTCCGCTGCACCAGAGAACGTCGGCGGGCTCGTCGTACTGGCCGTGGTCTTTCTCTATCTTTTGCAGGATGCGGCCGCGGCAGAAGGGGTATCCGTAGCGGTCTATGAGGCCGCCAGCCGCACCGGCATACTCGAAGGTGTCCCGCTGGTGCCAGGAAATGAGTTTGGGGCCGCAGGCACCGCATTCCGGATGGCTGTCCATCCATTCCACAAGAGGCTGAAGCCAGTCCTGGGGCACCTCGATGTCGCTGTTGATGAGGACGTAATAATCGGCCTCCACCTGCTCCAGGGCGCGGTTGTACCCGCCGGTGAAGCCGTAATTCTTGTCCAGCTCAATGAGCGGAATCTCCGGGAAGCGTGTTTTCATGAATTCCACGGAGGTATCGGCCGATGCGTTGTCGGCCACCACGACGCCGGCGTCCAGGCCTTCGCAGGAGGCGATGAGCCCGGGCAGGAACTGCTCCAGGTAATTCCTTGTGTTGTAGTTTAATATGACGACGGCGGTTTTCATGCGCTGAAGTCAACTTCTTTGAAGGCCAAGGTGGGGACCAGTTTGGACAGGCAGGGACGGGCGTCGTCGGCTACCGCCACCAGGTTGTTCCAAAGGGTGAGGAAATTGCCGGTGATGAGCATCTCGCGCACGGGGTGGACTCGTTTGCCATCCTTGATCAGAAAGCCTTCGATGCCGTAGGAGAAGTTACCCGTCGCGGGGTTGGAATTGCCCCCGTTGAAGCCCGTGACCAGGATTCCGTCGCGCATTTTTGCCAGGACTTCTTCCTGCGTGCGGCAGCCGCCGAAGGGCAGTACTTTTACGCGGGTGGCGTCTTCGACGGTGGGTTCCATCTCCATCTTGCGGGAAATGTAAGTATTCAGGAAATAAGTCTTTACCACGCCGTTCTGGATGATGGGCATCTCGCGGGTGGCAACGCCTTCGCTGTCAAAAAGCCGGCAGCCGGTGTCGCCCGGAGTGCGGGGGGCATCCAGGATGGTGAGGCCTTCGGGGAACAGCTGTTTGCCCAGACTGTCCGTTAAGAAGGAGTTCTTCTGCTGGAGGCTGTAACCACCCAGGGCATTGAGTACCAGAGTAACTACTTTTGAGGCACATTCGCTTTCCAGGATAAGGGTGTATTTTCCGCTGGGAACGCCCTGCGGATCCAGCTGCGCCACGGCCCGCTGGCAGGCTTTCTCTGCACAGTCCTTGAGCTGCAGGTCCTTGAGGCGGGGCGTGGCATCCCACCAGTAACTGGAGAAATGCCGGCCCTCGGAGTCTTCCACGGTAGATTCGTAGCCGATTTCGAAGGAAGTTTCCGTATGCCGCGCTTCCAGCCCCTGGGAGTCCAGGGTAAGGCTGTCGAAGACGGAATCGCTGTATTCGCCTTCCTCGGAGATGAGTTTCCAGGAGTTTCCGGGATGAGCGGAGGAGAGGCGGGGCCAGGCCATGGAGCTCAGGGCCATTTCTCTCCGCTTTTCGGCGGTGAGAGATTCATACTCTGTGTCATACAGGCCCAGTTCTCGGCCGGTGACGGCGTCCTTGGCCAGGCGCTCGGGGGCGGGGAGGGCGCGGAAGGCATCGGCCTCCAGCATTTTGACCGTGCCGATGGCTTCGCGGATGAAGGCTTCCAGGCCTTCCTTCTCCAGACGGTTGGACGAGAAGGAGCCGAACCGGCCCTCGACGAACAGCTGCAATTGCAGGCTGCGGTCCAGGGCATGGGCGGTCTTATCCACTTCTCCATTGAGAAGGCCCACCAGGTTCATGAGGCTCTTGGTAAGGGTGATGCGCACGGCATCGGCCCCCTGCTGCATGGCAAAAGCAAGGCAATGCTTGGCCAGGGTTATCTCTTCTTGGGTAAGTATGGCTTTCTCCATGCTATTCTCCTCCTACCGTTAGTTTGCCAATTAGCACCGTGGGAATGCCGCAGCTCACGGGAGCGGACTGTTCCTTGCCGCAAGTCCAGGCGCCGGGGTCTATGGACAAGTCGTCCGCTACGCCGCGGATGTCGGCCAGGGCGGCGGGACCGTTGCCTATGATGTTGATGTCTTTGACGGGCTGTGTAAGTTTTCCGTTCTCAATAAGATAGCCGGATTTTACATAGAAAGTGAAATCGCCTTCCCCAATCTGTACCTGGCCGTTGGCGAATTCGTCCACGAAGATGCCTTTTGATACCTCGGCCACCAGGTCATCGGCCTTGGCGTTGCCGCTTTCCATATAGGTGGCGCGCATGCGGGGGATGGGGGCGTAGCGGAAGCTTTCGCGGCGGCCGTTTCCGGTAGGGCGAACTCCGTAGTGGGCGGCCGATATGCGGTCGTGCAGGTACGAGGTAAGCACTCCGTCTTCCACCATGTAGGTCTTCTGTCCCGGGATGCCCTCGTCGTCGAAGTTGAGGGAACCGCGGTTGCCGCGGAGGGTGCCGTCGTCTATGATCTGGATGCCCTTGGGGCAGATCTGCTGCCCCATCTTATCGGCAAAGATGGAGGTGCCTTTGCGGTTGAAATCGGCCTCGAAGGCATGGCCCATGGCTTCGTGGAGGAGGATGCCGGAAGCACCGGCGCCCATGACTACGGGCATCTGGCCTCCCTTGGGGCGTTTGGCGGCGAAGCGGTCGTCGATGCCTTTCACTACGTCGGAGGCCATTTCCTGAACCAGGCTGTCGGTGAGCATCTCGGCTCCGCAGCGGAAGCTTCGGGAGGTAGATTTGTTCTCTGTGAGATTACCCTGTTTGAAGACCACGGAAAGCGATACGCTGCCCATGGGCCGGGTGTCCCATTTGAGCTCTTTCTGGGAGTTATACATGAGGATGTTGCTCACCTGAAACGCCAGATTCACAATGACTTTCACTATGCGGGCGTCGCGGCGTCGGACATCGGCCTCCAACTTTTGCAGGAAGGGGAGGAAGGTGCTCATGGGGGCACCGCGCCAGGGCTGCAGAATGGGGTAGCGGTCTGCGTTGGGATTGGGCTCTCCCCGGCTGGGGTTACGCGTGCCGTAGGGACTGACTTCGGCCGCCGAGGACGCAATCTGCGCTGCTGCCCGGGCCGATGCCAGCATGTCTTCCCACGCTGTGCTTTCGGAATAGGCGTAGCCGGTCTTTTCTCCGCTGAGAACGCGGACGCCTACGCCAAAATCGATATGGTTTCCTCCGGAAGTGACCGCGCCGTCTCGTAGCAGCAGACTTCCGTAGGTGGTGTTTTCAAAGTAAAGATCGGCATAGCCCCCGCCGGTGGCCAGGGCTTCGCCTATGAGTTTGTCCAGGGCGGGAACATCCACCTGGAACACATTCAGATAGTAATTCTTCTCTCCAATCATTTCTCTTCCTGGTAAGGTACGCCATCGTGTGCGACGGGGGCCTTGGCAATCTCCTTGGCTATGTATTCCGTCACGTCCTTGATGGTGTTAGGGGATTCCGCGTGGTCGGTAACCAGGCTCTTGACCAGGTTGTATCGCTCCATGTCGCGGATGATAAGCCCCTTCTTGGACCCTTCGGCTATGATGTCGAAGGGCGGGTTGGAATTGTCGGCCAGAATCCACTTGTCGCAGGTTTGCATGTAGTCGTGGAACAAGTAGTGCAGGCCCATGTTGTAGCGGCGCCGGATGGTTTCTTCCGGGATGTCGTGTCCTCCGGCCTTCACCCGGGCTGCTACGCGCTGAATGGCGATGTCCGGGCTTTTGAGCCAGAAATACAGGACGGTGACATAGTAACCTTTTTCCTGGGCGTTACGGGTCATTTTGAGCAAGGCACGCGTAGCCAGGGTGGTTTCTATGCAAAAGTCTTCCCGCCGGTCAAAGAGGTACTTGACCTTGCGCATCATCAGGCGGCTGGCCGTGATGTAGGCGCTTTCCGGCGAGAAAGGCGCCAGATGTTTGGCGAATTCGTCCGAATTCACAAATTCACTGCAGTCCAGCAGCTCCGGGAGCACGCCGTACGAGGCCGTCGTTTTCCCGGAGCCGTTAGGACCGCTAATGATGTATAATCTTGGCACGTTGACTTATGCAGTAGCGGCTTCCAGTTTCTTGAGCATGGAGAACATCACCAGGCCGGAGATGACGCACAGGGCCATCAGGACAGTCCAGTTGACCCACAGGGGCACGTTGTTCCACAGCATGGAAGGAATGGAGCTAAGGTAGTTGCCAATGGCAGTGGCGGCGAACCACAGACCCATCATCAGACCCTTGAACTTGGGCGGAGCTACCTTGGAAACGAAGGAGATGCCCATGGGGCTCAGGAGCAGCTCGGCAAATGTGAGCACCAGGTACGTGGAGATGAGGTAGGTAGGTACCACGGGATCCGGGGAGACACCACCTACATTCACCAGCTCGGACGGAGCCGGCTGTCCATTGGAAGCGGCCAGCATAATCAGGTAGCCGAGGGCAGCCACGAACATACCCATGCCAATCTTTCTGGGAGCAGAAGGCTCCTTGCCCTTGTTCGCCAGGGATGCGAAGATGGCCATGGAAATGGGCGTGAGAGCTACTACGAAGAAGGGATTGAACTGCTGGAACTGCTGGGGCAGGATGTTGATAACCTCGTCCATGCCTGCATAAAGGAGATAGGCACCGGCCCACAGGGCTACCGTTACGATACCGCTGATGACCTTACCCTTCTGGGTCTCGGACTGGAAGGTGCTGAACAGGGTGTAAACGGATACGGCGATGAGGGCGAGGGACCAGATGTTGAACCCAATCTTGAGCGGGCCGGAAACGGTGCTCTGGGTGTAGTCACGGGCAAAGTACGTGAGCGAGGAACCGTTCTGGTGGAAAGCCATCCAGAAGAAGATAACCACGGCAAACACGAAGATGAGAGCCACAATGCGGTCCTTGGTCTGCTTGGGAGTGAGTTCCACCATGGGGGCATTGCTCTTGGCGGCCTGGTGGGCGTTCACGTCGGCGTGCTTGAACCAGCTGCGGCAGCCCAGGTAAATGGCGATGGAAATGATGAGGGACACACAAGCTACGGCAAAGCCCAGGTTGTAGGCGGTGGCCAGGTTGTTAATGTAGTACTGGCTGAAGTCCGTGAGGTTCATGGCCGTAACATTGGCACCGGGCATACCGGCCTGGAGGGACTCCAGGAGGCTGGTGTCAGAAAGGGATCCGGCTAGGTACTGGTGAGCCAGTGCGGGGATATCGGCCTTGTAAATGAGACCGGCCTTGGCCAGATGGCTGTTGGTGAGAGCCGTGGCGGCGGTAGGGGCGAACATGGCGCCGATGTTGATGGCCATGTAGAAGAGGGAGAAGGCGCTGTCGCGCTTGGCACTGTACTGGGGATCGTCATAGAGATTGCCCACCAGGACCTGCAGGTTACCCTTGAACAGGCCGGTACCCACGGCGATGAGCAGCAGGGCGCCGATCATCAGGGTGAGGGCGAACCCGCGCGCTGCGAAGGCGTCCGTCGGGATGGCGAGGCACAGGTAGCCGGCGAACATCACGCAGACACCGGTGATGACGCACTTGCCGAAACCAATCTTATCGGCCAGCCAGCCGCCTACGACGGGCATGAAGTACACGGCTGCCAGGAAGATGGCGTAGAACTGGCCCGCGGCAGCGGCCGAGAAGCCGAACTTGGCCTGCAGGAAGAGCAGGAAGATGGCCAGCATGGTGTAGTAGCCGAAGCGTTCACCAGTGTTGGCTAGTGCCAGGGCAAATAAGCCCTTAGGTTGTCCTTTAAACATAAATGTTAATTTATTTTTAACGTTAACCCCCTCCCGAAACCCCTCCCCTCGGGGGAGGGACTTATTGGGAGCAGGATTCAATGTTGGTGATTATTTCACGGGGATATTGGCGAGGATGGCCTTGAGGTACTCCCAGGTACGGGCCACGGCGGCGATGTTGACACGCTCGTCCGGGCTGTGAGGGTACTTGATGGTGGGGCCGATGGAGACCATTTCCCAGTTGGGATACTTGGCACCCATGATGGCGCATTCCAGACCGCCGTGGGTGGCCATGATCTTCATGGGCTTGCCATAGACCTTCTGGTACTGGTCCATGCACACCTTGTTGATCTCGGTGCCCAGCTTGGGCGTCCAGCCGGAGTATCCGCCCTTGAAGACGATGCTGTCGGCACCTGCCAGCTCGAAGATGCAGCGGACACGGGTGGCCAGGGCTTCCTTGGCGCTGTCAACGGCGCTGCGCATGAGGCTGGTGACGGTGATCTTGCCCTTTTCCGTGCGCACGATGGCCATGTTGATGGAGGTCTCGGTGAGGCCTTCCATGGCCTGGCTCATGCGGATGACGTTGGAGGGGCAGGCGAGGAGAGCCTTGACGGCACGGAGCATCACGCTGCCCTGGATGAACTTATCGGCAGCGGGGCATTCCTTCACAAAGAGGGCGGCGGAAGGGTCGCTCTCCTGGAACTCGGCCTTGATCTGGGCGAAGATGTTCTCTACCATCTTCTTCACGGCTTCCACGTTTTCCTGGGGAACCACTATCTCGGCCTCGGCCTCGAACGGGATGGCGTTGCGGAGGCTGCCGCCGGTAAAGCTGGCGACTTTGACCCCAAACATCTCCATCACGGGCAGGAGCATCCGGGCCATGGCCTTGTTGGCGTTGGCGCGGTACAGGGAGATGTCCATGCCGGAGTGACCGCCCTGCAGGCCCTTGACGGTGATGATCATGCCCTTGTGGCGGATCGGAGTCTTATATTTGTGATACTTGAATTCGGCAATGGCATCCAGGCCGCCGGCGCAACCTACGCAGAGTTCGCCTTCTTCTTCGGAGTCCAGGTTCAGGAGAATGTCTCCCTTGAGGACGCCGGGCTTGAGGCTGTTGGCGCCGCCCATGCCGGTTTCTTCATTGTAGGTAACCAGCACTTCGATGGGTCCGTGCTTCACGGAAGGGTCTTCCAGGGCGGCGAGGCTCAGGGCTACGCCAATTCCGTTATCGGCCCCCAGGGTGGTGCGGTCCGCCGTCACCCACTCGCCGTCTACATAGGCGCTGATGGGGTCCTTGAGGAAGTCATGGGTGCTGTCGGAGGTCTTCTGAGGGACCATGTCCATGTGGCCCTGGAGGATGACGCCCTTGCGATTTTCCATTCCGGGGGTGGCGGGCACGCGGATGATCACGTTGCTGCAGTTGCCCTTGCCGTCCTTGATGGTTTCGAAGCCGTGGGAAACACCCCAGTTGTACAGGTGCTCGATGACTTTCTCCTCGTGATGGGAGGGGCGGGGAATCTGGGTGAGAGCGTAGAAGTTCTTCCAGACTACCTTGGGTTCAAGATCTTGAATGCTCATTGTGTTAATATGTTTTTATTAGGTTTATTTTCCGTATTGGCTCTCGCGGCCCAGCTGGTACACGGGTATGCGGGCGGTGACGAGAGGCTTGGCGTCCTGCGTGAAAGTGACCTTGCACACCATAGGGGTGCGGAAGCGCAGGGGATTGGTTTTACCGCGGCGCTGGCTGGCCGATTCGTCTGAGGCCGGCTGGGTGCTCTCCTCTTCCAAATAAAGGTAATAGGGTACGCCGCGGGTGGTGCCTTCGGTGGCAAAGCCGTCGTCCATCAGGCGGAAAACCAGATAACGCTGGGTGCCGGCTCCGGCCGAAGGGACAACCTCGAAGCAGCCGTTGAAGGTCTTGGTGACGGTATATCCTTCGAACAGGGCCAGGTACTCCTTCTCCAGACGGTCGATTTCTTTGAGAGCCACCTCCATGGAGTTGCCGTAGAAGTTGGCGTCCGTATTGCCCGTAATGATGTTCATGCGCTCTTTCCTAAGGTGCAGGATGACCTCGGCAGCCTCGGAGGCTTTGTCTTCCAGGGTTTTCTCCACCATCACTTTGTGCTCAATGGGCATGTTTACCAGGCCGGTGTCGGTCTGGACCTCCTTGTACTCAATGACGATGGTGGGCTTTTCCGTGTCTGTGGTAAGGGCTCCGTTGAAAGAGGCCGATGTCTTGCCCGGGAAGCGCCAGGCCTGAAGCTCGGCTTCTGCCTTCTCGGGGAAACTCACCAGTCCCTGTGCACTGAGTGCCAGCAGGGTGGAATTCTCTGCGTCGGTGGTGTACCAGGCGGTGGGATCAGCCTCGGTACGGGGGATGAGCGTGGCCTTGGTGACCACGGAATTTACCTGGTCTTTCTGGCGGGCCTCCATATTGAGGAGCTTCTGGGCAAAGGAGGCGTAGGGTCCGGCGAAAAAGCTCTCCTGCCGGGCTTCCACCTGAACGGTGATAGTGGTGCGGGGAAGCGCATAGTAAACTTCCTGTGCCTGGAGCGAAGAGAAGCTCAGGCTTAAAAGGGCAATGAGGATGAATAGTCTTTTCATTTCCATCTTTTATGGGTCCAGAGGTAATTCCAGGGTTGTTCTTCCAGGTCTACCTCCAGAAGTTGATAATATCGTTTGGTAATATCCAGGGCATCCATACCTTTGGCGTGTTCCGTGATGGGGATGAAGGTAATGCGGTAGCCGCCTTCTTCCCGGCACTGATAGCTGAGGTACACCACGGCCATGTCCAGTTTGACGGCCAGCCGGGCCGCCGCCGTGGCGGTTTTGGTTTTCTGGTGCATGAAATCAATCTCGCAATCGTTGCCGTTGTAGGGGTATTGGTCTGCGATGAAATTGTACAGGAACTTCTTTTCCTTGTTTTCCAGGACGAAGCGGATGATATTGTCCGACGCCACATAGCCGTGGAATCCCTGGTCCATCACCGGTGCGGGCCGGTTGTGGGACATGATGGTTTCCCAGAGGGGGCTGCTCATGCGGTGGTAGGTAACGGCCAGGAACGCCGGATCCAGGAACATGGGTGCACCGTAGGTATACTCGTTAATGCCGCCGAACAGTTCCCAGTTGCCCGAATGGGCCTGCAGGATCATGATTTGGGAGGAAGCATCGTAGATTCTCTTCATCTCTTCCGGGTTGGTGATTTCTACGATGTGGCTATCGTGAAGCCGCTTCCTGCCTTTGGGGCCGCGGCAGGCGCCGAACCAGATCATTTCCGTGAGGACGGTTCCAAAGTGGGTGTAAAAGCGTTTGTTGATGTCTTTGAGTTCATCATATCGCTTGGCAGGGAAGGAGCGGGCCAGGTTGGTCATGACCACGTCCTGGCGGTAACGCAGGCCGCTTCGGAACAGCCACGCAAGACGGCGGCCCCACCAGCGGTGGTAGCCCAGGGGAAGCCGTCCCATCAAGTACAGGATGCCTTCCACGATGCGTGTTCCCAACGATTTTCTTTCCTTACTCATCAATTTACAAATATAGTCAAAATCCCGCTAAACCCCAAAGGGCCGAAAGATTTGTTTTTCAGGAAAATAATGTCTATATTTGCAGTCCTTTTTGGGCTTCCACTGGTCTCAAAAAGGCTTAATACATTTATTAACAATTAATTAACAAACAATGGTTAACCAGTACGAAACCGTTTTCATTGCAACTCCCGTTTTGTCTGACACCCAGATGAAGGAAGCGGTTGCCAAGTACGTCAAGCTCATCACCGACAACGGTGGCGAGGTTGTGTACCAGGAGGATTGGGGCCTGCGTCAGCTCGCTTATCCCATCCAGCACAAGACCACAGGTTTTTATTACCTGATCGAGTTCAAGGCCGACAGCCAGTTCGTTGCCACCCTCGAAACCCAGTATCACCGTGAC
>JAFPGC010000020.1 GCA_017423025.1 Bacteroidales bacterium
CTTCTCCCCTGCCCAGCTTAAACACCTGTCCCAGATGGCATCGGCCGGTCTGGCAAGAAGTATCAAACCCGCGTTCACCACGGCGGACGGAGATACCGTCTATGCCATTTCCGTGGGGAAAGACACAGAAAAGGTGACAGCTAACCTGAACGCCGTGGGCGCTCTGTCTGCCACCTTGGTGGAAGAGGCTATTGCCGACGCGGTACGCTCGGCCGGGATTCAATAAGCCTTAATTCTCTTCTTTTGGAAGAGATTGGCGGCCTCCAGGCGGTATTACTACAGGATTCGTCCTGTAAATAAGGACGGATCAAAGGGAGCTTTTTCCGAAGAGTTCAGCGCTGTAACGAGACTGATGATTCCTTAAGAATCAATATCGCTAAGATTTCATTGGTATTTCACGAAAAAGCACTATTTTTGTGTCCCGTATTCACACAAACACACTTTTATGAAATACGGGTTCGACAACGACAAATACCTCAAGATTCAGTCAGAGCACATTAAGGAGCGCATCGCCAAATTCGGCGATAAATTGTACATGGAATTCGGCGGCAAACTCTTTGATGATTATCACGCCAGCCGCGTTCTTCCCGGCTTCCATCCGGACAGTAAGATGCAGATGCTCCTCCAGCTCAAGGACGATGTGGAGATTGTCATTGTCATCAGTGCTGTAGATATCGAGAAGAACAAAATCCGCAGTGACCTGGGAATTACCTACGATATGGACGTTCTCCGTCTGAGGGATGAGTTCCTGGAGCGTGAACTCAGTGTGAACAGCGTCGTAATCACCCACTTCAACGGCCAGGCCAGTGCCGAGGCTTACCGCAAGCGTCTGGAGAATATGGGCATCAAGGTGTATTATCACCATACCATTGAAGGTTATCCCCAGAATGTGGCACTCATTGACTCCGACGAAGGATTTGGCAAGAACGACTATGTGGAAACCACCAAGCCCCTGGTGGTCATAACGGCTCCCGGCCCTGGCAGTGGCAAGATGGCGGTTTGTCTGAGCCAGTTATACCAGGAGAACAAGCGCGGTATCAAAGCCGGCTACGCCAAGTTCGAGACCTTCCCCGTTTGGAACATGCCCCTGGCCCATCCGGTCAATATGGCCTACGAAGCCGCTACGGCCGATTTGGACGATGTCAACATGATTGACCCCTTCCACCTGGAAGCATACGGAGAAACCACCGTCAATTACAATCGGGATATTGAGATTTTCCCCGTGATGAACGCCCTCTTTGAGGATATCTACGGCAGTTCCCCCTACAAGTCCCCCACCGATATGGGCGTGAACATGATAGGCTACTGCATCAGCGACGACGAGGTCTGCCGCGAGGCCTCCCTCCAGGAGATTATCCGCCGCTACTATACTTCCCTTTGCAGTTTTGCCGAAGGAAAGGCTACGGAGAGTGAGGTCAACAAGATTGCCCTGGTGATGAAGCACGCCAAAATCACCACTGACTATCGCAAAACCACCGTGGCGGCCCGGGAAAGGCTGGAAAAAAACGGCGGTACCTCTTCCACCGCAGCCATCGAACTGGAGGACGGCACCATCCTTACGGCCGAATCCAGTCCCCTGCTGGGCCCCAGCGCCGCGTTGCTGCTCAACGCCCTGAAACACCTGGCCGGCATCCCGCACAACATCAAGCTCATCCCCCAGAACATGATCGGCCCCATCCAGAGGACCAAGGTTGATTATCTGCACGGTCACAACCCGCGTCTGCATACGGACGAGGTTCTGGTAGCCATTTCCATGATGAGCCTCCTGGACGAGAACTGCCAGCAGGCCCTGGCCCAGCTGCCCAATTTGGTGGGAGCTCAGGTGCATTCCTCCGTCATGCTCAGCGAGGTAGATCGCAAGACCTTCAACAAATTAGGGGTCGGACTTACGTGCGACCCCATCAGAAAGTTCAAGCCTGCCAAAAAGTAGGCTATTCTTCGGGCAGGAACATAGGATCCCAGGCGGGCAGAAGAATGGGCTTCTGGTCCATCAGAGCCATGATATCGTCCGGGACATATTTCTTCTCTACCACCAGACGGAACATGTATTCGTTGAACCATTCATCCGTCATGATGATATTGCCCCTGTAGCCGCTGGTAATGCCCCAGCTGTTTTCTACCATCCACTTGACGGGCTGGCCGTTCTTGATATCCACGGCAATGAGCGTCATGGCATGGGTGGAACCGCTGGCATGGGTCTGGATGCGCTGCCTCTTGTTCATTCCGAAGCTAACCCCCATAAGTGACTCATAATCAAAGTTCTTAAGGTCTGCCACGCCACGGGAACGGTTAAGGAACTTACCTACGTCGCAGGAGAAATACAGGGCGGTGTTGTCTTTGATGGAGGCGATGGCCATCTCTTTGATTCTTTCGATCGGAAGATTGAGGTACACCCAGTTCTGTCCATCGTAGACGTGACGGTCGAATTCGATTTCGTAAACCTTGCCATATTCTACAGCCGGGTTGTTCATGACCATGATATAGTTGTTCTCCAGGTCTTCGCCTATGAATTCCTCGTAGAAGCTCTTGGGCGTATAAGTGTTCTCGCTCACGAACTCGCCTTTAGAGTTGTAGCGGGTCCAGGTGAACTCGGTGGGAGGAACGCCCAGGCAGAGGGCCAGCATGCGGTATACTTCGCCTAGCATCTGTACCTTTTTGGCCTGCATTTCCTTGGGTTTGGAAGCCCGCAGGATGAGGGCGTCCTCACGGAGCTTGGTCTTGATCTGGGTGCTCATCTGGGAAGTGTTATTGGCCGATAAGGTCTCCGGCATCACCTCCGAGGGCACTACGCCATATTTCATCACCAGATTGGATACACCGGTAAACTGACCGCCGTCACTGAGAGGATTGGAAAGGAGCCAGTCCACTTTGCGGTCGTCCAGCGGTAGGTCTTTGGTATCAATGATGCCCTGCAGGAACAGGTTGGCTTTTTCCAGTTGATCGTAGAAGAAGAGATAATTCTGGGAGAAAGTGAAGGTACCCAGGTGGTGCTTCTGGATCATGCGGGCACGCAAGACATTGAGACCGGTGAACAGCCAGCAGCGTCCACTGGATTTTTGGTCTGTACGGCCCCTGGTCACCACTTCATCGCTGAAATGCGTGTCAATCATGGCCAAATTGTCCGTAGATAAGGCCAGCGAGTTGATGGGCGTGCTGTTCAGCGCATTGCGCAAGGCCTTGTCGGCCGCATTGCCCTCATAGGCAGCGCTGATTTCTTTGAGCATATCGGCCGATATGCCGCCTTTGGGATTGCCGGCAGGCTTTTGGGCAAAAGCAGCTACAGACAGGAACACGGTAGCGGTTAGCAGAAGCGTCTTTTTCATAAAAGTGTGTGTTTATATTGAAAACAAATCTAACATATTTTAAGTAACTTTGCAAACCTCTTATGTGGGAACACTTTCTCATAGCTCTCGCGCTGGCCATGGACTGTTTTGCCGTATCCGTGGTCTGCGGTGTCCTTATCCGGAAATGGGAGATGAGGCTGGTGCTTCGACTGGCCTTTCTCTTCGGCCTTTTCCAGGCCATGATGCCCCTTATTGGCTGGGCCCTTACCACGCATTTCAGCCAGTATCTGGAAGCCGTTGACCATTGGATAGCCTTTGCCATGCTGGGCTTTATCGGCGGCAAAATGATCTGGGATTCCTTCAAGGACGAAGATGAGCCGCATCTTAACCCGCGGGGCTTCAAAACCCAGCTGGCCATGGCCGTAGCCACCAGCATTGACGCCCTGGCCGTGGGCATTACCTACGCTTGTACGGGCTACAATTCCATCCGCTCCATCTCTTTGCCGCTGGGGATTATCGGCCTTGTATCCTTTGTTATGAGCATCCTGGGCTTCAGCCTAGGGGTACGATTTGGCGAGGCCGTGAACAAAAAAATGCGCCCAGAGTTACTGGGCGGCATTATTCTCATTGGTATTGGCGTCAAGATTCTCATTGAGCATCTTTCCGCGTAGTGCAGGCATTTACCAGATAGACAATGGAACGGTAGGTTATGCCGCCGTTAGTGGAAAGGCCGATTTCACAGGTGCGGCTGTTGGAATAGCCTTCTTTGACGCCGTGCGCCTCCAGGGCCGGTTTTAGCTTTCTGAGGGCATAGGTATTGACCTCCGGATGCGTCATCCCCTTGTCCCCGGCATAGGCGCAACAGCCCACATCCTCGGGCACATACACGTTGGTAGAGCACTTCTTTGCCAGGCCGATGATGCAGTCCTTGAGGCCCATCAGGCGGGTGGAACAGGTCACGTGCACGGCTATCGGCGTATCAACCGGGTGGAAGTCCAGCTTCTCGGCGAGGAATTCCGAGATGAATTCGGCCGGTTCATATAAGTGCATGGTTTTGATGCAGCTGCGCATCCTGTGTAAACAAGGGCTTTGGTCGCAGAGAACCGGGTACTTCCCTTCTTCCGATGCTTCCCAGAGGGCTTCTTCCAGCTCGCGGACCTTCTTGTCGGCTATCTCCGGCATACCTTTGCTTTCCCAGATGGTGCCGCAGCAGAGGCTTTCCATCCTGGGCGGGAAGAGGACCTCATAACCGGCTTTGTTCAGCAGTTCCACCATCTCCTGATTGAGAGGTTTTACGTTGTCCTTAGGCGCGCGACCCATGGTTTGGTTCAAGCAGCTGGGGAAATAAACAACTTTATTGGACTTACTCTCTTGTACTGGTTTACGAACTTTTACAGGAAGCGGAAGTTCCGGTGTCCAGAGGGGCAGCCCCATAGCATGAAGCCCCTTGTCCACCCCACTCATAGCGGTTTTACCCAGTACGTTTCTGGCACCGTTGGCCAGCCCCAGCGTGCCCTTGACCAGCGTCTTGGTGCCGCGGAAATGTTCGGCCACCCAGGCGCCCAGCCACTGTCCGGCCGGACTCATGGAATTGCGTCTGAGCTCGTGCGTCAAATCGGCCACATTGATGCCCATGGGGCACGAGGTGGAGCACAGGCCATCTCCGGCGCAGGTGACCTGGCCGGGATATTTGTAAGCCTTCTCCAGGGCCTCCCAGGGCTCCCCTGCCGCCTTTCTGCGGGCTATCTCCCTCTGTACCACAATACGCGTACGGGAACTTAAAGTAAAGCCGCAGGTAACGCAGTTTACTTCGCAGAAACCGCATTCGATACATTTGTTGATACGTTCGTAAACGGCTGCCACATCTTCGTGTTCCGGATGCAGGACGGGTACGGTCTTGAGTTGCTTGAGATAGCACTCGGGGTCTTCATTGAAGATGACGCCGGGATTGAGGATGCCCTTGGGATCCAGCAAAGCCTTGATGCGCTTCATAAGGCCGAAAGCCTTCTCTCCCCACTCATATTCCACGAAGGAAGCCATATTGCGGCCGGTTCCGTGCTCCGCTTTAAGGGAACCGTCGTATTTGGAAACCACCAGTTCCACCACATCCTTGATCATAGCGTCGTAACGCTCGATATCCTCGCGGGTTTCAAACGCCTGATTGATAATGAAATGGAAGTTCCCTTCAAGGGCGTGTCCGTAGATGCACGAATCGTCGTAGCCGTGGCGGTCCAGAAGGGCCGATAAGTCGGCGGTAGCCGCCGGAAGGTCCTCAATGTGGAAAGCCACATCCTCAATGAGGCAGGTGGTCCCCTCCTTGCGGAGACCGCCAACCGTAGGGAAGATTCCCGAGCGGATAGCCCAGTACTGCGCCACTTCCTTGGGATCGGTGGAGAAGCGGACTTCCACCCCAAAGGGTTCCAGCGTGGCCGTAATGGCCTCTATTTGCTCTTTTAAGGCCTCCGGAGTCTGTGCCTGGGTCTCCGTAAGCACGGCCGTCAAATCGGGCACATCGGCCTTTAAATGCGGGTCATTTACGGAGGTGAGGCTGCGCTTGTCCAGCAGTTCGGCGGCCGATATGTCATTGGACTTCATGGCCACAACCGCCTTGGCGGCCGTCACAATGTCCGGGAAGTAAATCATGGCGCTGGCCTTGTAGGGGGCGATGGGCAGCGTTTTCATGGTTACTTCGGCCAGGAAGGCCAGGGTGCCCTCCGATCCCACCATCAGGTGAGCCAGCATCTCAAAGGGGTCCCCATAGGCCACCAGCGGACGCAGATTCAGGCCCGTCACATTCTTGATGCTATACTTATATAGGATGCGCTGGGCCAGCTTCTCATCGGCCATCACCTCCTTGTGCAGGTTCTCAAGCCCTTCCACAATTTCGGGATGGCTTTTCCGGAAAGCGCTGCGGGAGGCTTCTGAGCCCGTGTCCAGAAGGGTTCCATCGGCCATCACTATCTTTGCGCTTACCAGCATCTTGTCGGAATTGGCGTGCGTGCCGCAGCTCATGCCGGAGGCGTTGTTGGCTACAATGCCGCCCACCATGCAGCTGCCGATAGACGCCGGATCCGGGCCGAAATGCCGTCCAAAGGGCGCCAGATGCTGATTTACTTTGGCACCCACTATACCGGGTTGCAACGTGACGGTGGTGTCCGGGTGGTACTCCCACTTCTCCCAGTTCTTGCCGGCCACCAATAGGATGCTGTCCGTGATAGCCTGGCCGGAAAGCGAGGTTCCTGCCGCCCGGAAGGTGACGGGGAGGTTAAAACGCGAAGCCAGTTCCAGGACTTGGGATACTTCCTGGTCATTTGCGGCCCTCAGGACCACCTGGGGCGTCATTTTGTATTCGCTGGCATCCGTTCCCCAGGCCAAGGTACGGAGCTCGTCGGTATAGATGCGGTCGGCCGGAAGGATGCCCTTCACGGCCTTAAGAAACTCTTCGGTCATAGCGTCTCTTCAGCAAACTGTTTTTCGAAAATGGTTCTAAGGTATTTCTCGTCCCGGATAATGGCCCTCAGGCGCTCCAGGGGCTCTTCATTGGGCGAACCCTTGATAAGGAGTTTGAGATAGCCGCCTTCGGCGTATTTCTCGTGAAGATGCTCCAGGGTGCGCTCCCAGTGGCCTTCACGGTCCAGTTCGGGATAATGGGAAAGGCCGAACTGGATGGTACGGCGGATAATGGTTTCCGGCACTATCATGCGGTCGGCTTCGGCCACCAGGCAGCCGTAGATGCTTCTTGGAGGCGTCTTGGCGCTGGCCCTGTGGTCTTCCGCCGCCTGGGCGATGGTTTCGATTTCCTCAGGGGTAAACCACTGGCGCAGCCGGGCATCGGCCCTGATGATGCGTCCGCTTTCCAGGTGATGGGTTTCGCGGCATACGCTCAGCCCCACATCGTGGCAGGCGGCGGCTGTGTACAGCATGTCGGGGTTCACATCGGCCCGGTTGATGGCCATGCTGAGTGCCCTTTCCACTACGCTGCGGGCGTGGTCTTCCTTGTGAGCCTTGTCAAAGGAGGCATATTGCGGAATAACCGTTCCCTCTATGTAGGTTACCAGGGAAGGCTCCAGGGGCTTAATAAGTTCGTTATAAGTCATTGCTGAAATATTTGAGCAAGGGGGAAATCATCAGGGACTGGATAAGCTGATTCTCGCGAAGGAGGGTCTTCACCTCCTCTTCGGTCAGAAGATGTACTTCCAGTTCCTCGGTGGCATCCAGATGGGTCTCCCCCACTTTTTCAACACCTTTGGCCAGGAAGCAGTGCGTGAAATTGGACATCGAGCTGGGGTTGGGGGTGATGTCCATGATATGAGACCACTCCCCTTTTCCATAGCCGGTTTCTTCGGCCAACTCCCTCTGGGCGGCCTGCAGGGGCGTTTCTCCGGCCTCCATTACGCCGCACGGGAGCTCGTAGCACGTCATCCCCACGGCATGCCGGTACTGCCTTTCCATCACGAAATGCCCATCGGCCGTAATGGCGATGACATTTACCCAGTCCGGATATTCCACAACGTAGTATTCCGGATTCACCCGTCCGTCAGGCAGTTGCACCTGGTCCTTGCGGGCTGTCAGCCACGGTCTCTTGAAAAGATATTCCGTGGACAGGATCTTCCATCGGCGGGTATTGTCTTTAGGAATTATGGACATATTCTAGAAACGGTAATGGACTTCAAAACTTCCGACGCAGTTGGAAAGATGACCGAGAACGTTCAACTTGTAATAGTACTCCGGTTCTCCGGAGGCTGTGGAAGGAAAATCGTTCTGTGTAAGTTCCCCGCTGCGGAAGCGGTTGTAGTTAAACTCAAAGCTTCCGTTGATATAAAAATGGCCGATGGCATAGCAGAGGCCAACCTTCCCCAAGGCATTGGGCCAAAGACGACCGTGAACCGGGACTTTCTCTTCTCCATCTTTGATCAGGTGCGACATCCTCATTTCATTCACCACAGTAAGCTGTGGAATGGCGGTAATGTTGAAGGTCAGGTTGCGAAGGCGTCTTATGTTTTTCCCCGATTCGGCGTCCCGGTGATACAGAACCCAGTTGAACGAGTAACCGGCCCCTATCGAAGCCTGCCAGGTAGAATACCCCACCAGGTTCAACATCAGGCTGCTGACGATAGACTTCTTCTCAGGGAGGGAGACATTTCCATTGAGGAATTTGGCTCCTGCCAGAAAAGAGCCGGCCGATTTCCTCTGGACCAGTTTTCCCGTATAGGCCGAAGGATAGGAGAACTTCTTGTGATTGAAAATATAAAAACCGCTAACCCTCCAAATACTGGCCGTAACAGGAAAGTCCTTTACTTCGCCTGGTACGAAACCCTTCAGATCAATATCGCAGGAGCCTATATCGTGGATATTGGAATAATATAGCTGGGCGGCGAATTTGGTGTCGGCCCAATCGAATGAAAAGTGTCGGTCCTTTTTATTACCTTTTCCTACGGCCACAGAATACCCCAGCCTGATGGGACCATATCCTCCGCCAACTCCAATATGGTGAGTTACATCATTTATTAGTTTGAGGCGGATCTCCCCCTCCACCTTGGTCTCACCATCCATTTCCAATCTGATGGGTGCATCAATGCCTATCCTGTCCCAACGGGCCTTGTATGTCGGGGAAACATTCCAGCCCTTGAAAGGTTGGAAAACATAGGTGGAATCCAGGTTCTTGTCCGGCGCCATCATCTTGTTCCATATCTTCAGGCCCCACTCCTTGAAACTCTGCGCCTGACTTTCCTGTTGAAAGGCAAACCAAGCGCCGGCAGCGATCAATATGAGCACCCATCGTTTCAAATCATACAAAGATACTAATTTTCCCGTTCAGCGCCTCTGGATATTTTTTAAAATATTTTTTGCACTATCGAAAAAAGATACTATCTTTGCAATCCCAAACCACGGTGCTGTAGCTCAGATGGTAGAGCAATGGACTGAAAATCCATGTGTCGGCAGTTCGATTCTTCCCAGCACCACAAAATAGCAGGCCAGAAGCCTGCTATTTTTGTGTTAATAAATAGACATTTCTGGTTGGTAATTCCTTTATAATTTTCAGCAGATACTACATCAATAACCTTACCCGACCTTCATTGAAGCAAAAGATCTCCGGATGCTTATAGACAATCGCCGCAATGACCTTCCCATCCAGCGGCTGACCTTGGCGCCTCTGCACCAAACCGCGCAGCTCCAACTCCCTGGCAATCTGCTCCGTCTTCATCCCATGCTGACTAGTTGCCAGCAAATACACCATGGCCTCTTCAATCTTCATGATTCAACTTCTCTTACATCGGCATTAACTATTATTTCTCCCGAACGGCTTTTCCGGTCATGTGCTCAATGGTGAACTGAAGAATTTCGGCTTTGGGGCCGTTTCGCTGAATGTCGGACTCTGTATCGTACCCCTTTGGAAAATATTTATCTGCTAGAGAACGAAGCCTCAAAAGGCGTTCTTCATCATCGGCCATCACAGTGACACGGCCAAAACAGATAACACTCTTAACATGATACCACCACTCCCCTGGTTCTATTTCGGGTTCATCCAGCACGGTGAAACAGGCTTTGTCACAAGCGCGGATGGCATCCAGTTTATGCCCTTCTTTTGCACAATGGAAATATAATTTTCCTTCTTCATACACAAAGTTGATGGGGACACAGTAAGGATATCCATTATCCCCGAGAACGGATAAAAAACCACGGTAAGCATGCTCTAAAATGGAAGCGCATTCTTCATTCGCGAGAGCTTGCTTGAACCTGCGCATAGGTCGAAAAACTGTTATCTCAATCATAATTAAAGAACCATAGTTTAATCTCCCAGCCGGATAACACTTCTGTCTTCCTCCAGAATGATATCCCCGACATCCATCATCCCACTACCGGGACATGCCAGTTCCCGTTTAAGTGTCTTATAGCCTATGGAACTGACCTTCAAGATATATTTGCCCTGGAAAGTGCCTTTCATCAGGAAGGTTCCGTCTTTCTCCGTCATAACCCCGGCCTCCGTCTTCTTTCCGGAGTCCAGCATTACTGCCGCATACATCACCGGCGTTCCATCGGCCTCCACCACCCGACCCTTCAACCCATTCTGGGCGAGGGCCATAAGAGTGTTGGCCAATAGCACTGTCAATATCAGAAATCTGTGCATTACGATGATTTCGTTTATTGCTACAAATATATGCAGATTTTGCAGATTACTTTCATCCAATTCCCAATCTATGTGGCATAGTAGTTGCTTTTTCTTGTGCCCAGAACATGTTCTGAATTTATTGTGAAAGAAAGATTGAAAAGAAAAACATGAAGAAAATTCTTATTGTATGGCTTGGGGTAATGCTCATTTTCCCCAGCCTGAATGCCCAAGAGACCAGAAAGTACGAAATCGGAGCAGATGCATCGTTTGGTTTCAGAAAGAAGTCTCAAGAAAACAACAATTACAGTTTTAGTGCTTTCGGAGGCTATAAGCTAAACAACTCACTATCTGTTGGAGCCGGCTTGAATTACACCAAGTATCAGAGCCGATCGGACGTCCCCAGTGGAATTGATGACGTTTATATCATTATCCAACCCTATCAGGCTTTCCGTCCTTTTGTTTATGCCCATTATGACTTCCTGCCCAGCTTCAGATGGACACCCTATGTGGATGCAAGGCTGGGATATGCCTTCTTCTCCAATTCCAGCATTTCTTACGGAGTTAATCCGTTTGCACTTACCGGCCCCGAAGGAGGCATCATGTACGGCTTGGACACCAGCGAGTTCGATTATCTAAGGGATTTGGACCATTCCCTGGGTATAAAAGGAAACGTATATACTTCTATTGGCGTAGGCGCATCCCTACATCTTGGCAAGAATAAGAAAGGCGGGAAATTGAATCTCGGAGTTTCAATGGATCTACAGCCTGTTTCATTCAGCTACTACAACCATCCTCAGGAGAAAAAAGTCAATTTCTCAATAGGTCCTAAAATAGGCTATACTTTTTAAATACCCCCCCCTTCCTGAATGGCAGCAAATGTGGCGACTCCGGCTACTATGGCAATAGGGATAATGGACCAGAATACGGTAGGCACTGTTAGGAAGAGAAGAAGACCGGTCAGTTTGTTGGATGGCCCCAAGAATTCTGAGCGCAGAGATTATGTTGGGGATACGCTTCACACTCAAATGACCTCAATATAGAAACTGAATGGCCGGAAACCGTCATTGCAACTAATCATTGCACTCATCGGGTTTTTCATCCATCCGTCATAGAAATTGCCTTCTCCTTTGGCCAAGGACTCTACGAATTCCCGCATAGAAGACCAGGCAGAAGGACACATCCCCTCTGGACATTTGCCGTCGACGGAAATCCACTGCTGGCCCACCTTTACATCGCAAGCGTGTTCTATGGGATTCTCGTAATGGGCCATCAAGTCTGTGTAAACCGTCTGCCGTATGGCCGTAATTCGTACCTTATTCATTCAAATAGGCTTTTAAACGGGTCAATTATGATTCAACAGACTATCCAACTGCCGGGCATAGTCAAGGTTGGCATCTATGGATTCCTTGTCCGGATGGGGCTTCATAAAATCGGAATAACTGGGCATAGGCCCTTCCTCGAAGGCGACATCCGCACGGGCATCGGTAAATGCGAGCACCTCCTCCTCGGGAATCCCTATCAGTTTCATATTCTTGCGGTTCATTCGACGCAAGTTATCGGAACAGTAAGCGAGCCAGGCCTTGTACGAGTTGGGCATCTGTAACTGTTTCCGTGAACGATCATCCCTTAACAGTTTCTCTATGAAGGTTTCGCCGGGGTAATCCGAGAAGTTATTGAATATCCGTGCCTGATTCTCAGCGTACTCAACGGCTTCCTGGTTAATCTTCTCTTCAATCCAGTTCATCTGTGAAAAACAAGCACCTACGTTGTCCACAAACTGGAAATTCTTCATATTCTTCCACGTGTCAATGTTACTGCTGAAGATGGTTTCCGCCGTTTGGTCATGACGGATGACAGGGGCTTGGAACAACTCATTGACAGCATCTTTAAGGGGTTCTTCGCCCAATCTTTCAACGTCTTCGATAGGCATTCTTAGCAGCCATACGGCAATGCTGTCCAACCGGTCCCATACTTCTGCCGATTCATCAATGCTGCGGGCAAAGGACTCGATGCTGCTCATGACCATCAAGGCCGTGAGCCTGCGCTCTTTCTTCTGATTGTTACGTTCGACCAATTTGCTGGTGCCGAAGGTCAGAACAATGGAAACGGTAGTAGCAAGGATTGCAACTGCCAAGTCCTTCCACCAGTTTCTGTCAAAGAATTTATTGCTCATAGTTTAATTCCTTAATTAAACGTAATGCTTTCGATTCTCAGGCGCATGGTTCCGGAGGGGACCTGGGCTTCGGCTATCTCACCGACCTTCTTACCCATCAGGGCGGCGCCAATCGGGGATTTAAGCGAAATCTTGCCGGCCTCAAGATTCATCTCATGCGGACTGACTATTTCGAATGTCATCCGGGTATTTGTCGTGAGGTTCGTGAATTCGACCCGGCTCAAAAGGCAGACTCTGTCTTTAGGGAGAACATTGGGGTCAATCACACGGGAATGTTCCAGGATCTTCTGGAGGAAACGGATGCGGCTGATGGTTTTTGCCTGGAGCCTCCTTGCTTCACGATATCCCGCATTGTCACTTCGGTCCCCTTGGGAACCCGTCTCCGAGAGGTCCTCCTTTACCTTGGGGTAGACATCTTCGATAAGGTGCTTCAATTCGGCCGCAATCTCGTCGTATCTTTGCTTTGAAAGGTATTCCATAGCTCAAATTCCGAATAACAGAAGCGAATATAGTCATTTTTGGTGAGAATATGGATAATTGCCCTAAAATGCATAGTATCTAGATATTTTCGTTATATTTGTAAGAGAAACGTAAGACTAAATCTAATAACTATGACAAAAGAAGAAGCATTGAAACAGTTTACCCAAGCCGGTGCCGTATGGTTTGGCAACAGTAAGCAACATTTCGCCTTCTCGGCCTACTGCCGTCTGCAGGGCTGGAACAAGCTGGCCGATAAATGGAAAGAAGAAGCCGAAGAAGAGTGGGATGAGGCCGAAGAGGTCCTGAACCGCCTGGTAGAACTTGGCTGCAAACCCGCCGATCTGCAGGAAGCCATGAAGACTGTCGAATTCCCCTTCTACGACGATCCCAAACAGCAGATTGAGTCCGATTACAATCCTGAGGCCGTTAAGATTATGAGCGAAATGGCCGAGGCCTTCAAGGACGACTACCCCACCCAGAAGCTAATCCAGAAGTGGATTGACGGAGAGGTGGAACATATGGCATGGGAAGCCCAGTACCTCAATTATATTGACAAACTGGGATACGAGAATTTCCTCACCGCAATGATGTAATTTTAGGCCACTATTATGAAAGAAAAAGTATTACAGGCCATGCGTGAGTTCGGTGCACCCGTCAACGCCGGCAAGATTGCAGAAATTACAGGTATCGACCGCAAGGAGGTAGACAAGGCCTTTGCCGAACTCAAGAAGGAAGGCGCCATCGTCTCCCCCGTCCGTTGCAAATGGGAACCTGCCAAGTAACCCATAGCTCTTAATACAACGCCCCCTGGTATCCGAAATGGTAGCCAGGGGGTTGTTGTTTATTAGTTGCTTATGTATAGTACAAGATATTCAGAGCGGGTGCCAATTCGGATCTTCGGCCCCCAGATGCCCAGACCGGAACTTACGTAATACTGCGTATTTCCGCGGCTGTGATGTCCCCACGCCTTCTCATACATGGCATCCGTGGCCCAGGACAGGGGCCATACCTGCCCGCGGTGCGTATGTCCGCTGAACTGGAAATCGATCCCCGCCTGCTCTGCTTCTTCAAGATGATAAGGCTGGTGGTCCAGCACGATGGTAAAGCCTTCCAGGCCCTTTGCCAAATCTTTTAAATCGGCCCTTTCCCGGCTAGTCCGGTCATTTCGGCCGATGATATCCACTCCCCTGAAATGGGCCACAGAGTCCTTCAGAAGCTGGATATCGGCGTCTTTGAAGAATTGCTGGGCACGGGCCAGGTCACCGTAAAACTCGTGGTTTCCAAGGACCGTCATGACAGGTGCTTCCAGCCGGTGGAATTCTTCCTGGAAATTGCCTTCTATAACAGGCCGAAGACTCAGGTCAATCACGTCCCCGCCAAACAGAATCAGGTCCGGTTTTTCGGCATTGATCAGATTCACCCAGCGGGCCAGCTCCGGCTTGCGGTTGTGATAGCCGATATGCAGGTCGCTGGCCAAAACCACTGTCAGGGACTTCTCCAGGGGGTTATCGGTGACAATCGTCATCTCTTCGCGGTACTTATGGTGATAATGGAAACCGCCCAAAGTGAGAATGAGAGCCACAAGGCCAAGCACCGTTCCCAGTCCAGCCACACTATCCCTCAGAAAGGTCTTGGGAAGCAGATGGAATAGGGTTGCCAAATCGGCCACGAGGAAGATCAGAAGCAAATAGAGGAAAGCGATTAACCAGGTGTTGCCAACCTCATACAGCACGGATGCTGCTGTCATCGGCAACCTGTCATTAACAGCGAATCCCGCGAACAGCGAGGCCATCCATAGCACAAATACGCCTAACACAACCAGCTTCCACCCCTGCGGAGAAACACGCCACAAGTGCCAGCCCACATAGCCGGTCAGCGAAAGAATAAGTGCCGAAATCAATAGGATAGCTCCTGTTCTCATGATTTAACGTTATGGTTACTGAGGAAGCTTTATCCGGCTGAAATCTATCACCATTCCGTCTTCAAGATCGGAAATTGTGACCGGTGCAACCGTTTTTCCCTCTACCTGCACCGTGTGCAAACCGGGCTCAGCATAATTGTGGACAAGGTCCGGAGCATAGGAATGGTAATTTCCGTCTCCCCAGAAGACCCATACTACATCGTTGGATTCAGTCAGCCAGGGCACTCTCACTTCCTGACGGGTGGTAGTAAAGGAGAAACCGGGCAGTGACAGCTGACGAACATGTAACACGTCGGATAGTTCGTATTCCGCATTGCGGAACACAAGAAACATATCACGGGCATCCCCAGTTTCGTTGGGCGCCGCCATAAAGTAATAGGTATTGGTAGAGATCATTTTGGTCTTTACCTCCTCCACCCAGTCGCAGGAAGCGGGCTGAACCTCTATCTCCACATCCAGATTGCTGGTAATCTGTACTTCGAAACTTCCTCCTAAAGTAGGTACTTCCACTTCCCTGGAACTGATAATCAGGGCCGGTTCCTCACCCAACTGATAAACAGCTACCTCCTCATTCCCCAGGGCACTATTGACCGTCAGGAGAGCCTGACGAGGAGTCAAGTCTGTATTGGGATCGGCCACAATGGTAATCCTGTTGGGAATCAGGCCCTTTGTTTCAACCATACGCAGCCATTGGTAAGCTCCGTCAGGGAAGGAGAGGGTAAAGTCCACATTGGTATTCACTTCAATTGTGAAGCTTCCTCCCAAATGGGATAATTCCACACGGCCTGGAGACAGTAGCAGGGCATCCTTTTGCTTCTGCGTCACCACTATTGTGCGTTGCACATCCTCGCAGCGGAGCAAAATAACGGCAACACGCTCGTCATAAGTCTCATTCGCTGTCACGGCAACAGCCAAGGTGAAAGTGCCTTTCTCCCCACTCTCGGACGGAATGGAGCACCATTCTCGGGCCCGGTCATTTACAAAAGACGCGGTCCAGTGCTTGTTGGTCTTCAGGCACAAGGTTGCCGTTCCCGCCTGGGAAGAAAACAGCATAGAGACCGTTGACTCATCTCCGGAAATAGTAGCATCCCGGGACTGGAATTGATCTGGCACGAAGTTCAGCTCCGGCCGGCAAGCCGTTGCGGCTATAACGAATAAAAGACTGATTAATATTCTTTTCATAGACACAGTTTCAGTATAGGAGGATACTATAGTTTCACGTACAGCATCATTTCTTCGTCGAAATTGCGGAGGAAGATGCGGTAATTACCGGGGTGTAATTGCATAACGGCGCAGTATTCGTTGGTTTCCCTTGTCCAGCGGGCATTCATGCTGTAATACTTGCCATCTATCTCTGCATCAGAGAATGTAGACTGGCTTGTAGCCAGACGTTCACCCAGGTCTTCAGACCAGATTTCCCAGTAAATGTCCTTTGCTCCTCTCAGGTATAAATATGGATGTTTAGGCAGATGAGGATAATCCACATCCCCCAGCGAGAAGTCCAGCGAGATAAGGTCGGTTATCTTTTGTCCGGGGTGGAACTCCAGATAGGCATTGGCCGATTGCTGGATGGGCACCCACTGGTCGTCTATGAGCTGCGCCAGCTTGAGGCAGTCGCCATCGTCAATGCTGCAGGTGATGTTGCAGGTAACTTCCGGAACATACCGATCCGAGCTATTTACAAGGAACGACTCGCCCGTAGTGGCCTTGAACCGTCCCTCTCTGTCATATAGCACAAAACCCAACCGGACCTCCCCACCTTCACCAGAAGAATAGAATTGCAGTTTGCGACCGCCTACGGGAAATGACTTGCTCCGGAAATCCCAGGGGAAAGGAACCAGGTTGTCATCCGTAAATTGCAGGTACTCTTCCCCACCCTTGTCCGGATAGATGTGGGTGACCATAGCTTGCCATTTACAGAATACGGTTACCGCTGCCTGGTCCAGGGAGACGGACGGGCGAAGCAGATAGTAGTCATTAAAGTATCCACTCCAACCGTAGTTTAGACTGAAGTAGGGGCCCTTATAGCCATCTGCTACGAAAGCATGACCTTCATTATCCGTTGTGCCTATATAGTAGATGGGCCGATTGGCGTCAATCTCGGCCCTTATCATTTGCTCCCAGGTGTCTCTACTATAATAGTCCCAGTCCACCATACGCATTTGCTTGTCGATGCCGAAATACTTGGTAAGACAAAAAACAGACTCAACTACTGCCCCTGACCCAGCCGGGTGAAAATCCATCTTGTTCGCAATGGCGAGGTCGTACAGGAGTTGGGCAACCTGCCGTCCCTGCTCCTCCGTATACTGTCCAGGCACATAGACGAGCGGCATCTGGCTCCAGTCGTACTCATGGCCTAAGGTGTGTCCGGGCATCTCCCTCCCCCCACTATACCAGTAATAGGAAGGCAAAGTGCCCGTTCCTCTTTCCGGCCACTGATGATAACGCAAAATGATGGCCTGGGCCGTAGCCACACAACCGGCATGACATTCCTTTCCGCCCAGCTTGGGAACCATTGCATTCCAAGGAAGCCCGGACTGGTCCCATTGGGCTGTCTCCAAACGCACTTCCTCGCCCTCGTTCCCTTTTGTAGATTGCCATTGCGCTTTTATGGCCGATGTCGCTTTAGAACCATGGTTACGGGCGTAATCAATCATAGAGGCGTGCCAGTCCAGCATATAACGCAGGTTGCACGGCAGTTCGCCCTTCGAGATTTGGCCCGTTGTGGAATAGCCAATGACCGGAAGAGACACATCATCGGCCGCCACCACCACGTAGCCACCCCCATCCCGTTCGAAGAGATAAAGGGCCGGCTCTTGTACAGCGCCTTTGGTCTGGGCCTGCGGCCAGGTGCCGGCAAGTCGGATGGAAGCGGAAGAAGATTTGGTAGCAGGAGATTCGGCCGATAAAAAACGTTCGGCCACCGCTGCCGCCTGCTGCGGCGTTACTCTATCGGCCCAAACAGGGACTTCTAAAGTAAGCAAGAAAATGCAAAAACAGACAAATAATTCTTTCTTCATATTCTTCACTTCTATATTTCGCTCTATCGACCGTTGGAAAGAAATGCGGCTTGAACAGGGCCGATCTTCCTATAACCATCCTCGTTCATATGAAGGAGGTCCTTCTGATAATAGAGTCCGCAATTGAATTCGTTGATGCCCTGCAGGTTGAACTGGTCCAGCACGGGAACCCCATAGTGGGCGCAACAGGCTTTCTGGGCTTCAATGTACTCAGAGAAGGTTTTCCCGGTCTTGTTAGGCTCTTCTGAAAAGGGATTATGACCGGCATCGCTCCCGAAGAATCGAAGGGACGTGAAAAAGTAAATCTCGGCTTGGGGATTCTTCTCCATGAGCTTTCGGATACAATAATTGATGCCGCCGCACTGGGTGGTCAGTTTGGAATCATCGAAGCCGTCGTACACTGTGTAATCTTTCCACGTGCCACACTCACGGCTGTTCGTGTAATCGTTCGTGGATGCCCAGAGGACATAAACGTCGTATATACCCGCCGTATCCACCTGCTTCTGGAGGGTATAGCCCTGATCGCTGGAGAAGCCCGCACCGCCGACCCCGTAGGTGGTCACTTCGGCCCCCAGGAGATCTGCCCACATCTGCTTGGCGGCATCTGACTCCTTGTTGACTGAGAGAGAGCCGCCGAAGACAGCGATACGCTTCCCGTAGTTTTTCATCCCACGGTAGGGACTCTTGCCAGCCACTTTTTTATCCGGCTTCAGCACATGCTGGTCCGGATGGGAGGACAGAGAACGGAGATACGCCTGAACCTGTTCGGGAGTGGGTTGCTGGCGCTGCTCCTGGCCAGTGGCAAACGGTGCCATGACAAGCATGGCTATTAGGAGTATGCAGAATCTTTTCATTATAATATTTAAACTCAAAACAAGGTTCTACTCTTCCCCTTCTTCCGGGATCACCACGTGGTCCACGATGCTGGCCATCTGACCAAGGAGATCCTGAAGCCGGTCCAGTGCATTGTACAGGCCATCCTCGGACAGAACGCCGCGGGGGATGAGTTTGGAGATTTTCCCACGCTCCTCGGCCTCAAAATCGGCCTGCCACTCCCCTGAATCCAGATAGTCGTTCAGGGTGCAGATATTCTCCCACTGTCCCAGAAGCATATCAATACCTGTCTCAGCCTGCTTGATGGCTTCTTCGACAGATTGCAAGCGGCTGCTGTTCCGGGCTACGCGGAGTTCGGCCTCCGAAAATCTGGACTCCAGATTGGCCTTCCCTTCATCAACCAGGGCCTTTAGTTCGGCTATGCCTTCGACCCATTTCTTATCAAGTTCGTTTGTATTAAACATTTGAATATGTTTGTATTCAGGATTCAAACTATAAAGTTGAGAAAAAAATACTCCACAAGCAAGAGACATGGGCCAAAAATGCCGAATTTTATGCAAAGTTGATTTTTAGCGATGGGAAGGTCCCGATAAAAGGCATAATTGTTGATGACTAGTTGGCAAAACGGCTCTAATGAGTATTCGGGACAGGATTCTTCTTACATGGAATTACGGGAAAGCACAGTTCATAGTCGGAGCCGTGTATAATGTGTTTTGTACGCTGCTGCTAAAAACGGGCTTTTCCTATTCCTTTTTTGTAGATGCCTTTATCCTTAAGTCTATAGTCTTTGCCCTCACCTACTATTTGACCAGGCTGTTCCAGAACCGGGATGCCATTTTCTTCTACATCAACCTGGGGCTTTCACGCCGGAAAATGCAACTGAGCGTGCTCCTCATTGATTATCTGGTACTGGCCATTCTCTTAACCTCCGTCCTTTTGCTCCATGGATAAGCACAAACTCATAGTGGATAGTGTGGTGGTCCGTTTTGGGCAGAAGACGGTCTTAAGCGGCGGTTACATCACCTCGGAAACCGGGAAGGTAACGGGACTGCTGGGCCGGAACGGCGCCGGCAAATCCTGCATGTTCCGTGCCCTGATGGGCGGTTTACGGGTAGAGAACGTGATGGTGAGCATAGATGAAATGCCTGTAAACCGGCAAATTATCGGCCATTCCATCAAATATCTTCCTCAGGGCCGATTATTGCCTGAAAGTCTGAAACTGAGCCGGGCCTTCGAACTCTATGGCGTCAATTATTGGAGCTTTGTAAGCCGATTCCCCAAATATTCCCGCTTCCACGATTCCGCCATTTGGGAACTCTCCGGCGGGGAGGCCCGTCTGGCCGAATTATGCCTGGTGCTCCTGAGTGAAGCGCCGTTCTATATCCTGGACGAACCGTTTTCACAGATTGATCCCGTGAACATTGAAGCGGTCCAGAAGCTCATTCGGGAAAAGGCCCAAGATCACGGCATCATTATCACGGACCACAACTACGAAGCCATCTCCAGCGTCGCCGACATCCTTTTTGTCATTGCCGATGGTTATACGGCCCCGGTTCATAGCCGGGAAGACTTGGTAAGATATGGCTACCTGCGTTAGTTTACGCTTCTATCCGTTTGATTAACTCCTCCATCAGGCCCTTCATTTTGTCTTGCAGCATCCGGGTTTGTTCGTGGATATACTGCGTGTGCATCCCATTGGTAGGAGGGTCAAGATGGAACTCGGGAGAAACGATGAGACGGGCGCGGGGGCCCAGAATCTTGAGGGGGCCGTCAATATAAACCATTACAAGAGGCGCCTGGGAAATAGCAGCCAGCATGGCCGCTCCGGGATGGAAGGGCAACTGCTTCCGGTGCTCACCATGGCGGCCCTCCGGGAAGATGGCTACGCTCTCCTTGTCTTCCTTAATAGTCTTGATGGCTTCATGAATCCAAGAGGTGTCCCCATTCTGCCGGTCTATGGGAATACAATGGGTATGCCTTAAGAAAAACCCAAAGCCACGCTGCTCAAAGCGGTCCTTGGCCGCCAGGTTATGGATATGGTCCTTGCGGAACATAGTAGTCACCACCGGCCCGTCCAGATGGCCGGTATGATTGATGATAAGCAGAGAAGGGTTGTCCAGCCTGCGCTTACGCTTGGGAGGTTCCACATAATACACCTTAGGTCTTAATAGGACTTTAATCAGAAAGGCCGTTACTCCCTCTACTATATATGTTGTAATGTTCATGCCTGTTTACGTTTCACTTCTTTATGTGGATGGTCATCAGGGTTATATCGTCCGTGGGCTCGGTTTTACCTATATACCCTTGCACAGCTTTCAGAAGGTCTCCTCCCCGGGCTACAATTTGCGACCAGTAATCCATGCCCATCATCTTGCGTTCGCTGTTGCGCGCTTCCGTCACTCCGTCGGTATAGAGAACCAGCGTTTCACCAGCCTCGAGCTTGCAACTCTCCTCCACATACACACTTTCTTTCAACTGATCTACAGCATCATACGCGTCATACAGTTCAAAACGGAGTTTCTCCTGGGCGAGCTTCATCTCCAAATTAATCTTTTCCTGCACGTGATGGCGGGCCTGCCGATAGGATACGACAAACTGGATTCCCATACCTACTAAGAGAAACGCTGCCGCCAAAAAATGGACATACCTGTATCGCATATCAACATCAAATGGATTGCACAAAATTGGGAAAAAACGCGGGAATTCCAAAATATAAGGGGCCAATCATTATAACGCCAAATGTCCTTTCCGGATTACATTATCCAGAAAGGCACTGGGAATGATATTCCGGATGCCCTCCACCACGGCATTCAGTTTGGCTTCGTGAATGTAATCACTGCGAATGGCCAGAGAGATGGTCCGGCTGGGAACCGGGTCCACTATAGGTCGCAGGCAGTTCTGCATGCTGTACAGGATTAAATCGGAATGCGTTTCAGGGATCAGTGTGATTCCCCCGTTATCATTTACGACCTGGATAAGAATCCCTACCCTACCCCCTTCAAAATAGCGTTCGTAAGTAAAATCCTTTTCTTTCAAGTCCTCGGGAACCAATTGCCTCAAACCGTCCCGGATAATCCAGACAGGCTGTTTGAGAATGTCTTCAGACCGGATTTCTGTCTGGGTATAAGCCGGATTCTCCGGTGAGACATAAGCCAGGAAGCGCTCATGATATAGAGGGATTTCCAGAAGGTCCGGATCGTTCAGGGGACCAGCCAGAATACCCATATCCACTTCCGCTTTTCTGAGTTTTTCCTTTATGGTCACGCTAAGCATCTCTTCCGTCTGCAAGGAAATGGAAGGATAGTGGATGCCGAAGTGCTTGAAAAGGCCGGGAATCAGGACAGGTGATACCGTAGAGATAAGAGCCACCTTGAGAGGGCCGGAAAGGATTTCCTTCTCCGAACGGGTCATCTCTGTGATCTGCTCTACATTATAGAGGACCACTTTAGCGCGGTCAATGATCTTCCGCCCCATTTCTGTGGGCATGAGCGGATGTGCATCCCGGTCAAACAGCCGCACATCCAGTTCTTCTTCCAATTTCTTGACCATCAGGCTCAAGGTAGACTGGGTAAGCCCGCAAGCCTCGGCCGCCTTTCCAAAATGACGATGCTCGTCAATGGCTACAATATAGCGCAGTTGCTGGAGTGTCATAGACTCTTGATTGATAATATCAATGCAAAGATAAAAATTTTTGTATTGATAAATGAGATTATGAGAAATAACTTTGCCCCCGAGATAAGAAGCAAGGTCGTGAACTGGAAAATAATAACCTGGTACATTGGTGTCTCGCTACTACTGGTAGCAGCGCTTATGACCCTGTCCGGCATCATCGCTTTATGCACCCCTGGCGATGAGAGCCGGAGTCCGCTTTTCTTATCGGCCTTCTTTACAGGCATCATTGGGGCTTATCCGCTAATCTTTGTTAAAAAAGGGCGCCACAAGCTGAATTTCAGGGAAGGAAACAGTATTGTTGTAGGTGCCTGGCTGCTCGCCTGTGTCTTGGGGATGCTTCCTTTTTTATTCTATGGGGAAGAATTTACGCTTGTCAATGCCCTGTTCGAGAGTGTCTCCGGCTTCACGACCACGGGCGCTTCCATTTTGAACGATATTGAAGCCCTCCCCCGCGGACTTCAATTCTGGCGCATCTCGACAGCCTGGGTCGGCGGTGTAGGGATTGTCACCCTGTTCTCCATGTTGACGGTTCGCTCGGACAAATCCACATTGTCGGCAGCCGAAATCTCCACAGTAGCCAGAGACTCTTTTGCGGGAGAGAAAAACGGGAGTTTCGCCAACCGGATGCTAAGCACTTACGTGGCCTTGACGCTCATATCCTTCCTGGCGTTGAAATTCACGGGAATGGGCTGGTTCGATGCCGCCACCAACGCTATGTCGGCCTGCAGCACCTGCGGTTTCTGCGCACGCAATACCAGCATCGCATTCTACTCTAACCCCGCGGCGGAGATTGTACTCACCATCAGTATGCTGGCGGCCGGCGTCCATTTCGGAATCCTGTTTCTGTCTTTCCTCAGGGGAAAACCCCAGTATATGTGGAAGTCGGAAACCGTTAAAGTTTTCTTCTGTCTGGTAGGCATAGCCATCCTGATTGTCACGGCCGATCTTTTCCTCCACGGCGGCTACTTCTCGCTTGGAACTGCACTTCGGGATGCCTCCTTCCAGGTTGTCTCCATTTCAACCACCACCGGATTCGCCACACGGGACACAACGGTCTGGCCCCAGCTTAGTATGGCCATCCTTATCATCTGTTCCCTCTTCTGCGGCTGCTCGGGATCCACTTCAGGAGGCATTAAGATTGACCGGGCCATTCTGGCAGCCAAAGGAATCCGCAGGAAAGTGAGCCTTACCGTCAATCCCAACCGGGTCCGGAACGTCCGGATAGATGGCCGTGTCCGTTCCGATGAACAGGTAAACGACGCATATAGTTATATCTTCTGTTACTTGTTCATCCTGGTGTTCTTCGCAGCCACTAATATTGCATTCGGCCTAGATTTCATTACGGGCGTGACGGCCTCCATTGCCTGCATTGGAAACGTCGGCCCCGGCTTTGGCGACGTAGGCTCCATGTCCAATTACGCCGATTTTCCGGCCCTTCTCAAGTGTACCGGAATGGCCGAAATGCTGATTGGCCGATTGGAGATATTCCCTATCCTGTACCTGTTCCATTCTGTCAAAATAGTGGAAAGAATAGCCAAAAAAAAACGTCTTTAGGGATAAGAGTTACAGCGTGGATTCAGAATAATCCCCTGGCAAAGATTTGACGGGCTGAGGTAAAATGCGTATCTTTGGAGACTGTTTTACAATCATTCCATGAAAATACTTTTTGTATTAAATAGTTTTTACGCCACGGGAAACGGCCTTTCGGCTTCGGCAAGAAGGACGGTAAATGCCTTGAAAGAGGCAGGAGAAGAGGTCAGGGTACTGTCCGGGCCGAATCATGACCCGAATGGTCCTCAGCCGGATTACGCACTCAAAGAGTTCTTTTTCCCCATTGTCCAGCCCCTCATCACTACCAACGGATACCAATTCGCCAGTACCGATACGCGCATTGTAGAAGAGGCGGTCCGCTGGGCCGATGTCATCCACATGGAAGAGCCGTTCGTCCTTGAAATAAGGACGGCGAAGATTGCCCGCAGACTGGGGAAACCCATCACCGGAACCTATCATCTTCACCCCGAGAATATCTTCTTTTCCCTGGGAATGGGCAATTGGAAACTGCCCAATCAGATTATGCTGAATCTCTGGAAGAACTTGTGCTTCAACAAATGGAAGTATGTCCAGTGTCCCACCCAAAATGTCAAGGACCGCCTGGAAGCCAACGGTTTCAAGGCCGATTTGAGAGTCATTTCCAATGGCCTTGTTCCCGATGCCTGCATACGCGTTCCCCATCAGAACCAGCCCTTCCTGCTCATCTGCATCGGCCGCCTGTCCGGAGAAAAGTCCCCGTACACCCTCCTGGAAGCCATGAAACATAGTTCATACGCCAAAAATATCCAGCTGTTTTTTGCCGGCAAAGGTCCCGAAGAGAAAAAGGTCCGCAAAATGGCAAAGAAACTCTATGAAGATGGAGTCGTGGCCTATGAACCCCTCTTTGATTTTATGGACAGGGACGGGCTCAGAAATCTGGCCGCCAAGGCCGATCTGGCCATCCACTGCGCTACCATAGAGGTGGAAGGCCTTTCCATTATGGAAGCAATGCAGCAGGGCGTAGTGCCCATCATCGCCGATGGACCTATTACCGGCACCCATCAGTTCGCCATCGATGAACGCAGCCGCTTTGCCCAGAAGGATGCCGTTGAACTGGCGCAGAAGATTGACTGGTGGCTCTCCCACCCCGCCGAACTGGAGGCAGCCCGTGGCGCCTATGTGGAGGAAATGAAGAAATATTCCATTGAGTATTCTGTCCGTGAACTGATCAAGATGTTCAGGGATGCAACCCAGGAAAAATGATGAAAAAAGTACTGCTTCTCGCAGGAGTTTTCTTCCTGCTTTCTCCGGCGCTATATGCCCAGCACCAGTTGGAAGGCCTCTCCCTGGACCAGTGGGAGAAGAATGGTAAAGTATGGTATGCAAAAGGCTGGGACTCCGGCAATAAAGGCACATCGACCCTCGGAAAGAATGTGACAGAGCCGGATGAGGAGTACCTAGCCGTCAAGGGCCCCGGGAAAAAGGCTGCACGTCTTAGAAGTGAATTCATCGGCGTTATGGGCATCGGCAAATTTGCGGCGGCCTGCTTGTATACAGGAAAATTCGTCAAAGTGATTGGAACCAGCGGTTCCCAGTTTTCTTTCGGGGTTCCCTTTGACCAAAGGCCCAAATCCCTGCACGGGTATTACGCCTATACGCCTGGCACCATTGACTATGCCTCCAAGAGCATGAAATCCAAAATGGGCACGACGGATCACGGAAACATTGATATCTATCTGACCGTTTGGGAAAAACCCTTCCTCATTGATAACACCAAGGATATTGATCTGAATCCCAAGACTCCCGGGGTTATCGGATATGGCGTATTAGACCTGAGTTCCGCCACCAATGGATATGTGGAATTTGATATCCCCATCCAGTATACCAGCGACGCTACGCCAACTTACATAGGGATTATGGCCTCTTCCAGCAGATGGGGAGGCGTATTCACCGGTTCTACCAAGAGCATCCTTTATCTGGACGAACTGGAGCTTCGCTATTAATCTTCTTATTCCTGAGGCTTGATGTTCCCTGCGGGGGTATGGGCCTCATCGGCCACGCCGCTTACGATTCCACTGAATTCCTTCCCTGCGCCGTAGGCCCCGTTGAAGTTTTTACCGCTCACGTCCGACGTGGGCGGAATTCGTGTTACGTCGGGTAAGACGAAGCCGGGAATGACCTCCAGAAGTGCAGGACGATCCACAAAGCCGGCCAACGGGTTGACAGGGTCTGCGAAGCCGGGATTCTCGACGGTTTTCCAGTTATCACTCATATGCGAGATGAAATTGGCCGTTCCGCTGATGTCATCGTTATAATAATGGTCGCTCCACACTACCTTCTCAAAGGCCCAGCGGACATTATAAAACACATTGCGGATGAATACGTTACGCTGCGGTTCGGCCGGATCTCCTTCGTAGTAGGAAGCGAATTCCGGGTAATGGGCCCGGAAGGCGGGTCCGTCCACCAGATCTACCGAATCCTTGTGGGCAATAAGCCGGTCGGCTCCCCAGGTTTTGAGCCGTCCATCCGTCTTGACAGCCGCGCAGGGTAAGTTCATGAAGATATTGTCGTGGTAACGGATGTCACTGCCGCCACCAATCTGAACGGGCGGAGAAGTGATGTTGCGGAAAATGTTCCCGTAGGCTTCCACCGCACCGGATCCGTCATCGTGGTAGAGTGCCCGGACATTGAACGGCACTTCGATGTCGTGGAAATAATTGCCTCTGATGACACTCCCCCGCTGGGCGGGATTGCGGCCGTGGTAGAGCGCACCGTTGTCTTCAATATCCAGACAGACGTGGTGGACATTGTTGTATTCTACCGTCTGGTCGTTTCCCAGCATCAGGATGGCCATAGTGGCCGAATGGTAGAATTCGCAGCCGGAAATGCGGTTTCCAAGACCGCTCATAGCCACGCCAACCCTGTACTGCATCTCGATACGGTTGAAATTGTGGATGATGCAGTTCTCCACATAATTGTCTCCCCGGACAATATTTCGCCGGTCACCGCCACCCAGTTCGACGGCTCCGGCTCCCAGGTCGTACAGTTCGCAGCCAGAAAGACCACAACGGCGACAGGCGGAGTCAATGACGGCCGCCACGTGTCCCATTCCGTGAATATCGCACTCCTGAATCTGGCACTCATGGCAACCAAGCATACGTACCGCATCTCCGCGTGAGCAGGCGAATTCCACGCCGGAAATCACCACTCCGCTGCAGGCAGTCATCTTCACCAGCGGATCCTTTAGAAGGCTTATTTCAATCCGGCGGATTCCCTTCGGAAGCATCAGCCAGGCCCGCTTTCTTTCGGTATCCAGGGCATATTCTCCCGGAAGGGTCACTTCTTCGGGGATATTCAGAATCTTCCAGCGCTGGAATTTCTCTCCCTTTTGCTTGCCAAAACCATAATTGGTGAGACTTCCCGCCTCCAGCGTCTTATCCTTTCCAATGTGTGCAACGGGAACCATCTCGGTAGTCCATCCGAAGCGGAAACAGCCCCATAGCCAGCCAAGTTGTGGGTCTTTCCATTCCAACGGGCGATCTTGGGTAAAGCCGATAACTCCATAACCATCCCCGGTTTGGGGGCGGATGCGGCCCCTTCCGGGAATCAGGACGGTATCCAGGGGAAGCGCAGATTCGTCAGGCCATTGGCTCAGACGCATCGGCACTCCGTCGGCAAAGAGTTCCGACCAGGAGGGACCTGTCAGATGGGGATCTCCCTTCGGGGTAAGGGCGCCCAGTGGATATCGGCCCAAATTCAAAGTACGGACGCCTTTGGCGTATCCCCGTGCCCTGCGCAGCCGCCAGCGGGAAATGCGCTCTCCGCCGCTCAGGGTAGCCCCTTCGCCCAGGATGACCAGATTCTCTTTCCCTTCTATACAAAGTGTCTCCTTGAGGCGATACACGCCTTTACGGAGCACGATGGTATCTCCGGCAGAGGCTTCATTCACAGCCTTTTGCAGCTGGGAGCTTTTCCTTACACGAATCTGCCTGGCATCCACTCCGGAGTAAAGCAAAAGCAGTACAAATAAAGCAAGTCCGTACTTTTTCATTATTCTCTTCTTTTCAACATATAAAGTTACTTATTTTTCCAATAATTGCTATCTTTGCCAACGATAACGCGCGAAAATGAAACCTGAAACAACCATTATCCCCGTACAGGGGAAAAAACTACTCAAAGCTTTTATCCGTTTCCCGCTGGACCTCTATAAGGATTGTGAGAACTGGGTCCCGCCTTTTGAAAGCGACGAATTCAAGTCCCTTGGGCCTGACAATCCTTCCCTCGAATTCTGCGAAAAGGAGCTGTTTCTGGCCTATCAAGGCAAAAAGATAGTTGGACGCGTGGCTGCCATCATCAACCACCGGGCCAACAAGAAATTCAATGAAAACACCGTCCGCTTTGGCTGGATAGACTTCATAGAAGATTTTGATGTGGCCAAAGCCCTCATTGATACGGTTGTCGTATGGGGTGCCAAACGCGGGGCCACTCAGATCAAAGGTCCCCTGGGTTTCACGGATATGGACCGCGAGGGCCTGCTGGTAGATGGCTTCGAAAACGAGAGCCCGTTTACCGTCATTTACAACTATCCCTACTACCCCGAGTATCTGGAGCGGATGGGCTTCACCAAAGATGCAGACTGGACGCAGCGCTTCCTCAATTTCACGGAAGAACTGCCGCCCATGTACATGTATGCCGATGTCATCGAAAAACGCTTCGGCCTGCGCATTTTCCTCGCCCGCAACCTCAAGGAGATGGCCCGGCGCGGCCGTGAGATGTTCCATGTGCTCAATGCCGCCTTTGAGCCGCTATATGAGTACACCAAACTCTCCGAAGAGCAGATTGACGGTTACGTCAAGCAGTATGTCCCGGTCATGAACAAAGACCTGGTGGCCTTTGTGGTAAATGAGAAAGACGAACTTGTTGCCTTTACCGTGACCATGCCGCACATCAGCGCCGGCGTCCGCAAGGCCAAGGGCCGTATTTTCCCCTTCGGCTGGATGCACATCCTCCCCTCGCTCAATGCCAAGAAGAACCATATCACCGAGGGCCTTCTCATTGGCGTACTGCCGGAATACCAGGCCAAAGGCGCCGCCCTGCTCATGACCAAGTACCTGCATGAAAATTTCATCCGCCTGGGAATCAGACGGATGTTAATGAACCCGCAGCTGGAAGAAAACTACAAGGTGCAGACGCTCTTCGAGCCCTACGACCCGCAGCCGTATCAACGTCGCCGCAGTTATGTAAGGGAGATCAAGGCCGAAAGCCTCTAACCTCTCTCCTGGATAATCGTGTCACACACTTCCCCGACGGTTACCGGCAACGGTTTTCCTTCGGGGAATCTCATTTGGAATTTCTCCTCCGAAGCCAGGGCCAGGAGCATCATGGAAAGTGAGTCGATACCGAGCTCGCGAACGAGCTCAGTATCGTAGGTCACTGTAGACATGTCGGTCTTGGGCCGGATGACGGACAGAACCTCCTTGAGGCCTGCCAGCACTTCTTCACGCGTCATCATACGCGGCTCACTTTCATACTGCCGGTGCGCTTGAAGTCTTCCGTACGCACGGTCACTTTACGGATCTGGTGGGTAGTAGGCAGCGTGGCGTTCACCTTGTCCACCAGGTTCTTCATATAGGCTTCCACTTCCTCGAAAGGCTTGCCTTCAAAGGCCGGCATCAGAGGCAGAATCTCGATGGCAATGACCTGGTTGCCTTCCACCGTGTCTTCCTTCACCATGGCGTCGCGCACGCAAGGATCGGCATAGAAGGGCTCTTCCAGGGCCTCGGGGCTCACATTCTCACCATTGGCCAGCACAATGATATTCTTGATGCGGCCGGTGATATAGAGGAATCCGTCCTCGTCAAAGCGGCAAAGGTCGCCGGTGCGCAGCCAGCCGTCGGGAGTAAGGGATTCAGCCGTACGCTCGGGGTCCTTGTAGTATCCGGAGAACACATTGTCACCCTTGACCCAAAGCTCGCCATCTACCAGTTTGGCCTCCTGACCGGGATAAACGCGGCCGATGGAAGTGGGATTGGTGAGAGGATATGCATTGGCCGATGTGAGGTTGGCGCTTTCCGTAAGGCCGTAGCCAAAGCAGAAGGTAACGCCCAGTTTGGTAAAGATCTCGGTCAGGCGCGGCGGCACATTGGCGGCGCCGGAGATAATCATGCGCAGCTGGCCACCCAGGAACTGGGGACCATACATCTTCACCAGGCCGGCCAGGATATCGCAGATACCCGGCACAATGATGAGAATGGTGGGTTTGATGGCCGGAAGCTTGCCCACGGCAGCCTTCATATCCTCGCAGGTGAACATAAGGTTACCGGAATAGAAGCAGCCCATGCAACCGGCAATGAGGCCGAATACGTGGCTCAGAGGAAGCAGGGCCAGATAGCGGTGCACGCCGATGATGGGGCCCGGTTTGAAGATGGTGTTGAAGTTGCCTCTCATGAGGGCCCTGTGCGAAAGGACAGCACCCTTGGGGGCACCCGTAGTTCCGCCGGTGAAGAAGATGGCGGCGGGGCTGTCGGGATCGATATCGGCCGAAGGGACGCCCGTTTCTGCAATGGAAGCAGCCGGGAGCACCTTGGTGCCCTGGATCTTGGCGGTGAGGGGCATGAATTCCTCGCGTACGAAGATGGCGGCGATGTCAAACTTCATGCAGCAGCCTACCACGGCCATTTCCGGCAGGGAGGCAGGGAAATTCATGGCCACGTAACCGGCACTGGTAACGGCCAGGAACAGTTCCATGGCATCCTGGCTGTTGCGGTCGAAGATGGCGATATGGGAGCCCTTGGGAAGGCCCAGGCCATCGATGAAAGCGCGGCGGCGGGCCACACGCTCACCCAGTTCCTTATAGGTAATGGTGTTGGTCATGTCGGAAATGGCCGGATTGTCGGCATATTCCTTGGTGAACCAGTCTACGAACTGCCCCATGGTGGGCAGATAAGGAAGGCGGTCAATCTCTTCCTTCGGCAACAGAGAATAGAAATACTCTTCGTTTGTCATAAAATAAAGGTTTAGTTAATAGTTATAAGTTCTTTTTCCAATTGCATCAGAAGTTCATAACGGTCCCAGTCATTGCGGTTGGCAAAGATCAGGATCAGAAGATTCTGTTCCGGATACCGGGCGGCCATAATCTTAAAGCCCCCATTGTCTCCGGTATGGTAAATCCTTAACGGGGCGCCGTCTTTGGCCGGTTCCAGGAACCATCCATAGCCATACCAGGTATTGGGACGGTTCTGGTAATCACTCCAGGGGCTTCCGCTCACCTGGGTATGGGGTGACATGGCCAGGTGCAGCAGTACCTCATCTAAAAGGGCACCGCTGCGAAGAACCTTTTCCCATTTCACGAACTCGTGCGTAGAGGTATACATCCCGCCGTCAGGCCTGGTGGCAAAGAAGGTCTCTTCCCCAAAGTCGTACTCCTGCCAACCATCGTCGAAGATATACCCGTGAGCGGCGTCGGGACGCTCGTCGTCCCGGTCGAAGTAATAGGTATCGTCCATGCCGGCCGGGCCGAAGATATGCTTCCGGACATACTCCGTAAACGGCTCTCCGCTAACCCTTTCCACCAGAAAACCCAGCAAGGTATAGGTGGGATTGATATACTCGTATGCGGTTCCGGGGGGAAAGTGGAGATGGTCCAGGTTTTTTAGGTATTCTACGGCCAAGTCGTCATCTCCAAAAACCTTCTGTTCCCGCGTCAGATAGCCTCTCTCATCAGGCACTCCGGAAGAATGGCTGAGCAGATGCTTGATACGGATTTCCTTCCAGATGGCGCTTTTAAATTCCGGGAAGTAAACGCCTACGGCATCATTCAGGGAAAGCTTCCCTTCCTGAACCAACTGCAGAATAGCAACAGCCGTAAACTGCTTGGAAACAGACGCTATATTGAAATGCGTATCACCGTCAATGCCGTCGCCATCAAGTCGCGCAATTCCATAACCCTTATCAAAGACGATGTCGTCCCCCTTCATCACCAGCACGGCCGCACCGGGTTCATCGGCCGGGAAAAGGGGCTTCAGGATCTGATCCAGGCGGCTTTCCAGGGAGGGCTTGCAGGATACCATAAGCAATAGCGTCAAATATAGGAATCGTTTCATAACTAGGCCGGATCTACATCAATTGCTATATGCCCCGTGTATTTGCGGGCCTGTTCAAAAGCCGTCACTTTTTGGCCTATGGCGTGTTTTCGAACTGTCAGAGCCTTGTCCCGAGGGAGCAGCAAGCGAATTTCGCGGCAGGAATCTTCCCGCATAGGGCCGATGGAAGAAGGATAGGGACCTTCCACAGGGATTTCAAGGGCATTCAACTCCCCTGCCAACTCACGGGTCAGGAATTCCAGACGCTTTTCGTTGGAATCCTTGACGACGAGTTTTATCATTCGGGTAAAAGGCGGATAGCCGGCCAGGCGACGTTCTTCCAGCATCCGGGCAGTCGCGTCTCCTCCATTCTGAAGGGCCGAGAAGACCGGATGTCCGGGCTCACGGGTCTGAATCACCAGGCGGCGGCAGCGTCCCCGGAACTGCTCCAGCACCTGGAGGGACCTTTCATCGGCCCTGAAGTCCTGGCGCGAGAGGATGCTGTCGGCTGCCACAAGGGCCACCAGTCCCAGTTTCTCACTTTCAAATCCTCTGGTTGTCATGGTGTTGCCCAGAAGGATATCAAATTCTCCTTTAGCAAAGGCGCGAATGGTTTCTTCCTGGTCTTCGGCCGTTCCGTCCAGGCGGGCGATACGGGCATCGGGGCAAAACTCCTGCACTTCCTCTTCCATCCTCCGGCCTCCGGCATA
This sequence comes from Bacteroidales bacterium, assembly GCA_017423025.1. GTDB lineage: Bacteria > Bacteroidota > Bacteroidia > Bacteroidales > UBA932 > Cryptobacteroides. The sequence continues at coordinate 32,817 of JAFPGC010000020.1, forward strand.
AGTACGGCGGGGGCCGATGAGGACAACCTGCTCCCCGGCATCCAGCGTCTGCCGGATCTGTTCCAGAAGCTTGAGCGAGAAACTGCCGGCCATGCCTTTCTTACGATACTCGGCACCCGTGTCGATAATATCCAGCTGTGACTGGATTCTCAGGACGCTGTCCTTTAAATCTACCCTCACAAATCGGCCACACTCAGCATTATAGACAGATTCCAGAGAGGGCGTAGCGCTGCCCAGAAGCATCTGAGCGCCGTGTATTTGAGCCAGCATAATGGCACTTTCCCGTGCGTGATAACGCGGCGCGGGTGCATCCTGCTTATAGGAGAAGTCGTGTTCTTCGTCCACAATGATCAGTCCCAGGGCATGATGCGGCAGGAAAAGGGCACTGCGGGTACCCAGAACCAGGTTGGGTTCACCCTTTCGGAGCACTTCGGCTACCAACTTGCGTTTTCCGGCCGTAAGTCCGCTGTGATAGAGAAGGGGCGATGGCACCTGCCGGGAGACGGAATCTGCCATTTGATCAAAAAAAGCGATTTCCGGCATAAGAAAAAGGACACTCCGTCCTTTCCTCAGGGTTTCCAGGGCCAGCGTCAGGTAAATATCCCATCGGCCTGCGCCCCCTTTGAGGAGCACCGTCTTTCCGGTAGAGAAGCCCCTGCGGACGGCATCGGCAGCCTTTTCCTGCCCCTCGGAGAGATGGATTCTGCCCTCCGCTTCTTGCCTTGCAGGCAGGGCCAGACGCGATTTGGTATGCTTCATCTGGGGGTACGCCGCCTTGTACACTTCCCCTACCGTGCAGAGGTAATAATCGGCCGCCGTTCTCCAGAAATGGATTTCTTCCGGCGTGATGGCTGGGAGGTCCTTTTCAAGGGATTCGATGGAGACGATCCGGGTGGGTTCCAGGGTAGGGACAACACCCACCGCACTGACTGCAGCTACGTAAAAAGCATTGGCGAAAACCACCCTCACGCGGTCCCCTATCTTAATATCCTGACCCTCAGGGACCTTGTAATAAGGTTCCCATTCCAGCTTCAGGGGAAGTATCACCTGTATGTAGCAGGTACCGGCCATAAATCATACAAATATAGGAAATAATTCCGTTAAAAAGAAGTTGTGGAACTTTGTGGAACGATTCTTGGGGAAGCCGTTTTTTTTACCTATTTTTGTAAGCTAAATATAAACGAATATGGGCAAAATCATAGCTATAGCCAATCAGAAGGGCGGTGTGGGCAAAACCACCACAGCCATCAACCTGGCCGCCTCCCTGGCCGTACTGGAAAAGAATGTTCTGGTCATTGACGCAGATCCTCAGGCCAATACCACCTCGGGACTCAATTTCGACCCCGAGAATGAGGAACATCGCACGCTGTATGAGATTCTCATCGGCAAAATCTCCGCTTCCGACGCTCTTATCCAGACGGAGCTTCCCAAGCTGCACATGATTCCCTCCCACATCAACCTTGTGGGAGCCGAAATCGAGCTTCTGGAAACCCCGGAACGCGAATCCCTCCTGAAGAAAGCCCTTGCGCCCATCAAGGACCAGTACGACTATATTATTATTGACTGCTCCCCTTCCCTGGGTCTCATTACGGTGAACAGCCTCACGGCGGCCGATTCCGTCATGATTCCCGTGCAGCCGGAGTTCTTTGCCCTGGAAGGCCTGGCCAAACTCATCCAGACCATCCGCATCGTGCAGAAGGACATCAATCCGGCCCTCACCATCGAAGGCTTCGTGGTCACCATGTACGATGGCCGCACCAAGGTGCACAACCAGGTGGTGGCCCAGCTTCGGGAACATTTCAAGGATATGGTCTTCAACACCATCATCCAGCGTAGCATCCGCCTCAGCGAGGCTCCGTCTTACGGCAAGCCCATCATCCTCTACGACGTAATGAATAACGGTACTTCCAATTACCTCAATCTGGCAAAGGAAGTCTTAGACAAGAATAAAGATGGCGAATAATCCGTCCCGCCTGGGCAAGGGCCTGGGTGCCCTCCTGGGAGGTGAAGACCTCACCGAACTGCGCAAACCCGTCGGTTATATCAACAAGCAGGTAGTATCGGCCGAAACCAAGCCTCAGGATACTTCCGACGTTCTCCGGATTCCTGTCGGCCTTATCGAGCCCAATCCCTATCAGCCCCGCATGAGTTTCGACAATGAGGCCATGCAGGAGCTGTGCGAGAGCATCCGTACCTTCGGCCTTATCCAGCCTATCACGGTACGCCGCAAAGGCGAGAAATACCAGATTATCAGCGGCGAGCGCCGTTATCGCGCCTCTATCATGGCCGGTATGGATATGGTGCCCGCCTACATCCGCGACGCCTCCGAGCAGGGCATGCTGGAAATGGCCATCGTGGAGAACATCCAGCGTGAGAACCTGGATCCCATCGAGGTAGCCATGAGCTATCAGCGCCTTATGGAGGAATGCCGCCTTACCCAGGAGCAGATGGCCGACCGCGTGGGCAAAAAACGCGCTTCCGTGGCCAACCAGCTTCGCCTTCTGAAGCTTCCCGCCAAGGTTCAGCACGATCTTAAAGTAGGGCTTGTTAGCGTGGGCCACGCCAAGGTTCTCCTGGCGGTGGAAGACCCAGCTACCCAGGAAATGCTGTGCGACCTCATCGTTAAGGGAGGCCTTTCCGTACGGCAGCTGGAAGAAAAGGTAAAGGCTTTGGACAAAGAGCCTTCCTCCAAGCAAAAGGAAGATCCGGGAACCCTTCCCGAAATGTATTACCGCCTCCTGGAGAATGTGGGCAAGTTCTTTGGAGAGAATATCTCCCTGCGCCGCAACCGAGACGGAAAGGGTGTTCTAACCATCAAGTTCGATTCCGACGCCCAGATGGAAGAATTCATGAAGGCCCTGGACCAGAGATGAGGTTTGGAAGGCTCATAGCGCTTGCCGGCTGCCTTTTGGCTGCCCTGCCCTTGTCGGCCCAATACAGGGACGACCAGTTCAAGCGTGACGCTTTCACCCAAACCTACGCAGATACCACCGAGAAAAGCAAGACGGACACCAGTCAGTTGTTCAGTTTCAAAGAGTACTTCGGAGGTCTGGGCCACAAAAGGAAGTCTTCCCTCAGAAACCTCACAATAGGTTCAGCCGTTCTGGTGGGCGGCACCCAAATTTACAACAAGCAGTACTGGAAACTGCCCATTATTTATGGTGGAATTGGTGCCGGTATTTATGGCGGCATCCATTTCAACAAACTGTACCAGAATACGGGCGATGAGAAGTACAAGTTGTACCGTACCCTGTCCATAGCCGGTGCAGGACTGTTCTACTGGGGCTCGCTCATGGACGGCGTCGTATGCTACGACAACGGCGGAAAATACCCAGACCCTGCCAAGTCTACCATCTATTCCCTCCTGCTTCCGGGTCTGGGTCAACTGTATAATGGAGAGTTCTGGAAAGTCCCTATTTATTGGGGGCTTATGGCCGGAAGTATTCATTTTGTCATTGACAACAACACCCAGTACAAGCGCTGGAAGTGGATCTACGACCAGGCCACGTCAGAGGACCCGGAAGTAGAGAAACCGCCCCAGAGCGCAGAGAACGCCAAATATTACAGGGACGCCTACCGCCGCATGAGGGACTATTCCATCTTGGCCGTGGCAATATCCTACCTGCTGCAAGTCATCGATGCCAACGTTTTCGCCTACATGCAGGACTTTGAAGTCAACGACGATATCAGCATGAAGGTGGCTCCCTCGGTTGTGCCTATAGGAGACTATGCGATGGCACGTCCGGCCGTGGGCCTGTCCATCGGCCTCAAATTTTAGGAAATGAAGAAGTTAGTATTAATAGTTTGTAGTGTTCTTATCCTGACGGCTCCTGCCTCCTCACAGAGCCGGAAAAGCCGCCGGGATCTCCAAAAAGAGAACGAGGAGCTCCTCAAAAAGATTGCCGTCCTTGAAGAGGAGGTGGCCGCTTACAGGGCCGATGCCGCAGACCGCGAATTCATAGAGGAAGAACTCTCCGGAGAGAACGAGAACAAGGTTTCCGCCGGACTGGAAGACTATACATCGGCCAGTACCGACACCCTGCTCACCCAGTGGTACATGCATCGCCAGTCCCGCATTCCGGGTCGCGAGCAGTTTAATATGGACTCCGTGGTCTTCACCACCGATGTCCCCGATTCCGTGCTCATGCGCCGGCTGGAAGAGATGAATTCCTTCATCACCCTCCCCTTCAACGAGACGGTCAAGAATTTCATGATCCTGTACTCGGAAAAGATGCCCGCCAAGATGTCGGAAATGATGGGGCTTTCCCAGTACTATTTCCCCCTCATCGAAGAGACTTTCCGCCGCTACGACATTCCGCTGGAACTCAAATATGTCGCCATCATCGAGAGCGCCTTCAACCCCAGGGCCGAATCGCGTGTAGGCGCCAAGGGCATGTGGCAGTTCATGTACCGTACCGCCCTCAGTTACGGCCTCCGCATTGATTCCTACGCCGATGAGCGCATGGATCCCCTGGCTTCCATGGACGCCGCCGCCCGTTATTTCAAGGACGCCTACCGTATCTTCGGAGACTGGTCCCTGGCCATCTCTTCCTACAACTGCGGTTCCGGCAACGTGAACAAAGCCATCAAGCGCGCCGGAGGCCGAAGGGACTTCTGGAGCATCTACGAATACCTCCCCCGCGAGACCCGCGGCTATGTGCCGGCCATGGTAGGAGCCATGTACGCTTTCCGATATGCCAACGAGTATGGCATCAAGCCCGCTCCCATGTCGCTTCCCACCTATGTAGATACTTTCCACATCCACAAGAATCTGCATTTCGGCCAGATCAGTGAAGTGCTGGGCATTCCCCTGGCCGATGTCAGGGACCTCAATCCCCAGTACTACAACGACATTGTTCCCGGGGCCCACTCCGACGAAGTAATACGCCTGCCCTTCAACTACAGCAGCGTCTTCCTGGATATGCAGGACAGCATCTATCGCTACAAGACCGATGTGTTCTTCGCCACCAAGATTGAAGACGGCCGCGAAACCGTAAACGGCAGGCCGGTGCAGACCGCCCGTCCTTCCGCTACGCCCCAGTGGGTCTACTACAAGGTCAAATCCGGTGACAATCTGGGCCACATCGCCCGCAAGTACCACACTACCGTGCGCCAGCTCAAGAGTTGGAACAACCTCAAGAGTGACCGCATAGCCATAGGTCAGCGATTGAAGGTAGGAAAACGATAATAGAAAAGGCCCGAATTTCGGGCCTTAACTGTCTAGAATTTGTCCATTTCCGTGAAGATCCGGTCGCGTACCTCTTCAATGGTGCCTACTCCGTCGATTTCGTGGTAACGGCCGGCTTTCTTATAAAACTCAATGAGCGGCTCGGTCTTGTCGTGGTAGGTTTTGACGCGGTTCTCGACCACCTCGGGGCGGGCGTCGTCGGCCCTGCCTTCAATGTTGGCGCGGTGAGCGATGCGCTCGTGGATGAGCTGGTCAGGAATCATAAGGGAGATGCAGGCGGTAACGGCCTCCCCGCCCTTGGCCAGCATGGCATCCAGGGCCTCGGCCTGGGCGATGGTACGGGGGAAACCATCCAGCAGGAAGCCCTTCACTTCCTTCACGCTCTTGAATTTGGATTCAATCATTCCTTCCACCACTTCGTCGGGAACCAGGTTTCCGGCTTCAATAAGGGCTTTGGCCTGAAGGCCTAGCGGGGAGCCGGCGGAGATTTCGCTGCGGAGAAGTTCACCGGTAGAAAGGTGGCAGAGGTTGTAGCGCTCCACCATAGCGCCGGCCTGGGTGCCTTTGCCAGCACCGGGAGGGCCAAAAAGAACGTAAAATTTCATATAATCAGTGTTTATTCGTCAAGTACGTAAATATCCTTGATGTTGCGACCCAGCTCGTCGTAATCCAGGCCGAAGCCCACGATGAAACGGTTGGGGATTTCCATGGCCACGTAGTCCAGTTTGACATCCTTCTTGTACGCTTCCGGTTTGAGCAGCAGGGTGCAAACCTTGGAATCCCTCACTTTGGCGGCGTCCAGGAGGTCTTTCATGACCACGATGGTGTTGCCGGTATCTACGATGTCTTCTACGATGAGGACACGATGGCCTTCCAGTTTGGCAGGAAGCGGAACCTCCGTCTTGATGTATCCGGTGGACTGGGTCCCGGCGTAGGAAGAGAGTTTGCAGGCCTTGAGCATCAGGGGGAACTGGAGCCGCTTGAGGAGCTCGGCCGCAAAGATGATGGCGCCGTTCAGTGTGCAGAGGACAATGACGGGATCTTCATCCGTTGCGTCGGCATAGTCTTCGTTCAGTTTGGCGGCCACGTCATCGATGGCTTTCTCAATAGCTTCGTTGGGAATGAACAACTTGAAAGTTTTGTCGTGCAGAGTGACTTTTTTATCCATCGATTTGTGTTTTTATTACTGCAAAAATAGTAAAAAACACGCAATTTATGCCCTAAAACAACACATTTTATCAACAGGTTCTGTTGAATCCGGAAGGGGCTTGGTAACTTGGCTTCATGAGACGCTTTTTCGCCGGGGTCCTTGCCGCCCTCCTTTTCACACAACTATACGCCCAGGACGACATTCTGCGGGCCGCCCTGTACCTTTCCGGGGCCAGTTCCGAAGAAGAAATTGACCAGGAGTGGATCCAGCGCCTGGAAGGCATGGGGAAAGTACGGATCAATTCCAATCGAATCCGCCCGGGCCTCTTAACCGATTATCAGATAGCCACTTTGGCCGATTACCGGGCAAGGCAGGGAGACATCCTTTCCTGGGAAGAACTCATGCTGGTGGACGGTTTTGGGCGCGAGGCGGTGGAAGCGATGAGACCTTTCCTTTCGCTGGAATCCCGCCGCCTGCCGGGCACGGTCGATACGGTTCGTACCCGGGCCGAAGCCTTGGTCCGGACCACTTTGAAGAATGTGGGGATAAAGGCCAAAGTCACAGGTGAATACTGGCGCGTCGGAGGTGCCTGGCGCAATCCGGACTGGACCGCGCATGCGGAGGCCGATACCCGTATAGGACGCTTCGTTCTGGGAGATTTTAACGTGAGGTATGGGGAAGGCCTGGCGCAGTGGAGCGGCTTTTCCATGGAAAGCCTCTCTACGGTGGACGCTTTCATCCGCCGCGCTTCCAGCATAGCTCCGGTGTGGTCTTACACCTCGTCATCCGTGCACCGTGGGGGTGCTTACGAATATGGAGGACAGCACTGGCGGGCATCGGCCTGGGGCACCCTGACAAAGGTTTTCGGAACCCACGCCGAGTATTTGGGCCGATGGGGCCACGCCGGAACTACCGTTGCCTGGTCGCCCTCGGAGGGCCTCTCCGTTTCTTTGGAAGGCCGGTTAAACCTACGCGGCATCGACGCAATGGCCGAAGTGGCCTGCCGCAGCAGAGCTGTAGCGGGAAAGGCATCGGCCCGATGGAAAGCCGGTGATAACGGCAAACTGGCCGTTCAAGCACGCGTCATTCCCAGCCGTTTCAGCGGAAAGAAGAACGGGGAATATGCCTTGGCAGCCGGGTATGCTCTCCAAAGCGGCCAGTGGAAAAGCCTGGCCGGAAAGACCGGCTTCGGCAGTTCTGTCCCTTCCTACAAACTGTCCTTCACGCTGGATGCCGCTATGTTACCTGTCGGCGGCGTGGATCCCCGTCGTCTGCAGATTCGCGCCTACGGCAATTGGGACTGGCAAATAGCCCCGGCCTGGGCCTTGAGCGTGCGCCTGACCGAGCGTTACCGGAACTACGAAAATCCGCGCACAGCCCTCAGGGCCGATATCAGGTTCGCTCACGGTCCCTGGCTCTCCGTCCTGCGGGGAGAGGCCGTTCGCTGTAAATCGTGGGGACTGCTCTCCTATTTGGAAGGCGGTTATAAGAATGAGACCCTGTCGTCTTACCTGCGGTTCACGGCCTTCAGCATTCCCGAATGGGCCGACCGCATCTACAGCTACGAAAGGGATGCCCCTGGCACTTTCTCAGTGCCTGCCTATTCCGGAAAAGGCATATCGGCCTCCCTCGTGGCGGGCTACAAGCTCCGCCTGGGCCGCGTCACGCTCAAAGCCAACCTGCGCGGCGCCTATATGCTCCGTGTGGGCCGCGAAAGCACCCCCACCCTGAATTTCCAGCTGCAATGCTCATTATAAGGGCCCCAAACAGTGCTAACGGTCCGGAGATAGGGACGTTAGAGCGCAAAGGAGGAATGTGAGACGCAGAAAACGCAGGCCCCCTTTAGGGGCCTGTTTGCGTTTTAGGGCGAATATATGTATATTTGTATGATTTAAACTAAAACCTGAATATGCACAGAATCTTTCTGCCGATATACCACTTTTTCAAGGGGCACAAAGCCCTGCTATACATACTCCTGATAGCATCGACGGCTGTCTTTGGGTGGTTCGGCTCCAAACTCCAGTATGAGGAGGACATCATCAAGCTCCTCCCCCGTTCGTCTACTTCCAACGAGCTCGCTTTCAGCGACATCGGCCTTATTGACAAAATCTTTGTCCAGGTCACGTCCCGGGATACGCTCAATCCGCTGCCTCCCGAAGAACTGGGGGCCCTGGTAGAGGAATATTGTACCACGCTCGAAAAGCGGGACAGTGCCACGCACTACCTTAAGGGAGTTTTCGCGGCATTGGACATTGATACGGCGTTGGAGGCCATGGACTTCGGCCTCAGCCACCTGCCTTCATTCGTCGACACCTCCTGGTACCGCCTCATAGAGCAGAAACTGGAAGCGGAAGCCTTCCAGGAGCAGATGGCCAAAAACTATGAAATGGTCATGGCCGATGAAACCGGAGAAGATACCCAGCTGGTTTCCATGGATCCCCTGAGCCTCAGAGATTTACTGGGAGAAATAATGGGACAGGACGCCAGCATGGGCGGTGTCACCATCTACGACGGCCATCTCTTCAGCCCGGACAAGACCGTGGCCCTGGCCTTCCTCTCCCCTTCTTTCTCTTCCACCAATTCCGGAGCCGCCACCCGCCTGGTGCGGATGATGGACCAGCTGAAAGATGAGTTTGCCGCCCATCATCCGGAAGTCCGGATCTTGGTACACGGCAATCCGCAGGGCAGTGTTTCCAATGCCAGCACCATCAAGCGAGACCTGGTATGGTCCATCGGCCTTTCTCTCCTGCTGATCCTCATTATCATGCTCATGAGTTTCCACAAGCTGGCCTTCCTGTGGCAGCAAGTGGTCCCGGTGATATATGGCGCCCTCTTCTCCATGGCCTGCATGTATTGGATCAAAGGAGTCATGTCCCTGATGGCCCTGGGTATCAGTGCCATCGTTTTGGGCGTTGCCATCAGTTACTGCCTGCACGTACTCATCCACTACTATTATGTGGCCGATACGGAAAAGATGCTGCGGGAAGAATCCACTCCCGTATTCCTGGGCTGCGTCACCACCATCGGCGCCTTTATGGGTCTGCTGTTCACGGAGAGCGACCTGCTGAGGGACTTCGGCCTCTTTGCCACCTTCGCCCTCATAGGCAATACCTTCTTCGCCCTCGTCTTCCTGCCCCATTTCCTCAGGCCGCAGCAGATCAGTTTCAAGCGCACCCACGGTTTCCCGCTCATTGAGAAAATCAACAATCTCCCCTGGGACCGCAACAAATGGGTTATCGGCACGCTCATCCTGGTCATTATCGTAGGCGTTATCTTCAGCCCCAAGGTCAAGTTCGACAGCGATCTCATGAACCTGGACTACGACAATGCCGAGCTCCGTGCAAGCCAGGAACTTTACAACCAGAAGAGTGCCGACGGATATGCCCACCAGTTCTTTGCCGCCTGGGACGACAACGACCTGGATGAGGCCTTGGAAAACAACAAGGGTCTTGTCAAGGCGCTGGATTCCCTCAAAGCCTGCGGCCTGGTGAAGGGTTACGTGCCCGTAGCCAAGTTCCTGTTGCACTCTACCCGTGACCAGCAGGAACGCATCAAAGCCTGGAACGCTTTCTGGACCCGGGGCCGGGTAAGATACCTGAGGCACCTGATGGCCGATGCCGAGAGACAATACGGCCTGCCCAAGGGCTTCTACGACCCCTTCCTGGGCATGATTAGTACCCAATATGAACCCGCCAGCATCGTTGAATCGGGCATAGTTCCCGAAGGAATGCTCTCCAATTATGTAGAGCGTCAGGGCAGCGGCCGGTATATGGTGTACACCGATGTTTCCTATGACGCCAAGGATCAGACGAAAGTGTGGAAGGAACTGGCCTCGGTTGACCATGTGCTGGTTCTGGAACCCTTCTTCTACTGCCGCGACATGGTGGAAATCGTGCACGACGACTTCTCCACCACCCTGTGGATTTCCAGCCTCTTTGTCCTGATTGTGCTGCTCATCAGTTTCCGGAACATCTGGATTGCCCTCATCGCCTTCCTGCCCATGTTCGTCAGCTGGTATGTTATGCAGGGCTACATGGCACTGCTGGGCCTGGAATTCAACCTCATCAACATCGTCATTTCCACCTTTATTTACGGCATAGGTGTAGACTATAGCATATTTGTCATGGAGGGACTGCTAACCGAAGCCAGGCAGGGCGAAACCAAGATGCTGGAGTATCATAAGGTCGCTATCTTCTACAGCGCGCTGGTGCTGGGCATCGTGACCTTCTCGCTGGTGTTCGCCAGGCATCCGGCCATCCATTCCATCGGCCTCATTACGCTCATTGGAATGGCAGCCACCATCCTCATCACCTATTCCATCCAGCCCTGGATTTTCCGCGGGCTCCTGAAGATTCCTTTCTTCCGCCGCGGATTCCGTATCCCTGAGAAATAGACATGAACCTGGACTCTGAACTATACCTGAACCTCATCCGCGGCGGCGCCGCAAGCCTGGCCCAAAGACGCCAGGAAATCAACGACCTCAATGTCTTCCCCATTCCGGACGGAGACACCGGGGACAATATGTACATGACCATTGAAGCCGGCACCCACGCCAGCGGGAATACCTTGGGTGAAATGGCCGACTCCGTTTCGCAGGGCATGCTTCTTGGCGCCCGCGGCAATTCCGGCGTCATCCTTTCCCGCATCTTCGCCGGCATGGGCAAGGCCTTCAAAGGCCTCAAGCAGGCCGATAGCAAGCAGTTCAACGCCGCCATGAAGGCCGCCGTCGAGGAAGCTTATCACGCCGTCTCACAGCCTGTGGAAGGCACCATCCTCACCGTCCTCCGCGAAGGCGTGGCGGCAGCCGAAGGATCGGCCGGTATGGAGGAGTTCTTCGACCTCTGGATTGCCGGTATGGACCTGAGCCTGCAGCACACTCCCGACCTTCTGGACGTGCTCAAAAAGGCCGGTGTAGTGGACAGCGGCGGCGCAGGCCTCCTCTGTATAGCCGAAGGCATGCGCGATGCCTTACATGGCGACGTGTTGTCTGTCATGCCGAGCGAAGCGAGTGCATCTCCTGCCCCTAAAGTAGACTTTTCCGCCTTCACCGAAGACAGTGTCCTCGAGTTTGGCTATTGCACGGAATTCCTCCTGCGCCTGCAGCGCAGCAAAGTGGATTTGGACACCTTTGACGAGTCCGTCATCCACGACTGGCTGGAAACCCGGGGAGATTCCCTGGTCTTTTTCCGCGACGGCTCCATCGTCAAAGTGCACGTGCACACTATGGATCCCGGCGCCGTGCTCACCAAATGCCGCGAATGGGGCGAATTCCTTACCATCAAGGTAGAGAATATGACCCTCCAGCACCACGAGAACCATATGGACGAGCGTTTCAAGCGCACCGGCAAGGCTCTGGGCATCGTGACCGTCGCCTCGGGAAAGGGCTTGACCGCCACCTTCCAGGAAATGGGGGCCGATGCCGTCATAGAAGGCGGCCAGACTATGAACCCTTCCGTAGAGCGCTTCCTGGAGGCCTTTGACAACGTGGGCGCGGAAACCATCCTGGTCTTCCCCAACAATAGCAATATCATCCTCACGGCGCGTCAGGCGGCCGATATCTACGACAAGTCCAAGATCGTGGTCATCCCCACGCACACCCTGGGAGAAGGCTATTACGCAATGGCCAACCTTCAGACCGACCTTCCCCTGGAAGAGATCACACAGACCCTGGAAGAAGCCGCCAAGGCTGTCACTACAGGCTCCGTTTCCAAGGCCATCCGGGACACGGCCGAGGCCCGCACCGGCGAGTTCATAGGCTTCAGCGGTAAGGACGTCCTCTGCTGCTGCCCCGAACGTCCCGCCGCAGTGCAGTCGCTGGCGCAGAAGTTATCGGCCCAAAACTCCGACATCATCATTCTTCTCCAGGGGGCCGATGCACCAGCGGACGAAGCCTCACAATTACAAAACGATCTTCAGAACACATACAAGAACACCGAAGTCATCCTCATTGACGGCGGACAACCTGTTTACGATTATATTTTAGTGCTATGTTAAAGATATACACGGACACCGATACCGATATTAATCCCGCCCTGGCGGCCGAATACGGTTACACCCTCATCTCCATGCCCTACAGCGTGGATGCCAAAACCACTTATCCTTACGTGGATTTCGAGACCTTTGACGGCCACGCATTCTACGACATGCTGCGCGGCGGCGTCCTGCCCACCACCAGCGCCATCTCCAAAGAGCAGTATATCAACTACTTCCAGGAGGATTTCAAATCCGGTAACGATATTCTCTACGTGCACTTCTCCCGCGCCATGACCAACACCTTCGACGTCATGGACCAGGCCATTGCCGAACTCAAAACCCAATACCCGGCCACCCGCTTCGAAGAAATCGACACCAAGGGCATTACCACCATCAGCTACGCCATCGTGCGCGAGGTGGGAGACCTCGTCAAGGCCGGCAAGACGCTGGACGAGGTTTTGGAATGGGCCAAGACCGAGGTGGACAAGTTTGCCATGTATTTCTTTGCCGATGACCTCAAGTTCTTCCGCCGCAGCGGTCGCGTAAGCGGTCTCGCTGCCACCATGGGTACACTTATCGGCGTACGTCCCCTCATCCACATGAGCCAGGCCGGCAAGATGGAATCCATCGGCACGGTCAAAGGCCGTCCCAATGCCATGAAGGCCCTGGTGGACAAGGTGGCCGAACTGGGCGACGAGATTGGGAAGCACCGCATCTGCATCGGCCATACCGATGCCCCCGAGATTGCCCAGGAGGTTGGCCGGATGATTGAGGACCGCTTCGGCAAGCAGAATATTGAATACGTTTACGTGAACCCTACCGCCGGAAGCCACTGCGGCCCCAACGGCGTAGGAGTTTGCTTCCACGCAATTCATCGCTAGCGTCATTCCCGGCCTGACCGGAAACCCTAAACAATAGGATCATGATAGAAGTCAAAGAAGTAACCACTAAAAAGGAGCAGAAGCAGTTCCTGAACTTTGCTTTGGACCTGTACAAGGGCAACCCTTACTTTGTGCCGCCGCTATATGCCGACGAGCGCAAGATGTTCGAGAAGGACTATGTGTACAAGAGCAGCTGCGAGTGGACCTACTTCATGGCCTACAAAGACGGCGTTCCGGCCGGACGCATCCAGTGCATCATCCAGAAGGACGCCAACGCCAAAAATGGGGAAAAGCGCTGCCGGTTCAGCCGTTTTGACGCCATCGAGGACGTGGAAGTTTCCAAAGCCCTCTTTGAAAAGGCCGAAGCCTGGGCCCTGGAGAAGGGAATGGACACCATGGTGGGCCCTCTCAACTTTTCCGATCTGGAACGGGAAGGCATGCTGGTAGAGGGCTTTGAAGAGCCGGCTACCTTCGAGGAAAACTACAACTTCCCCTATTACAAGGATCATGTGGAAGCCCTGGGCTACCAGAAGGAGATTGACTGGACGGCCAGCCGCCTTTATGGGCCGGAGAGTCCGGAAGCCCTGCAGGAAATGGAAGAGCTCATTGCCTTCATTTTCAAGCGCTACAAACTGCATTATGGCACAGCCAAGAACGGCCCGGACCTTCTGAAAAAGTACTCCGAAGGGATCTTTGACCTGATTGACACCTCCTATGAGGGCCTGTACGGAACCGTTCCCTTTACCGAGGCCATGCGCAAACTGGTCCTGGAGAACTTCGCTATGGTCATCAATCCCCAGCACACGGCCGTAATCCTGGACGAGAACGACAAAATCGTCTGCTTCGGCCTCTCCTTCCCCGGCCTGGCCCCTGCTCTTGTGGGAACCCGCGGCAAATACACCCCGCTCACCCTCCTGAAGCTCTTGTACTACATCAAAAGGCCCAATATCATAGACCTGTGCCTGGTGGGCGTAGACCCCGAGTACTTGAACCGTGGCGTTTCCGGTGCCCTGAGCCTGTCCATTATGAAATCGCTGCGGGACAATCCCCGCATCAAATGGGCCGATACCAACCTGAACCTGGAAGACAACTACGCCATCCTGAACCAGTGGCGCCGCTTCAAGAGAGATGAATGCAAGCGCTACAGAGCCTATGTAAAGAAATTAGTATGATTAAGATATTAATTGACTGCTTCGGAGGCGACCATTGCCCGCAGGCACCCGTAGAAGGCGCCCTGGCGGCCCTTGCCAAGAACAAGGACCTGTATATCCTTCTGCTGGGTGACGAGCAGATTTTGCAGAAAGAACTGGCAGGAAAGGCCTATGATACCCAGCGTCTGGAAATTGTCCACGCTCCGGAAGTGATAGGCTGCGACGAGAAGCCCACCGACGTGGTGCGCCTCAAGCGCAACTCATCCATGATGAAGGGCATCATCCTTCTGCGGGACCGTGACGACATTTCCGCCCTGGTTTCCACCGGTTCCACAGGTGCCCTGGTGACCGGTGCCCTTGTCCGACTGGGTCGCATCCCCGGCGTCATCCGCCCGGCCTTCTGTCCCCTGCTCCCTACCATGAACGGAGGCATCGTAGGCATCTGCGACAGCGGTGCTAACGTCGATGTTACATCGGCCCATCTGCGCCAGTTTGCCATTATGGCGTCCCTTTACATGGAAAACGTGTATGGCGTGAAAAACCCGCGCGTAGCGCTCCTGAATGTGGGAAAAGAGGCCGAGAAAGGCGATGACATCCGACGCGAGGCATACGGTCTGCTGCAGGAAACCGAAGGGCTCAACTTCGTGGGCAACATGGAAAGCCGCGACCTCCTCTCCGGCAGTTACGACGTTGTGGTGGCCGATGGTTTCAGCGGCAACGTCTTGGTAAAAACCACCGAAGGAACCGCCCTGGAACTGCTGAAGAAGCTCAAGAAGGAAATCTTCAGCCGCACCCTGTACAAGATAGGCGCCCTGCTTATGAAAAAGATGTTTGCCGATATGAAGGAGTTCATGAACTACCAGAATTACGGCGGCAGTGTGCTCCTGGGCACTTCCAAGGTAGTCGTCAAGGGACACGGCTCGTCCAACGCCACCGCAGTGGAAAAGTGCATAGAACAGGCCTACAAGATGGAAGTAAGCCAGCTCTCCGGAAAGATTGAAGCCGAAATAGCCAAATACGAACATTACGAAGAATAAACCCTATGTTTGAAAAAGTACAAACCATCCTGGCGAAGCAGCTTCGCCTGGATCCCTCCAAAATCACCCTGCAAAGTCTCATTAAGAAAGACCTCGGGGCCGATTCCCTGGACATCCTCCAGCTTCTGATGCGCATCGAGGATCAGTACGGCATAGTCATCCCCGACCAGGAACTGGCCAAGTTCGAGACGGTAGGTGATGTGGTAGCTTTTCTGGAAAAACAAGAAGTTAAATTATAGCCATTCAATCCCATGGTCCAGGTCTATTGTAAGAATACGAAGGAGACGAAGCGCTTCCCCGAAGGCACGTCCCTTGTGCAGATGCTTTCCGAGTTTGACTGCAAAACGCCCTACCCCATTGTGTCTGCCAAGGTGAACAATGTGTCCCAGGGTCTCAAGTTCAAGGTCTACCAGAACAAGGACATCGAGTTCATCGATGTCCGTGAACCCAGCGGCATGCGCGTCTATTGCCGTTCTCTTTATTTCTTACTTTACAAGGCGGCCTGCGACGTACTGCCGGGCAGCAAGCTCTACATTGAGCACCCCATTTCCCACGGCTATTTCTGCCACGTAAAAAAGGCCGACAGCACCCATATCACTCCGGAAGAAATCACCCTGGTGGGTGCCCGGATGAAGGAACTCGTAGAGAAAGACCTCCCCTTCCACCGCTATGACGTGCAGACGGAAAAGGCCATCAAGGAATTCAAGAAGGCCGGCTTCGAAGACAAGGTGCGCCTGCTGGAAACCAGCGGAGAGGCCTATACGGACTACTATACGCTGGGAGACACGGCCGATTACTTCTACGGCAAGCTGGTCCCCTCGACCGGATATCTCACCGTCTGGGACATCCAGCCCTATCACGACGGTCTGCTCCTGAGGGTTCCTTCCCGTGAAGACCCTACCCATGTGGCCGATTTCGTAGACCAGCCCAAGACCTTCGAAATGTTCAAGGAAGCCCTCCGCTGGAACATCATCATGGGTCTGAGCACCGTGGGAGACGTAAACGAAGCCTTCTTGAATGGCCGCGCCAGCGAGCTCATCCAGATAGCGGAAGCCCTTCAGGAAAAGAAAATCGTCCAGATAGCGGAAGAGATAGACCGCCGCTACAAAGACAAGGAGAATCCCCTGCAGGTGGTGCTGATTACCGGCCCTTCCTCATCCGGTAAAACCACCTTCTGCAAGCGCCTCTCCATCCAGCTCAAGGCCTGTGGCCTCAAGCCTATGTCCGTGAGTACAGACGATTATTTTGTGAACCGGGAAGATTCTCCCCGATTCCCCGACGGCAGTTTCGATTTCGACAACTTTGAGACGGTGGACCACGTCCTCATGGAAAGCGATATCATGAAACTGATCCAGGGAGAGGAGGTGTCGGTACCGGAATTCAATTTTGTCACCGGACTGCGGGAATACAATGGCAAGAAACTCAAACTGGGCGAAGGCCGCATTCTTCTCATCGAAGGAATCCACGCCCTGAATCCCGGCCTCACCAGCCATATTCCCGACACAGCCAAATTCAAGATTTTCATCAATACGCTTACCGGCACCCTGCTGGACGACCACAACAGCATCCCCACCAGCGACAACCGCCTGCTGCGCCGCATTGTCAGGGACTACAACGCCGGAGCTTTTACCGCCCGCGAGTCCATTTCCCACTGGCAGAATGTACTGGATGCCGAGCAAAAGTGGATTTATCCTTTCCAGGAGACGGCAGACGTGATGTTCAACAGTGCCTACCTCATTGAGTTTGCCGTGCTTAAGAACCACGCCGAGCCCATCCTCCGCAGCGTTCCCCAGAACTGCGCCGAGTTCGCCGAGGCCCACCGCCTCCTCAAGTTCATCCACTACTTTACTCCCGTCCCGGATAAAGAAATCCCCGCAACGTCATTGTTGCGGGAATTTATCGGAGGATAGATGCCCGATCGGAGTCGGGCATAACGTCATGGCCAGCCTGACCGGCCATCTCTACATTACAGGATTGGCATAGATTCTCAAAAGAATGTCCCGGAGCTCTTCGGGATATTCTTTTGTTATTGTATCCACGTGCTGGATAAAGGCGTCTCTCTCGGCGTCCGTGTAGGAATGAGCGCGCTTTCCGCTCAGAAGGTCAGCGGCAATGTAGTTATTGGGATACAGACGGTAAGCGGACCTGATACGGGAGTCTATCAGCTCTGCCACGCCCTTGTTGAAGTCCGGATTGGAACAGTCATGATACTTTTCCAACTCCTCGCGGCGAATAGGCTCGCAAACCGTGAGGTGAACGCGGCCCTTGGGCTGAGTGATGCCTGTCAGGATGCTGTTCAAGTCTTCTCCCGGCTTTTTGATATAAGGCTGGCCGGAACTCTTGGCATAAAGCTCCAGGGCCTTTAATTCGTCGCAGGGCTCCCATTCATAGGAGATGGACAGCGGAGCTATGTTGAGTTCATCCAGGGCTGCTATACGGTCTTCTCCGCCGGAAAGATTGAACATCTTGATAATCCCCTGGTCCGTCAGGTCCATCCCGTCCTTGGTGCGGCCGTTGCGCTGGGCAATCCAAACGCTTTCCTTCTTCTGCGTTATGGCGAAACGGATATACTCCGACACATACTGGCTCTTGAGAAGAAAATCACGGGCCGATGTCACCGTCGTAGGCCGTTCAATGCGGAACATCTTGTTGCTCCGGCCCACGTCAATGACCAACTGACCCTGCATGAGGTTGGCCCCGAAGGTGATTTCGGAAGTCTTTCGGCCTGCGTCGCTCAGCAGCACCTGCAGGAAGCCGGCATCCATCATGATATCCCGGTGGTTGGAGATAAAGAGATAGTCTTTATTCGGATCCAGGCGTTCCATTCCCGATACGGAAAGGCCGTCGGTAGTTTTGTGGGCAATGGCATAGATAACCTTGTACATGACCCGCATCTGGAACTCTTCCACGGTGCGGCAGCTGCCCACAAGAGCCGCAATCTCCTGCACCGGCGTACCCGGAAACAGGAAATCACACACCAGAGGGAAATACTTGTCGGACACAATCCGCTGCATAGCTGCAGGGATTTCAGAATCTACATAAGGCCGAATATCATCAAACATGTTTGGCGCGTTTATCAATAAACTTAACGGGCTTGCGGCTCTTGGCCGGGAAATTGATGGCCGCCACCTCGGGGACGGGCAGGATCTCAATCCTGGGAGCCACCCGGATGCGGGAACGGAAGCGGTCCTTGAGGTCTTTGACGGCGTCGAACTCGGGTTGGTACTTGAGGCCCAGCTGCACTACCACATCGTCGGTTCCGGCATCGGAATCCTGCACTATCACCACGTAATTCTCTACATATGGGGTGTTGTCCAGGACATCGTTCACTGCCGGCGGATAGAGGGTAGTACCCTTGAGCTTTATCATATTGTTCTTTCGTCCCACAAGAGGGGTGAGGCGGTAGCTGTATCGGCCGCATTTGCACTGCCGGGTAATCTTGGCAGCCATGTCGCCGGTGCGGAAGCGCAGAAGGGGCATTCCTTCCACGCCCAGCGTGGTAATCACAATCTCTCCCACCTCACCATCCGGCACCGGAAGATTATCCTCGCCGATGATTTCCACAATGATAAGTTCCGGATGCACATGCCCGCCGCAGCCGTAAGGGCACTCGGAGAAGGTGGCGCCCATTTCTGTGGAGGAATAGGTAGCATAAAGCTCCACGTCCCATTTTTCCTTGATGCGGCGGCCAAGAAGGTTCAGGTCGAAGTTCTGATCCCTCATCCCCTCGCCAATGCCTATGATGCGCTTGATGGAGGAGTTCTTATAATCGATGCCGTGGTCCTCGGCATACTGGATAAGCCTCAGAATAAAGGACGGCACGCACATGATGGTATCCGGTTTGAGCCGGTTGATGGTGTCCCACTGCAGTTCCGGAATGCCATTGCCCACGCGGATGATGCTGGCGCCCAGTTTCCGGATGCCCAGGAAATAGGCCAGACCGGCCATGAAGCGCTTGTCGATGGTGGTCATCAACTGCACAATATTGCCCGGTCCCAGGCCGGCGCACTCGAAGCTCTTCTTCTCGTTGTAGGCCAGACGCTCCAGGTCCTTGTCGGTGCAGCCGAAGGTCACGGGATCTCCCAGCGTACCGGAAGTGGTCACATAATCCACCACTTTCTCCTTGGGGCAGCAGAGGAACTCGTCGTTGAACAATTGCAAATCCTTCTTCTCCGTGAAAGGAATCTTCTGCAAATCTTCAATGGTTCGAATCTTCTCTATATCAATATGATACTTCTCAAACATACGCTGGTAGTACTTGGAATTCTCCTTCAAGTATACCAACGCCTCGTGCAGCAATCCTTCCTGGAATGCCTTGATCTCTTCCGGTTTTTTAAATTCGATGTCCATATCCTATTCGTCATTCCCGGCTTGACCGGGAATCTCTTTTAACCAATTGATAAATAATTCCTGCCAATTCTTCGTATTCTCATTCTGCTTCTGGGGATTGGCCCCGAAGCCGTGACCTCCGGTCTCATATTGCGTATACAAGTGGGGAACATGTTTCGCCGTCAAGGCCGAATCCAGCAATACCGAATTCCGATAATCCACAATGGGGTCGTCCAGGCAGTTGAGCAGGAACACCGGCGGCGTATCGGCCTTTACGTGCTGTTCCAGGGACATGGAATCCCGCATCTCCTGCCGGAACACCGTCCATTCACCCAGTAGTCCCAGGCGCGAGCGTTTATGCACCGGCCGGGCCGATAAGGTCACCACCGGATAGATGGGGGCTACAAAATCCGGCCTCAGCGAGACCTCAGGCTCAATGCCATACCGGGCCAGGAAATTGGTGCCGAAGTATTCTCCCGCACTCATCACCAGGTGCCCGCCCGCACTGAAGCCGATGGCTCCCACGGGGCCATCATAGCGTTCCCGGATCAGTTCTATGGCCCGCTGGATATCGCAAATCATGTCTGGATGCCGATGGCCGCGCAGAACCGTGCGGTACTTGACCACAAATTCGATCTTACCCGCCACACGGTATTTGAGCAAGTAGGCCGCATACCCTTCCGAAGCCAGCCACTGTGCCACCTTGCTGCCTTCCGTATCCATATCGTGCCAATGGTAGCTGCCGCCCGGACAAACCACAAGCGCCGCCTTGGGCTCCCCTTCCGGCAAGAAGGCCGTCATGGTTACGCTTCGGTTATGACACTTCGTCCCCTCCCAGATGCGTTCTTGAGCAAGCACCGGGAGAGTGATAAACAGTAGCAGCAGACTAAGCGTCCTTTTCATACCAATCCACGTAAAAATGTCTCATCTGCCGGGTAAACTCGGCAATATCGGCCTCTTGGGGAACCTGCACACGCTCCCCTATCTCCAGGGCCAGGGGATGCGGCCGAAGCAGGAAGTCATGCTTGGGCAGCGCTTCATGGAATCCCCGGATGAGGATGGGCAGAAGGTCCATTCCCAGCTCCCGGGCTGCGAGGAAAGCACCGCGGTGGAATCGGCCTATCCTGCCGTCGTTGGTACGCGTCCCCTCGGGGTAAATGGCCACGGAATATCCTTCGGCCGCCATCTTCTTCACATGCTCGCTATTGACGGAGAGTCCCCAGGATGCGGGGAAATACCCCGCTTTGCGGATGACGGCCCCATAGAAGGGAGATTTCCATACCCAGTCGTTGGTCATGAAAATGAGCTTGGGATGGAGGGCAATCAAGGCCAGCACATCCAGATGGCTCTGGTGATTGCAGATATAAATCGCCGGTTTGCTAAAATCCTCACCGTGAGGGTTTTTAATAGTATACCGACAACCCGGGACTATGTGAATGGCCCAGGAAGCCACGCGCCTAACAACTTTGTTAAATGCCGGTCCCGTAGGGAAAAACAGCGCCAGCAGCGACAGCAGGGACATCCAGATAACCATCTGGAGCGCAATATAGACCGTAGCCAGCATTCCGCCAATCGTAAGCGGGTGCGGGCGAGGTTTTCCGTGTTTAAAATGAAGCCAGCGGTAGACGATGGGAGGAAGGTAGCAGGCCATGGCTACCACGGTAATCATACCTATCACCGTCACCAGGCCCAGCGAGCGCAACGCCGGATGCTTGGCAAAAGCCAGGACGCCAATGCCGATGAACATGATAATGGCACTGAGTACAACCGCATTGCTGTAGGAATGAAGAATCTTCTTGCCGGTCTTGTACTCGTATTCCAGCCCCTCGGTAATGAAGATGCTGTAATCGTCTCCCATGCCAAAGATAAAGGTGGCCAGGATAATGTTCACTATATTGAATTGCAGCCCCGTCAGGCCCATGATTCCCCTGATCCAGATCCAGCTCACCGCCAGCGGCAGGAAGGCAATCAGAGTAAAGTCCAGAGACCCAAAGCTGATCCATAGGAAAATAAGGACAATAAGGCTGCATACCAGGCCGATGGTGTCGAAATCCTCCGAAAGGGCGTTTACCAGGGCCCCGGCGGCATTCTCCTGCGGGGCAAAGTCCACGGGCTGGAAATAAGCCCTTTCCTGAGGCTCCCAGGAGGCTTCAATGGCATCGAAGAAAGGCTGGAAGCCGTGAGCGGTAAAGCCCGCCTTGAGCCCCTCGTCAATAAGAAGATCCGGCACCTCCTGATGACGGTTCCAGAAATCCTTCCACAGGCCGATTCTCACCTGCTGCTCTTCAAGGGAAGGAAGCGGGAAAGCGTCCGCTGCGGGAGACAGGGACTCCAGAAGGGCAAATCCCTGCGACTGTTCCGCCGTCATATAATTGATATTGTGCAGGTTGGAGTCGAACTGGAGTCTTTTACCGGTAAAGAAGAACACGACGGTAAGGGCCAGGAAAGCCAGAAAGATCCACCGGCGGGTTTCCTCTCCCGCGTGGAAATAGCGGCCCGGATCCAGTTTGATAACCTTCCTCTCCCCCTGATATACCGGCATAAACACCGGAAGGAAGAACAGCACGAAGAGGATGGTTCCCACCAGCATCATGGCGCCGATGAACCCGAAGTCATGCAGGGCTTCCGATTTCAGAAGAAGCAGCCCCAGGAAGGCACCCACCGTAGTGATGTTGCCGGTAAGGAGAGGATTCACCTGCTCTGCCAGGGCTTCCCGACGGTTGGGCTGGTACTTCAGATGGTCAATATAATGGAGCGGATAATTGACGGCAATCCCTATGACGGTGCAACCTATTCCCAGTACGATAATGCTTACGCTGGCCTTGAAACAGGCAATGATGCCCAGGGCAAAAACAGCCCCCACCGTAATGGAAACAAGGATCCACAGGACATCCTGCACGCGTTTGTAACTCAGCCACAGCACAACGCAGATGAGAATAAGGGCCACAGCCAGGGCCAGGAAAGAATCGGTTTTGATGCGGGAAGAATTCTCCACAGCCACCTCGGGCCCGCCGGTAGATGTAATCTGAACCGAAGGGAAAGCCTGGGCCGTTTCCTCTTTCAAGGAATTCAGGGCCGATAGCAGCTCTCCGTTAAGGGCACTTTCCGTGCTGCCGTAAGGCGAGTCAAAAAAGAGGATATCCGTATCCTGAAGGGCATCGGGCTGTGCAGCCTGAAGACGGTTCAGAACGGGCGAATAAAGGCCCAGAGGGTCGCTTCTGAGATACTTGGCCGTAAAAGGATTGCCCAGGACAAGCGCTTCCCGGTCCTCTTGCAGTTTGGCCGGAATGTAGCCCGGAGCAGCCAGCAGGGAGTCCATCCGGACATAATCTTCCGGCTGCAGGAAATAGGGCCAGTTGGAATTAAGGAAATCAAACACCTGGGCCGCCTCAGACGAACCTTCATAGACATAGATATCTGGAAAAGCCTCTTCCCAGCGGTCCTGAAAAGCATATAGAGCCTCTTTACGCTCTTCCGCCGTACCGCCCCGGAAGAAGACCGCCATTTTCTCGTCCCCTCCGGAGGCCTGCAATTGCTCCCGGGAATCTTTGGGCAAGAAGGCCGATATATCCTCCTCAAAATGAAGCCTCGAAGCACTCCAGGCGCTCAGAGCCAGGAGCACAGCCAACAACAGCCCCGCCAGCCCTTTGTGGGCCGACAGATAGTCGTATATCTTCAAGACGAAGCTTTTCACCCGAGTTGTAGATTTCTAATCTACAAATGTAGCAAAAATCCAGGGAAAAGCGAAAGATTACTTGCCGGCAAGGCGACGAAGGAGCGTCCGCGGCCAGCCATAAAAGATGGCCACCAGAAGCAAGAGCGTGTTCAGAAGGGAGATACGCATAAAATCTGCACCGGGGCGGAAATGCGAAACGCGGTCTTCGGGGTAATCCACATGGACCGGTACGGGCTTCAATTCCAAGCCTTTCCATGCGCTGAAGACCAGCAAAGTAAGTTCGGCCTCATAACGGGCGCTCAGAAGCGTCAGCGAAGGCAGTTCCATCAACGGATACAAGCGGAAGCCGGTCTGCGTATCAGGCAAATTAACTCCGGTGTACAGGCGGAACCAGAAATTGGAAAAACGGTTGGCAAAAGAACCGCCGCCATCGGCCCCCATTTGGCTGCGACTGCCCACCACCAGCGTTCGCTCCCCTTTCGCATCCATCAAAGCCGGAATGTCCTCGGGATAATGCTGCCCGTCGGAATCAATGGTCAGCGCATACTTATACCCCTGCTTTCGTGCCTCCTCAAAACCCGTTTTAAGGGCACAGCCTTTTCCCTTATTCTCCGGGTGACGGACAATGGAAAGAGATGGCCGATCGGAGTCGGCCATAACGCCCTCCAAGTCCCTCATCCCATCCAGGATCCCTGCCGTTCCGTCGGTGCTGCCGTCGTCTACCACCAGCACGGGCAAGCCCTGCTTCAGACAGCGCTGAAGCACGTTTTCCAGCGTACCGGCATTGTTGTAAGTAGGAACTATGATCAGGGTATCAATCATAAACCCAGGACCATTTTGGCACTGAGGGTCCCGTCGGGGAGGAAGACGTTCACATCGGCCCGGCCGTTGTCCTTGAACGTCCACTCGTAGCGGAGCTGCGTGCCGTCAGAACCGGGAAGCACCGGTTCCACGAACTTGATGTCCTTGGCACCCACAAGAGGCTTGCCAATCAGTTCCAGAGCCATCTGCACAAGGGTAACCCCCGGCGTTATGGGATAAGTGGGAAAATGGGCTTTGTAAATAGGGCATTCGGGAAGAAGACGCACCACGGCGCTCCCCTCTTCCTTGCTCACAACCTGATATAAATAACCTTCCAGCATATTACTTCATCACTACGTTGGTAAAAGTAATTTGAGTCCAATCTCCATCGACACCCAATATTGTAACGTACAAGAGTTTATACGTCTTCTTCTCAACGGTCAGTGCAATTTGGCCGACCAGTTGTTTCAGGTCCCGGCGGACAGGCTCCAGTTGTATGGTATACTGATCCCCTTCCAGAACACTTACCTTGAAATCCTTCTCGGTGGGAAGGCGGAAACGGCCCCGCTGGGTACCATCCAGCACCGTCAAGTGTTGGACGGGCTTAAGCGTTTCCCAGCGCACCTGATCCGGCTGCGTCAGGGCTACCTTGCCTTCGCTCTCCACCGCGTCCTGCAGCATGGGGGACTTGTAAATCCGCTGCCAGGAAGCCTGCAGGCTCTGTTTGGGGAAATTGACTTCTTTCACTCGGGTCCAAACATCCTCCTGGGCCTGCGCCTTCCAGGCACATGTCAGGGCCAATACGGCCACCAGAAGATATTTAGGACCTATTCTCATCTAGCTATAAGACCGCAACCGGCCAAAATGAGGAATACTCCCACCCACTGCTGCCAAACCACGGTCTCCTTGAAGAAGATAATGGCAACAAACATGCCGAAGAGGAAACTCATGGAAGAAAGCGGATATACCTGGCTGAACGGATAGGTTTTGAGCATATACATCCACTCTATCACACCGGCGATACCGCAGATTCCTGCCGCCAGCAGCCACCAGTTAAGGAGAACGCTGTCCTTGAAGAAAGTCCAGGTGAAAGCAAAGGGCTGCATATGCGAAGCGGCCACCTTGAACAGGGACTGTGCACTGCACATCAGGATGGATTGGATGACAGACAGGGTTAAAAGCCTGAACATATTTGTCTTACTTAGGATTAACAGATAAAACTACCGCCACCGCATGTTCCGTTCCCGGGAGCCTCATGGCGTCCATGGCGGGTGTACGCTCGTCGTACCAGCCCACCAGGGCACTGTCGATATCTCCCAGCTGGAGCTGCATCATGGCATCTTCCAGGGCGCTGCGGAAAGAGCAGCCGGTATGGGAATAAGTGGCATTATAGCCATGGCAGTGCATCCGGATAGCTATGAGGGAGCCAATGGTATTGTGAGTGCTCTGCATGAACCGGGTGGGACTCATGGCCCCTTCTTCGGGGTTCAGGACGCCCAGAAGGAATGCTTCGGAGTTCTCCATGCAACCGTAATCGGTAGCGGTTATGATGGCATCCGGCATTTCCAGATGGGCTTCCTGAAGGGCTTTGCTGGAGCACCAGACGGCCCTTTTAAAGAGCCTTCCCATCCGGCGGGCCTCCATGGGCGTAATCACCTCACGGAAGTCCGGATCCTCGGCCCCCAGTTTGACGACGGCCCGTATGTACACGTCCCTACTCATAAGCACTGAAGATTAAGGAGGAATCGTTCCCGCCAAACCCAAAGGCGTTGGAAAGGATATGCCGCAGTTGTTTTTTCTGGGCCGATGTACAAGGCGTAACACAGGAGGGATCCGGCATATGCCAATTAGGCTGGGGCGGAATAAATCCGTGCTGAAGGGCCAGGAGGCAGAAAACCGCCTCGATGGAACCCGAAGCACTGGTGGTATGCCCAGTTAAAGCTTTGGTGGAAGAAACCGGCGGAACTCCCTCAGTGAAAATGCGTCTTAGCGCAGTGCTTTCTGATGGATCATTGTTAGGAGTCCCGGTGCCGTGGGCATTGATATAGTCTATATCGGAGGGTTTCAATCCCGCCCTGGCAAGGGCTTGGCCCATAGCCAGGAAAGCCCCTTCACCATTCTCGGAAGAAGCCGTCTGATGGAAGGCGTCACAAGCGTTTCCAAAGCCGGAAAGCCAGGCCAGGGGCTTTACTCCGCGCTTGACGGCGCTGTCGGCCGTTTCCAGAACCAGATAAGCCGCCCCTTCGCCCAAATTGAGTCCGGCGCGGGTGGCATCGAACGGACGGCAAGGCTGCCGGTCCAGGATCATCAGGGAATTAAAGCCGTTCAAGTGGTAGCGGCTCAGGCTTTCGCTGCCTCCCACAACCACCCTTTCGCATTGTCCGGTACGGATAAGATTGGCGCCAAAGATAATGGCATTGGCGGCCGATGAACAGGCCGTGGAAATGGTAGTGGCGTCTTCAAAACCACCTATATGCAGGGCGGCCAAGTCGGTAGACGCCCCGCAGCCATGGTTGGGCGAATACCTGGGGAATATTTTCTCCGTCACGTCCATTCCCCCGACGGTGGTTCCTCCAATGAGGCGCATGCCGCTTCCATCGGCCAGGCCCGCCTGATCCAAGGCTTCGCGCAGGGCCACTATGGAAAGCAGCGTGGTGCGGGGCCAGTCAGCGGGGACGCCGCAAAGAGAGGCCAATTCGGCATTGGACAGGGGGACCTCCCCAACCGGGAATTCCGAAGTCCAGCCCTCTACATAACGGACGGGGCCCACCCCCACACGGGCGTGGAGAAGGCTATCGAGGCTGGCGGCTTGGCCCACCCCGACGGCACTTACAACGCCACATCCGGTGATGCAGATTTTCCCGTTCACAATCAATTATTTGGTACGGTTGGCATTGATATACTCGACCATCGCATTGATGGACTTGAAGACCTGCTTTCCTTCGGCCGGATTGCTCAGGCGGATGCCATAATTCTTCTCCATCAGGAGCATGAGTTCCAGGGCATCGATACTGTCCAGTCCCAGACCTTCCATAAAGATGGGGGCATCGTCTTCAATATCGGCGGGGGTCATATCCACCAGGTTCAAAGCATCAATAATCTTCTCTTTCAGTTCGAGTTTAAGGTCTTCCATGTTTTCTTTTCAAATAATATACAAATGTATGGATTTAATTCTCTATTATCAAGTTCGCTATTTCCAGAATTCGAAGAAGTTATACCATTGCAGGGGCCACTTCTCCAGAATCGCGTTGACGGTTGCCGCATAACGGGCGGCCAGGTAATCCATTTTCTCCGTTTTGGACATAGTCTCCATTTCCGGCGTATCCAGACGGTACTGGAGGGCCTCGTAGCTCTTGAATCCCGTCTTCATGCAAAAGCCAGCCGTCACGGGGAGGCAACGCGTGGCTGCCAGGTTGAAAGGTCCCATGGGAATCTGGGCTTCGGCACCCAGGATCTTAACCTTGAGGGCCTTGCTGGAGCCGAAGAGGCGGTCAGCGTGGATGCTTACGATCTCCCCGTCAGAAAGCGCGGCATTCAGGGTAAACAGCCAGTCCAGGCCATCAGCCGAAATAAGGCGGATATTGTTGACCTCCAGCATGCGGTCCAGGTTGGAGCGCACGGTAGCCTTCTCTCCCGGGAATGTGATGGCATTCATGCGTTTGAGGGGCGTGGAAAGCATATAGCCGCTCATTTCGGAATTGCCGATATGAGAGGACAGCATAATGAACCCCTGCTCCTGCCCTGCCAGGTTGTCAAACACTTCCAGTCCTGTCTTTTTCACCCGGAACTTGCGGCCGGCATAAGAGGCAAAGCGGTCCATGAGCGATGCACCAAAGAGAAAATGGTTGACATAGCAGCCGCCGAAGGCTTTCAGAGGCCCCCAACCCTGCCGCTGGTGCAAATAATGATAAATAGACAGGTAGCCCTGGTGGTTAAAGAGCATATAAAATGGTACTACCAGAGCCATAAAAAAGTAGAGCAGAGCCATGGGCAGGAATTTGAAACAGCCAATCAGGGCCTTGTGCATCCACAAAGTCCCGTCGGTCTTTCCGCTCCATTGACGCTCTTCACTCATAATTCTTCTCTTTCTACCAGCCAGCCCCGGGCATTCCACTGCGTGTCATCGGCACAATCGGCCCAGATTACTACGGCCGACTTCGTCACGGGATCCAGAAAAGCCTGGCGTACCAGGGTAAAGATGGCCTCCTCGTCGTATTTTTCAAGGACAAAGGCCGATGTTTCCCCGGCATATTTGTTTCGGATAGAAATCTCTCCGGCTACGATATTGGGCAGCGTATAAACAAACAGCGAGGGGGAAGGAAAATCTTCCATGGAAGCCACATAGTGGCGGTCGTTGGCCAGGCAGCCTTCCCGGCTGAAAACCAGCACGGCACGGTCTTCCCGGGGCTGGAAACGCTCCGGTTCACCGGCCACCAGACGCTCGGTAAGCAAGATGCCCAGGCGGGAGAGGGTGTCCATCTTGAAGAACTTGGGATAATCCCCCACCTCCTGCCGGTAAAGCTGCACCAGGTCTGCGCCACAAGGAATGTTCACCTGTCTCATAGGCTTCCTCCTTTTCTGAAAAGCAGAGCTCCGTTCACTCCGCCAAAACCGGAAAGCAGTTTGATAAAGGACCGGCCTGCAGCCTTCTGCTCCTGGGCCGATACTTTCACAGGGAACGATACGCCCAGTTCCGAGAAGCCCCGGGTGGCCAGCACCACGCCCGCCTCCAAGGCCTTCATGGAAAGGATGCTCTCCAGGATGCCCGCGGCACCCATTGTATGGCCGAAATAGCCTTTCAGCGCATTCACCGGCACATCCAGAAGCCCGGCACGGCTAAGGGCGATGGCTTCCATCTCGTCATTGTATACCGTGGCCGTTCCGTGTACGTTCACGAAGGCCAGATCCTTCTTATCGCAGTGAGGCAGTACAGCCCGGAGGGCATTGTAGCTGCCTTCTCCCGTGCGCGAAGGACCGGAAATATGGTTGGCGTCGTTGCGGATGGCGCCTTCCACCAGTTCCCACTCCCCTTCATCGGCCTGCAAGACCATGGCGGCCGATGCTTCTCCCAGATTGAGACCCACCCGATGGGCGTCAAAGGGTTTGCAAGGCTCTACCGAAAGGGCCTTGAGGGATTGGAAGCCCGTTACAATGAACGGGGATTGGAGCTCCGTTCCTACTACGATTACCCGTATATACTGACCGGAACGGATCATGCGCATACCCTGAACCAGGGCCGCCAACCCGGAGATGCAGGCGTTGGAAACCACAATGGGCGGGTTCTGTACGCCTAATGCCCGGGCGATATTCCCGGCACTGTAAGCCAGGGAAACGTCATTCTGGCCAAAATGCTCGATGTCTCCCTTGATGGAAGACAAAACAAAGCCCGTGGAAGGGTCGGAAGGATTGATTCCGGCGTCTTCCACAGCCATACGTGCCGCCTGGAGCGACACCTGTTCGAAGAAATGCTCCTCGCAAGCCCCCTCACGGGGTAAAAGCGATGCGTAATACTGTTCCGGGAAGCCCGGATGCAACGCCAGAGCACTTTTTCCGGCCCGGACAGCAGTCAGGACATCCGCCGGCCGGTTGCCCAGCGGCGTAACCAGTCCCACACCTGCTATCCCGACTTTCCTCATTCCTTGATAGCCGTTTTAATAGTGGCCGATGCCAGCAGTTCTTCTCCGCTCCGTACTTCCACTTCGCAAAGGGAAACGTTGAGCACTTCGTAGCGGAGCGATACACGGGTGGTGATGGTCTCCCCTTCCCGGGGCAGCCGGTGAAGGGTAAAATCCCGGATCTGGCCTATAAAGCCAATGTTCACGGGAGTTTTCAACACATAGACGCAAAGATACCCCAGACGGGCGGCATTGGCCTGGGCCATGTGCTCCATGAGCCCGGCCGCGCTCAGACAACCATTCTCCATGAGGAGGTTGCCGGAGCCCGGAGTAAAAGAAACCACCGCTTCGCCCGGGTCAAATGCATCCAACCGGCTCACGAAACGGAACGGCGGCTGCTGCAGGATGAAGCCGTCTACATCTATGTTACGGGTATCCGTCACTAGGCAATGTGCTGCTGGATAAACTGGCAGAAATCGTCCAGGGTGATGAGGGTGCGGAAGTCTTCGGGCTTCATCTTGTAGCCGAACTGGTCTTCTACCAGCACTACCACGTCCACCACTTCCAGGGAGTCGATACCCAGGTCTTCTTTCAGACGGGCGCTGCCCTCGATCTTTTCTTCTTCAATTTCCAAATCTTCCACCAGGAAGTTCTTCACAATCTCGTTGATTTTTTCGATGGTCATAATTATTACTTTTTACAAATAATTATACTGTGTCCTTGTCCCAGACCGTCGTGGATGGCTTCCACTTCCAGTCCGGCTTCTTTTATCAGTTTAATGAAATCGTCAGAGTGATACATCTTGGAATTGCCGTTGGCCATGACTGTGAAATACAGGCTGGTCATGGTTAGGCAGAAGGCGGCAGTTTCAAATTTCTGACGGTCCCAGAAGGTTTCCATGATCATCAGACGCGTATGGCCGTCCATGATCCGGGCCGCCCGCTGCAGGATACTCAGGATCTGAGGCTCGCTGAAGCAATCCAGGAACTGGCTCATCCAAATCACGTCCGGATGCACGGCTTCCGGGAATTCATTGGAGGGGTCCAGCAGATTGGTGCCATATCCATGGATCCGCCCTGCGTTAGGGTCTTCTTTCACCGCTTCCTTCATAAGGCCGATCTGCTGAGGCAGGTCCACGATGGTCATCTCCACATCCAGGTCATACGCGACGCACTGCTGAGAGAATCGGCCCGTATTGCCGCCTACGTCCATGATGTGACGGGGCTTGCCGGCAAATACGATGGGAAGGGCCTCCGCGAAAGAAAGGTCGGAATAATGATGATCAAAGCCGAACCAACTCGCCTGTACCTGAGGGGGCAGGGAGGATAAACCTTCATAGATGGTAGGCCACGAACCGAAGTGAGTCAGACCGGCCGGTCTTCCCTCTTTCAGGGCCTCTTCCAAACGGAAGAAACCTTCATAGTTTACATCGTGGTTAAAATCTATATTGACACGGACAGACTTGTCCGTTAGCAGGAACCAGCCCACATTGGTCAGATGATATTCATCCTTCTCGGGATCTATGGTAACCGTGCCGATGGACAAAGAGGCTTCCATGAGAACCTTGGCAGCGTATTCGCTGAGGCCGGCTGCTTCTGCAATCTGAGGCAAAGTCATGGCCTTTTCACGAAGACGATCCAGAATTCCGAACTTGATCATAAGCCGGCTCACCTGAAAGACAACGGGGCCGAAAGCAATGAATTCTGCCATTCGCTGGGCCTCCCGGGCATTCAGATGTTCGCGGGTATATGCTTTCTCAATGTTAGGAAATAGGTTCATACACTCAAAATAATTTGCAAATATAGCGTTTCTCGAGTTTTTTTCCTAATTTTGCACAAATCTGCTGGTTGGAAGTCACAGACTGGCTTCGCCCGCGGTAAGCTGTAAAAAAATGGAAAAGGGACCTATCTCTCAATTCATTACCCATCACTACCGTCACTTCAATTCCGCAGCCCTGGTAGATGCTGCAAAAGCCTATGAAGACCTCCTCAATAAGGGTGGCAAGATGTTTCTCGCAATGGCCGGTGCCATGAGTACCGCCGAACTGGGCCTTTCCCTGGCCGAGATGATCCGCCAGGACAAGATTGCCTTCGTTTGCTGCAGCGCCAACAACCTGGAAGAGGATATCATGAACCTGGTGGCCCACAGCCACTATTACAGGGTTCCCGGTTACCGTGACCTCACCCCCAAGCAGGAGCAGGAACTCCTGGACAACCACTACAACCGTGTAACGGATACCTGCATCCCCGAGGAAGAAGCTTTCCGTCGTCTGGAGAAGCACCTGGTAGAGGTTTGGGACAAGGCCAAGGCCGAAGGCAAGAGATATCTCCCCTACGAGTTCATCTATCAGATGATCCGCAGCGGTGTCCTGGAGCAGTATTATGAAATTGACCCCAAGGACAGCTGGGTGGTAGCCGCCTGTGAGAAGAACATTCCCATCATATGCCCCGCCTGGGAAGACTGCACCACCGGTAACATCTTCACCGCCCACGTCATCCGCGGTGAGTACGATCCCCACATGGTAATCCAGGGTGTAGAGGTTATGATGTTCCTGGTAGACTGGTACAAGAAGAACAGCCAGGGCGCTGGCGTTGGCTTCTTCCAGATTGGCGGCGGCACCGCCGGTGACTTCCCCATCTGCTGCGTTCCCATGATGGAACAGGATCTGGGCTGGACCGGCACCCCGCTCTGGGCCTATTTCTGCCAGATTTCCGATTCCACCACTTCCTATGGTTCTTACTCCGGAGCCGTCCCCAACGAAAAAATCACCTGGGGAAAACTGGCACCCGAAACTCCCAAGTTCATAGTAGAATCCGACGCCACCATCGTGGCACCGCTTATCTTCGCTTATGTCCTGGGCTGGTAAGAAATCTGTCAAAGATCTTTTCAAGAGCCTGTTCCCTTCCAGAGAGCAGGCTCTTTCTTTTCTTCCGCTCTCTCCGGAGGAAGAGGCCCGCGTGGAAGCCCGCCTCCAGACCTGGGTGAACAACAAAGGGTACCGCCTGCCCCAACGTACCCTCATGGAAGCCGCAGAGAGCATCGGCACCACCTATTCTATATTATATAGGTATTTTGCGGCCGATGGAAGGGACTTCCGTACCTGGCGCACGGCTCTTCGCATTGAAGATGCCATGGAGCAGATGAAGGCCGAACCTGACACTCCCCTTTCCACCATCGGCCGCCGCGTGGGTTTCTCGGACCGCAGCAACTTCGCCCGCCTCTTCAAAGAGCATATCGGCCTTACGCCCTATCAGTGGCGTCAAACGCTGTAGTTTCCATTTTTCACCTCTTTTTTTGAAAATTTCCAGATTTTATTTGGAAATTCGAATTTTCTTCTTACCTTTGCAGTGTACTAATGAACTAATACACTAAAAAGATATGATTACCGTCAAAGATTTATCCTTCAGTTATGGGTCCAAAGGAGTGCTCAAAAACATCTCCATGGAACTCAAGGGAGGCAATATCTACGGCCTCCTGGGAGAGAATGGCGTGGGTAAGACCACCCTCCTCACTCTCCTGTGCGGTCTTAAAAAACCTCAGCACGGCAGCATCGTCACCGATGGCCGCGTTCCCTTCGACCGGGATCCTTCCCTGCTGGCCGAACAATTCTACCTCCCCGACGAGGTAAGCCCCATGCCTTACAAGGCCCTGGATTTCGGCAAAGAGACGGGTGCCCTCTGGCCCCTGTTCGATATGGACAAGTTCCTCACCCTCCTGAATGAGTTTGAGGTGGATGCCACCCAACGCATGGACTCCATGAGCGCCGGTCAGCTCAAGAAAACCTGGATTGCCTTCGCCCTGGCCTGCAACGCACGCCATTATTTTATGGACGAGCCCACCAACGGCCTGGACATCCCTTCCAAGAGCCAGTTCCGCAGGGCCATCATGAAGTACACTTCCGACGAGAGCGCCATTGTCATCTCTACCCATCAGGTACGTGATCTGGAAGAAATCATCGACCCCATCATCATCCTGGACAAGGAGGATGTGCTGCTGAGCGCCAGCCTGCAAACCATTACGGAGAAGCTGTTCTTCGACTATGGCAACCAGCTGCATGAAGGCGCCCTTTATCTGGAGAATACGCCCTCCGGTGCCATCCAGGTTTATCCCAACACCACCGGTGAAGAGTCCAAAGTCAATCTGGAAGCCCTCTTCAACGCCGTGCATTCCCACAAAGATGTAATAAAAGGTTTGTTTGCTTAACCTATTTGCCCTATGAAAAATGAAATGTTCAACGGCCAGCGTTTCTGGACCTATTTCAAATATGACCTGACCAAAATGTGGCGCAACCACGTCAAGGCGGCCATCCTCATAGGCTTTTCCGGCCTCATCCTCTACATCCTGGGCATTGCTTTCAATGCCGTATTCAACGGAGTGTGGGCTGCTCCGGGCTTTGGTTCCCGCGTAGTGGTATTTTTCATTGCCTGCTTTGCCCTGGAGCTCTACCAGACCCGTACCTACGGCTATCTGACCAAACGCAGGGAAGGTGCTGCCTGGCTCATGATTCCCGCTTCCACCTTCGAGAAGTGGCTGTCCATGATTCTCATAACCCTGGTGGTCATTCCCGTGGCCTTCCTCGCCACCTATGTCATCATTGACGCCATCCTGGCCCTGGCCGATCCTACGTATGGACAGCTCCTTATCGGCGCCGCCAAAACGACCATCGCCAACGCACAACAATCCCTGGCTGAGGCCAATGACGAGTATTCCACCACCTGGAGCCTTGGCGTCTTTGCCTTACCTGCCATTGTTGGATATATCTGCAATTTCCTGTACTTCCTGCTTTGCGGCATCTCCTTCAAACGCAACAAGATTCTCTGGGCTTTCATCATTCTGTCCATTGCCAGTATCGCTTTCTCCACCATCATGACCACGATGGGTCTGCAGAGCGACTACTACGAGGTCAATGAACTGGCCGAGGCAGAAGAGCTTATCCGCAGCATGATTGGCTGGAGCACCATTGCCAGCGGTGTGCTGGCCGCAGGATTCGCCGGCGGTATCTATTACAGAATCAAAACCTTAAAACACTAGATTATGGACTTCCACGGAGAAAAACCCATCTACCTCCAGATAGCGGACGTGTTCTGCGAGCACATCCTGTCCGGTACCCTGAAGGCCGATGACAGAATTCCGTCGGTCCGCGAGTACGGCGCTCAGATTGGAGTAAACCCCAATACTGTCATGCGAGTTTATGAGAAGCTTACCGCCGACGGAATTATCTACAACAAGCGCGGAATCGGTTACTTCGTATCCCCCGATGCCCGTGAAAAGATTTTAGAGGTCCAAAGGGCCGATTTTCTGGAAAAGGAGGTCCCTGCCATCAAACGCAAGATGGAACTGCTGGGCCTGGATGCCAAGATTTTTAACTAGTATTGAGAAATGAAAAAAGTGATATTTGCCCTGTGCACTCTGGTCATGGCCACCAGCTGCATCTATTCCGTCAATCTGAAGATGAAGAACCGCATCATCTGCAAAGGTGAGGTGGAGACCCAGGAAATGAACCTGGGAGCGTTCAGCCAGGTATGCCTGAACGGAGCGGCCGATATGGAGATCATCCAGAGCAAAGACTGCTCCGTCAAGGTGACAGCCAATGAAGAGGTGTTCGAATACCTGGATTTCCAGGTAGAAGGCGATGTCCTCATCCTGGAGACCAAGAAGGACGGAAAATCCGTCAATATATCGGCCCAGACCTTCTGTATCTATGTATACGCCCCTGCTCTGGAGACCGTGACCATCAACGGAGCGGCCGATGCGGTCATGAAGTCCTACTCGGCCGATAAGGATTTCAGCCTGACCGTCAATGGGACCGGAGATCTGGAACTGGAAGATATCGAGGTGCCCACCCTTTCCTTCACCATCAATGGTGCCGGTGACCTGGATGCCGATGATATTGACGTGAAGAATCTCTACATCAGCATCAATGGCGCAGGAGACGTGGATGTCAGCGGAAAGGCCGATTATGCCAAGATGCATGTAAGCGGCGCCGGAGACATCGATGCTCAGGAACTGGAGTGCCCCAAGATTGACAAAAGTCAGTCGGGCGCAGCCAGCATCCGCATCCGGAAAGACTAATAATAAACCGCCGCGTGGTGCAACGGCGGTCCATACACTACAATAACCAAAGAATTAGTTAAACAGAACTAGTCAGTCACCATCCTTTACGGATATTCTGGGCCATCTCATGCGCTAAGCGGGCCCGTGCTTCCTGGGAATACCAGGCAATGTGCGGACTAAACAGCAGGCGCTCGGGATGGACCAGATGCATTAAGGGGCTGCTCATCGGGAGCGGCTCCTTGACGTATACGTCCAGGGCGGCTCCGGCCAGGAGACCTTCATCCAGAGCACGGGCCAGATCTTCCTCTACGGCTATGCCTCCCCTGCCGGTGTTAACAAGGTAGGCCGTGGGCTTCATCTGCTTGAACTGCTCGTAACCAATGAGCCCTGCGGTGCGCTCGTTGTACGGGGCGTGGATGGAAATGACGTCGGAACGCTTCAAAAGCTCTTCCAGGCCCACGCAGGGGTAATCCTTGCAGTGGCCGGTGCCGGAGGTGGAGTAGTAAATGACCTCCATTCCAAAGGTCTGGCCAATCTGGGCCACTTTCTGGCCGATGGCGCCCATTCCCACAATTCCCAGGGTTTTACCGGCCAACTCCACGAAGGGATGGCGATAGTCCACATGCACCGGGTTCTTGCTGTACTCTCCGGACTGGACGAAATCCTGATAATGGAAAGCGTGCCCAACCAGGTTCAGAATGTGCATCCAGGCCGTCTGGGCCACGGAATCCGTGGAATAACCCGCCACGTTTCGCACAATTACGCCCCGCTCCTCGCAGAGCTTTACGTCTATGTTATTGATGCCGGTGCCCGCTTCACAAACGAGTTTGAGCTTGGGAGTGGCATCCAGGAAAGCTTGATTCACAACCACTTTGTTCAGAAGAACCACTTCGGCATCTTTTGCCCTTTCACGGGCCTCCTCGGCCGTAGAGGAGGGATAGGTAGTGAGCTCGCCCAGCGAGGCAATTTCTTCCAGGGAGGTATCGCCCATGGAAATGGCATCTAAGAATACGATCTTCATAATAACGGAGTCTTGTCATCCTGAGGCCTTTGGCCAAAGGATCTGTTTTTTACAAAAATACAAGAATTATTTGTATATTTACAAATTGTAATGGCAAGTGTAAAAGAAATATTGTCCCGGATAGACGAAAAGGCCCCCTATTCAATGGTCATTGAGGCCAGTGTAAGAGACTATTGCGTCCTGGCCCTGCAGTTCCTGCGGGGAGAAGCCCCTTTTGCGCGTTATTTTGAATCTTCCCTACCGGACCCCATGCCATCCCTGGAGGCCGAGGCCGTAGCCCGCAAATGCGCCGGCGAGCGTTACTGCATTCAGCTTTACACCCCGGCCGAGGAGGCTTTATTGGCCGATGCCATAGCCGACCTGGCCTTCGCCCAGGCAGAGCGGCTCACCCTGGTCACCCCTTCCAATCCCCAGGCCGATGACCGGGAGCGCGCCATGGTCTATATCGTAGCCGTTTACACGCTTTTCGCCCTCACGCTCCACAACAGGACAGATTTTGCGGTCCTCTTCCTCGAGGCCTGGGCCAACTTCAACGCTTTCGCCAGCGCCCGCGTCATCCGCAAGCACTATGACCGCAGCTGGAACAGCCGCTACGATTCTTTGTATTATCCTTTAGGGTAACCCGACCCGTCAAGCCAGATCGGAAACAGATGTTTGAAAGGTCAGTCCCAGGCTCTGGAGCTGATGAAGGAAAGCCTGCTCAAAACGGTCGCTGAAGATTTTGCGGGTCAAATGCAGGCAAAGGCGGCCGTTGTAGCTCACGCAGGACACGGCGCCGCTGTTGCCCCTCTGGCGCCCCAAGGCGAAATCCACACCCTGAATATAAGGTAAAAGGGCCTTAGGCACATTCAGGTTGCCCATATTAGAAAGAGTCTGGGAGCAATAGCGGTCTCCATGCAGGAGGTTGATGATATCAATGATGGGATGCTTGATGATCAGGGGGATCATACGAATCAGAAACATCTCTTCCAGCTCCACATTAGCGGCTATCTTGGGTTCCAGGTTTTCTTTCCTAAGGTCATGTTCCTTTTGCTCTTTGACCGCTCTGACCAATTCTTCGAAGGTCATGTAACCGTCCCTTATATCCACTCCCAGATTGACATAGGACGAGAAATTCCTCACAGTACGGCTGTGGTAAAGGGGGCGCAGGTTCACTGGAACAGATACTTTAAGGACGGAACGTTTCTTTCTGTCAGGATCCATGCGGTGTTCATGCTGAAGGGCATAAAGCATAGTCGCGGTGAGCAGTTCGGTTACCGTGCATTCGTACTGCCGACTTATCTGCTTGATTGCCTCGGCCTGCAACTCTACCCGCAAATCCTTTACGGTGCCGAAGGGCATAACGGTGCCACGGATGTGATATGCGTCCACATTCTTCTCCAAGTGACCGCGTCGGCCAGTGAAGACGGTTTTGAAACTGTCTTCCACTTCTGCATAAGCCGGATGATCCTTAGGATCCAACACAAGGGAATTATACTGGATGGCTGTACCATATCTGAGGCGGATATACTCTCCGGCCAGGGTCATTAAAAAGACTATGGCGCCGCCGCCATCGGCCAGGGCATGAAAGACATCCAGTGAAAGTACCTTCCCGTCGACACTAACTCTATATAGAAGGCCGTCCTGATCCTTAAAACTGAAAAATTTGAGGGGTTTCAGGGGTCTTACCACGGGCTCATTCCCACAACGGTCCAGATACCACCAGAAAGCACCCGCTTTTAAGGTGCAACGGAAGGTCGGAATACGTTCGGCCGCGGTTGTTAATGCCTCTTGTAACAATGTAACATCAATGTTTTCCGCCATGGTTACCAGCATCCTGTAAAGGGAAGAATACTCCTTTGACATGGATGCAGGGTAGATATTTGCCGCATTGTCTAGCTTGAGGCGGGCTGGAATGGACGCAATCATATCAGTAACTTGTTTAATGCAAAGATACTGTATAATTATTTCCATAAAAAAGAAAAGTCACTTGTGACGGACACAAGTGACTAAAATTAGCTATTCTGGGACGAAATGTCCGTTTTTGGGACGAATGAATTGGCTTGATTACATTCGTCCCATTTGCTGAAGGGACAATTAAGCACCCAAACGGGCAGCCAGGCGCTTGCGGATTTCCTGAAGGAACTGCAGGGAGGTGAGGCCCTTGGGAGTGATACCTTCGGAGAGGTTCACAAGGTCCTTGGTCTCCAGGCCTTCGTTAAGAGTGTCGAAGCAAGCCTGCTCCAGCTGGTTGGCGTAGTTTACCAGTTCCGGGAGGTTATCCAGTTCACCGCGCTTGCGGAAGGCGCCGCTCCAGGCAAAGATGGTAGCCATAGGGTTGGTAGAAGTCTCTTCACCCTTCAGGTACTTGTAATAGTGGCGGGTTACGGTGCCGTGGGCAGCCTCGTACTCATACTTGCCGTCGGGGCTTACCAGAACGGAAGTCATCATGGCCAGGGAACCGAAGGCGGTGGAAACCATATCGGACATCACATCGCCGTCGTAGTTCTTGCAAGCCCAGATAAAACCGCCCTCGGAGCGCATTACGCGTGCCACTGCGTCATCAATGAGCGTGTAGAAGTACTCGATACCTGCGGCCTCGAACTGCTCCTTATATTCGGCCTCATAGATTTCCTCGAAAATGGCCTTGAAACGGCCGTCATACTTCTTGGAGATGGTGTCCTTGGTGGCGAACCACAAGTTCTCCTTCACATCCAGGGCATACTTGAAGCAGGCGTGGGCGAAGCTGCGGATAGAGGCATCCGTATTGTGCATGCCTTCAATCACGCCAGGGCCGGCGAACTCGTGGATGACTTCCTCAATACGCTCTCCGGAAACGCCTTCGAAAACGAGCTTGGCCACACCGGGCTCGGTGGTCTGGATTTCCACGTCACGATAGACGTCGCCATAAGCGTGACGGGCAATGGTGATGGGCTTCTTCCAGAACTTCACGGCCGGATGGATGCTGGGGATGGTGATAGGTGTACGGAACACGGTACCGTCCAGCATGGCACGGATGGTGCCGTTCGGGCTCTTCCACATCTGGTGCAGATTGTATTCGCTCATACGCTGCACGTTGGGGGTAATGGTGGCGCACTTGACGGCTACACCCAGACGCTTGGTGGCATTGGCAGAGTCAATGGTAACCTGGTCGGAAGTCTTGTCGCGGTACGGCAGACCCAGGTCGTAATACTCGGTCTTGAGGTCAACGAAGGGCAGGATGAGTTCATCCTTGATCATTTTCCAGAGGATTCTGGTCATTTCATCGCCGTCCATCTCCACGAGCGGCGTGGTCATTTTAATCTTTTCCATTGTTATTTGCGGTTTTTGTAATAATTCATCAGGCAGCCGTCGGCGAGAATCTGGCGCTCGTCTTCGGTGAGGTTCTGGAAGTACAGGGTAATGGGCGTGGAGCGGCCGTCACGGGTAATGACACGGGCCTCAATCTGCTCGGCTCCACCCAGGATGGCAGCGCGGATGCCAGGCACGAACACGTAATCCCCTACCTCATAATTGAAAGGAGTGCTCTTGTCGATGGTGAACGGCACGATACCCCAGTTGATGCAGTTGGAGCGGTAGCGCTTGGTAGCATACTCGTAGCAGATGTTGGCGTCACCGCCCAGCACCTTCTGGCAGGAAGCGGCCTGCTCGCGGGCGCTTCCGTCACCAGGCTTGTTGGCGAATACGCAGGAACCGAAGGAAGTGGCCTCGGCGGGCGTTCCGGCTACGGCCAGGGCCTTGCGGAGGTCTTCGGTGAGCTCGCCGGCGCGGCGGGCACGGTCATCGGCCTGGATGCGCTTGCTGCGGCCCACATATTCGGGAACGCGGCGGCTCAGGGCGAACTCGGAGAGCTTCAGCGGATTGGAACGGTAGCTGGAAGTCTCGCCGGAAGGAATAAGCTCGTCGGTGGTGGTCACGGGGTCATGGATAACGGCGGCCAGTTCCACCAGCATATTCTCCTGCATGGCGGGCATCACGGGCCAGTCCTTGATATTGGGACCGTAGCGGAGCTCCTGGCTCAGATCGGCCTTGCCGAAGCCATTGTAGATGCGCTTCTCGTAGATGCGGCCGTCGAACTGGTAAGGCTTGTGCGTGTCTTCGTATTCAACGTCCGTAGCAGCGGTAATGACACCGCCGTTAGCAGCAGTGGCTGCGATGGAGCGGGCGTCCATGAGGGCCACCATGGAAATCTGTCCCTGACCGGGCTTGGAGCCTTCGCGGTTGGGGAAGTTACGGGTGGTGTGGCGGATGGACAGACCGTTGTTGGACGGAACGTCACCGGCGCCAAAGCAAGGACCGCAGAAGGCGGGCTTGATCACTACACCGGCCTCCAGAAGCTCTTCGGCAATGTGGTTGCGGGTGGTAGCCAGATACACGGGCGTGCTCTGGGGATAGGCGCTCATGGTGAAGTAGTCGTTGCCGATGGATTTGCCCTTCAGAATGGTGGCAGCCTCGGAGAGGTTGTCATAGGTACCGCCGGAGCAGCCGGCGATGATGCCCTGATCGGCATACACCTTTCCGTCCTTGATCTTGGACAGGAGGTCGGGGTGTACCTTGTCGCCAAAACGCTTGATGGTATCTTCCTCAATGGCCTTGAGCACCTTTTCGGGGTTGGCCTGCAATTCGTGGA
Organism: Bacteroidales bacterium; assembly: GCA_017423025.1. Taxonomy (GTDB): domain Bacteria; phylum Bacteroidota; class Bacteroidia; order Bacteroidales; family UBA932; genus Cryptobacteroides. Next base: position 74,302 of record JAFPGC010000020.1, read on the forward strand.
TGCTCACGGCGTTGGACGGATGGTAAGGCAGGGCAATCATGCTTTCCTGCTGGCTCAGGTCGATGGTAATCATGGCATCGTACCAGGCCACCTGGCCGGGCTTCAGTTCTTTGTAAGCGCTGGGCCGATTGTGCATCTCGAAGTATTTCTTGACCTCTTCGTCGGTAATCCAGATGGAGGAGAGACATGTGGTCTCGGTGGTCATCACATCGATACCGTTGCGGAAGTCGATGGGCAGGTTGGCCACGCCGGGGCCGGCGAATTCCAGCACCTTGTTCTTCACGAAACCGCTCTCGAACACAGCCTTCACCAGGGAAATGGCCACATCGTGAGGGCCGATACCGCGTTTGGGCTTGCCTTCCAGCCATACCAGCACTACCTCGGGGGCCTTGATGTCCCAGGTGTTCTCCAGCAGCTGCTTCACAAGCTCGCCACCACCTTCACCAACACCCATGTTACCCAGGGAACCGTAACGGGTATGGGAGTCGGAACCCAGGATCATGTTGCCGCAGGCGGTAAGGGCCTCACGGGCATACTGGTGGATAACCGCCTGGTTGGCAGGAACATAGATGCCGCCATACTTCTTGGCAGCAGAAAGGCCGAACACGTGGTCGTCCTCATTGATGGTACCGCCTACTGCGCATAGGGAGTTGTGGCAGTTGGTCATGGCGTAGGGCAGCGGGAATTTCTCCAGGCCGCTGGCGCGGGCCGTCTGGATAATACCTACATAAGTGATGTCATGCGAAACCATGGCGTCAAAACGGATGCGCAGGTCTTTGCCCTTGGATCCGTCCACGTCGTGCTTGCGCAGGATCTGGTAAGTAATGGTGTTTTCACGGGCCTCGTCATGTCCGAGAGCCGCGTCCTTGGCGATGGACTTTCCATCGAGGAGATAAACTCCATTCGGGTTCAGTGTAATCATGATATGATTGAATGTATAAATATTGTCAAAGCCAGCATATCGGCCGCGCCGCCCGGGGAAATCCCCTCCGCCGCGTATCGGCCACATAATTCCATAGAATCAACTGTCAGAGCCTCCTGCTTCACGAGCTGAGCCTTTTCGGCTCCGGCCCTCTTGATTACGCAGGTATCGTCCAGCGTGCTCATAATGCGCAGCAGAGTCTTCAGTTCCCCGGCCCCGGAGGCATAGTACGACAGCCAGTCCTCGAAGAGCGGCCTATAGCCGTCCAAGGCAATCTGCCGGGCTCCTCTGGAATGGTTGTCGCCGCAAATCTGTGCGGCCAGGGCTGCTATCTTGCTGCTGTCCCCGCACGCATTCAAAGCCAATCCCAGGCAGAAGATAGCTCCGCGGTGAGTATTAACCCCGCCGGTCGCTTCCAGCATTGCCTTTTCGGCTTCAATGCCCAGCTGGCGAAGCTGCTCGGCAGAGCCTGCCATAGCCATACGGGGCCAGAAAGGCCGAAGGGCGGCCATTCCCTTGCGCATGGTACTGTAGTCCATGTCCTTGTGCGCGCCGCAGGAATCGGGCCCCACAAGGCCGGGTTTGCCGGGAGTATCCAGTTCCAGGCGCAGGGCGCGGTCGGCCAGATCGGCCAGCAGATAGGGCCAGGTAGTTTCCGGACAAAGGGCCGATGCCGCCCGGAAGCTCCCCTTATCCAGCGCCACCCGTACGGCTGACGCGGATATGGCATCCAGTCTCGGAATTTCTACCACTTGGGGCAGCAATTCCTTCATGATAGTGTTGTAGTGGTTGGTGAGGGCGTCGTAGGGTTCGGAACCCACGAAGCGGACTTCGGCATTCAATGCCGGAGCTATGTAGCGCTGGAACAGGTCAAGATCCAGCCTTATGTGCGTTTCAGCAGCGTCGGAAAGATCCTTCAGGAAGTACGTCGGAAAAGTGGCGGCCGATATCTGATAGTCACTTCCTTCAAGGACGACTATCTTACCAGCCCAAGAAAATTGGTTTTTCGCAAAGCCTTGCGAAAAATAATTTTCCTCTGCCGATTCTATCATTTTCTTTCTTTCCTCATAGGAGAAGCGCTGCCCTTCTTCCTTGACAGGAATCACAAAGAGCGTGTCCACCTGGGCTGCAGCCTGCTCCAACAGATAACGGTGGCCCAGGGTGAAGGGGTTGGCGTTCATGACAACGACTCCGCATCGGCCCTCTTTCCTCATGCTGCGAAGATAGGCGCAGTAACGCTCCAGTCCCCTGCCGTTCTCCATCAGGATGGCCTTGGGGGCCGATGCCAGCAAGTGGAAGCCCAGGCTCTCGAAAATAGCCTGGTTTTCCGGCTTGGTGAAGAGTTTAAGCTCGGAAATACCGCGGGAGGCAGCCAGGGAAATAAGGTGAGACACCAACGGAGCCACCAGGCCCTCGGAACGGGCCTCTTCAGCGACAGCAATGCACTTGATGATATCTTTCCGGATTCCGGCTCCGGCCAGGATTTCACCGGAGTCGTTCTCGATAACACAATATACGTCTAATTCTTCCATCCGGAGACCGTTTTCTCCGAGGAAGCGCTCCGCTTTTTGGCGGAAGAAAAGACTGCTCAAAGGCAGTTCCTGTATGTTGTGCTCTCTATAGCTTTGCATCATCCAACAGGCTTTCCAATACTCCCGGTTCCGCCTGTTAGGGAATCACTACGCGAAGGTAACACTTTATAATCGATTTCCCAAGAAATAGTTTCAAATTATAACCTTATTCCACGATATTACACACCATGACACCACGCTTGCCCAGAGCCACCTCCAGGCCCAGGGGAATCCTGGATCCATCGGCATCAATCCAAAGGTAAGCCTCGTTGCCGCTGCCGTTTTCCATTATGCCGCGCTCCAGCATGACGAAACGGATAAACATGGCCCTATGCCCGGGGTACTTCTCCGTATCGATTCCTTCCATCGTTAAAGTAGCCGGGAGAGCCCGTTCACCAATGAGAACTTTCAACTCACACGGCTCCCCTTCTTTAAAATCAAGGGTCCTGACATAGTACAACATCGAAACAAGTTCCATGGTGCGGCCATCGTTGGGAAAGATGAGGGCTTTAGGTTCCTTCTTTTTATAATGTCGCCAGAAGACGATTCCTTCCTCCCCTTCGGAATACCGGCACCAGGCGTTTTCCTTTGAAGACGAGGTGGAGTAATACAAGGGCTGCATGCCGGGACGGGTAACAAATGCTTCCACGAAATACTTGGCATGCAGGAAAAGCCGGAAGAAGGGCTGAACCTTAATGTTGATTTCGGCCTTGTACGCATCCTTCTCTTCCCACATGGTGGGAGTCGTAGTAATTGTAGCCTTGGCCACCTTGGTATTCAAGTCACCCAAGATGTAACGAACCTCGTACATACTCGTCTCCTCAGAGGGATTCACCGGCACATCAGGTTGTGCCAATAGCATCACAAGCGGGATTATCAGAAGACGTATCATTTCCTTTCCAGACGGTTTATCAGTTCATTACCCAGCGCTTCCTTCTGATGAATGTGGTCCAGTACGGCATTGACAAAAGAATTGGACTCAAAGTCACCTCTAACCTCAGAGAAGTCCCGTTCCTTGATCTCGCGGTCCCCATCGGCCCCGAAACTAGTCATGGATGCCAGGTTAAACTCCTTGCGGGCATCTTCATAAAGTTCTTGGTCCAGGCCGATGACAGCCTCTTTCCAACGCTTCACGATGTCAATTACCTGCTCCGAAGTAATCTGGTCCAACGGAAAGCCGAAGAATTCTTCAAATTTATCGTAGGCCCAGGTCCATTCAGCGTCGTAGTACAGGCGGTGCAACTCCTGGAAGGAGTCAAACAATCCCTTGAGATCCATCGAACCTTGTTCAACGCGATCCATAAACTCGGCAAGAGAGTCACGAGGTGCGATGAGGCCGGCGACATCTACCCATTGCCCTTTACCAATAGGGCAAGTTGGCTTGAGAAGGCTGCGGATTTCCTCGTCGGAGGCCCCGGCCGGCATATTCTCAAGACGCTTAATGATGGAATTGCCCAGGAACTTGGCAATGGCCGTCTGGTAGTAATGGATTCCGTTTCGCAGAGATTTATTGCGGATTTTTGTACTATGATACGAGTATACGTCAGAGAGTTCCCCGGAAGAATACTGTAAATTCTTCAGCAGCTGAATTCCTTTGAACATCTTCTGGATGGTGTAAGGACTCAGCAGGTTGTAATTGATGCAGTCCAGACGGTCGGGGTCCTTACGGGCATCACGCTTGGGCCATTTCTGGGCATCACGGACCGTACCCACGCTGCGCAGGTTGACACCCGGCACCAGGTAAGTAGTGTTCTGCTGTTCAATGAGATAGGAAAAAGGAAGGGCAGAAGTATCCGAATGCGTTACATGACGGCCCATTACCAGGGAGAAGGCTCCCACGCGGGACGGCCAGAGAATATAGGAATCGGACGAGGTCTTGGCTCCTCGTTCCAGGATTCCCTGATGCATGGGCCCCAGTTTATACATGTGGTTGCTCTGATTGGAACCGCTGCCGGCATTCATAAAAGAGAACATGCCGGCAATCAGGAGCGTACTCTTATGATGAGTTACCGTAAACGGACCGGCAAAGATAGCGCAGGCTTCTCCGTTCTCTTCCTGGCAGTTGCTGAAAAAGAGGGAATCAGAAGCGCTGTAGCCATGTCCCAGCCGGCAACTCTGTCCGACGAAGCAACGCTCCAGGGAGGTATTGTCCGATACATGGGAGCCGCTGCAGATAATAAAATCATCGGCAATAACCCCATGAGCAATAACCACAGGAGCAGCCTCGTTGCTGATGATACTGCCGTTTCTGAGGCGATTGGTGCCGCTGATAACTGCATAATCTCCTATGAATACGCCATTGATGTGGCGGGTGTTGCGAATGGATACGTAGTCACCTATCCTGCCTTGACTGCTCTCCTTCCGGGCGGCATATTCATCAATAAGGATATTAAGGCGTTCTATCAGGGCAGGCCGATGCCGGTACATCGCAAGCACATAGGCAATCTGGGCACTCAGACGGTCATAAATCTTGACTTCGCGGCCGCCGGTTTCACTGAGCACCGACACTTCTACACCATTTCCGAAGCGGCAGGGGCCCTCACATACCAGGAGGTCCACATTTTCAATATAGGTATGGGCTCCGATGGTGTAATTGGCCACGTAATTGGTAACGTTCTCGATGAGGGAATTGTCCCCTACCGTCACGTTGTGCAAGGTTGCGTTCCGTAATCCGGAGTGCTTTTTGACTCCTCCGGGAAGAGTAAACACGTCCTCGAAACGTCCAAACTTCACTGTGCCGGAAAAGCGGACATTGCGCACGTAGTTAAGGGATTCGGGATGTGAGGTGCAAACCGTAGACCAGTCATCGGCCCGGCAGCCTCTTTGAACCAGCAATTCAATCTGTTCGGGGGTTAGGGGTTTGTAGCTCATATTCCTTAAGCATTTGTTCAATTCGACTCAATAACTCTTCCTTACTGTGGGTTTTGGCCCGCATACAATATCTAACTTCATTGTCACAGAGAAGGCATTTCCGGGGCTTATAACCCAAGGATTCGCGCCCGACAGGTCCATGGGAAGTAACCACATCCAAATCCATGAGCCTGCCTATAGGATGGGTGTCTTCTATATGGCAGGCAGCGCGCTTGGCTTCCTCTCCGGAAAGGGAGACCAGGAAAAAGGCTTCATAACCGGTTTCCAAGTCCTTTAATTCTTCGTATTCAGGCTCGAAAGCCTCCCGGACGGCCTTTACACCAGCTTTCGCAATAGCCAGCGACGTTTCGTTCCGTTTTTCGGGCCCAGGCAATTGCACCGTCATGCAAAGGAGGGACCTGCCGGGATGGGATTCCAGCAGGTCCTTCTGATGCTTTGCACGGTTATCCCGGCTTTGCAGCAATTGCTCCAGGGTAACGGGCATTACTCCACGATGTTATGGATCTTGTCCAGGACGGAGCCGTCGCGGTTCATCACAATACCCACCACCTTGTCTCCAAAAGGCAGCGGATCGGGCGTGCCGATAATGGAAGAAGCCTTGGCAGCCAACTCCTTAATATCTACGACATGGAGACCGGCGGCCTTAAGCTTTTCTGCAATTTCGGGACGGCCCGGATTCACGGCAATGCCGTATTCGGTTACCACCACATCCACGGACTTGCCGGGAGTAATGAGGGTGGTCACATGAGGCACTACACAAGGGATGCGGCCACGCAGGAGCGGGCATACAATGATGCTGAGGGCACTGTCGGCAGCGGTATCCTGATGGCCGCCAATGGCGCCGCGGATAATGCCGTCAGAACCAACCAGAACATTCACATTGAAGTCTGTATCCACCTCCAGGGCACTCAGGATTACGATATCCAGAGCGTGGGTAGCAGAACCCAGATGCTGGCCGGAAGCGTACTCCACGGCCGATACTTCCTGGTGCGTAGGATCGTTCTTGATGGATTCAGCAGCCACCTTGTCGAAGGACTGGACGTCGATAAGCTTGCCGATAAGGCCTTCCTCGTGGAGCTTCACCATATGGGCCGTGATGCCGCCCAGGGCGAAGGAAGCCTTGATGCCGCGGTTGATCATTTCCTCGCGGATGTACTTAACGGCAGCCAGGGAGGCACCGCCGGTACCGGTCTGGATGGAAAAGCCGTCTACAAAGAGACCGGAGTTGATGATAACCTTGGCGGCCTGCTTGGCCAGCAGGATATCGCGGGGGTTCTTGGAATCACGGATAGCGCCGGCGGCAATCTTGGAACTGTCGCCCACGCTGTCTACCACAACCACGGATTCCACATCTGCAGCGTGGATGGACATGGGCATATTGGGATACTCTACCAGGTCGTCGGTGATGACCACTACGTGCTTGGCGTAGCGGGCATCGGGCAGGGCATAACCCAGCGAACCGCAAATGCTCTTGGCATTCTCGCTGCGGGAATAGCCGCAGGCGTTGCCCAGTTCATCGGCCGATGAGGCACCCAGGAAAGCCACGTCAATCTTGAGTTCTCCGTTGGCGATGGCGCTGCCGCGTCCGCCGTGCGAGCGGAACACCACGGGCTCCTTCATGAGGCCGTGGGAAATGGCATCGGCCAAAGCACCTCTTAAACCGGAAGTGGAGATGCCGGTGATAACGCCGTTCTTAATGTGGTCAATGAGAGGGGCGTGTACGTCCGAAAGGCTGGAGGCGGCCAGCTTGAGGTCTTTGAAACCCATTTCGGCCAGTTTGTCCACCACCATATTCACCACCTTGTCTCCGCCACGGAAATGGTGATGGAAGCTGATGGTCATACCGTTTTGGAGGCCGGAACGCTTGATGGCCTCTTCCAGAGTTACTAACTTACTGTTTCTCATAGGGCTTCCTCCTCGCTGATTACACCGGCGGCTACGGCCAGAGCAATAGTACGCTCGGCACGCAGGACCACCGGACGGTCTACCATCTTACCATTCACGGCAATTACACCGGAACCCTTGGCCTGGGCTTCCTTGATGGCAGCCACCACGGCGCGGGCCTTGGTGATTTCCTTCTCCGTGGGAGTGAACACGCTGTTTACCACCTCGATCTGACGGGGGTTGATGATGGATTTACCGTCAAAGCCCAGCGTCTTGATGAGTTCCACTTCCTTGCGGAAGGTCTCCATATCGTCCAGGTTGGAGTACACCGTATCGAAGCAGCAGATGCCGGCGGCACGGGCGGCCACCACAATCTGCTCACGGGCCAGCAGAAGCTCTGCGCCGCCCGGAGTACGGTTGGTCTTGAGGTTGGCGCTGTAGTCCTCGGCGCCCAGGGCGATGCCCATCATGCGGGGCGATGCCGTGGCAATGGCGTAGGCATTAACAATGCCCAGGGCACTCTCGATGGCAGCCATGATCCTGGTCTCCCCTACCCGGCCTATCTCCTGTTCCACTTTCAGGATTTCGGCCTCCAGTTCGCGGACTTCTTGAGCCGTCTCGGTCTTGGGCATACGGATAACATCCACCCCGGCCTTGACCACGGCTTCCACGTCCTTCTTTCCGTAAGGCGTATTGAGCGGATTGATGCGCACCACCATTTCGGTGTTGCCGTAATCGATGGTTTTAAGGGCATTGTGCACCAGAAGACGCGCGGCGTCCTTTTCGGCCATGGTCACGGAGTCTTCCAGATCCAGCATTATGCTGTCCGGCCCGTAGATATGGGCATCGGCCATCATTCCCGGATTGTTGCCGGGAACGAACATCATGGTTCTCCTTAGTCTTTCCATACGTCTTTGCCTGTTGCCCGGACGGCAGCGGCGGTAACCCGCGCCCGGATGGTACAATCGAGTGCTCCCTTGTCCACGGCTTCCACGTGGGCGTCTTTTATGCCGAGCCCTTCCAGGGTCTCGGTAATCACGGCCTTGATCTGCCGGCCGAACTGCGCGGCCACGGAGCTCTGCAGATCTACCTGCAGCCCTTCTCCGGGGCCGATGGTGACCATGATGTCACCAGATTCAAGTGTTCCAGCTACTGCTTGTTTCATTTCATGAAAATAAAATGTATACGTTACCCCCACCCGAAACCCCTCCCCTCGGGGGAGGGACTTATTAGGGGACTATATTCAACCTTGATGTGCGGGGCGGAGGAGGTCCAGCACTACTTTTACGGGGTTGAAGGTTTCGATGGGAACTTCCACGAACAGGGTGTTCCAGTCGCTCATGGCGCCGTTCCACAGACCGGGGAGTTCCAGGGCCTTGAGCTCGCGACCTTCGAAGCTCTTGGAGCTCATGAAGCCGGCGTCGGAGTCCACGAAGCGCAGGAGGTCGAAGTGCTTGCCCTTGTAATCGTTCAGGCAGCACACCAGATCCACGGGATTGAAGTGGGTGGCGCGGGACATGGCAGCCATGGCGCCGGCGTCATCCTTGTTAATCTGGACGCTTTCCAGAATTTGAAGGCTGGTGCAGCCGTCCTTTCCGGCAATTACGTAAGGTCCGCCACCGGGCTCGCCTTCGTTCTTCACCATGCCGCAGACACGGATGGGCCGATTAAGCTTGGTGCGCAGCATCTGCACCCGTTCGGTCTCATTGTGGGCCAGAGGCATCTGGACGCATAGTTCCTTGTCCAGGAAATTCTCTATCTCGTTGCACAGCTGAACGGAAGGATCCAGATCCAGCCTGTGCAGGAAGTCGAAGATCTTGTCCCTCAGCTGGAGGGCGCATCCCATAAGCACCTGCTTGTACTGGGCGGTGACAGGCAGAAGCTTCTCGTGGGACACATTGTCGATATTCTTGATGCTCACCAGTTCATCGGCCACCTTATTGAGGTTGTAGATGAGGGCACCGTGGCCGGCGGGACGGAACAGGAGGGTTCCGTCTTCCTTTCGGAAGGGCTTGTTGTCCGGAGTTACGGCAATGGTGTCCGTAGCCTTGTCCTGGAAGGTGAAAGTAATATTGTACTTCACGCCATACTTCTTCTCATAGGCCTCCTTGATGGCGCCGATGGCAATCTCGAACAGGCTCTGGTGCTCCGGGCTGATGGTAATGGTGAGGTTGCAGGTGTCGTCGGCATTGCGCATATATTCCTGGGCTTCTACCAGATGCTCTGCGATGGCGGTGCGCACCTCTTCCGGATAACGGTGGAAAGCCAGCACGCCCTTGGGCTTGCTGCCATAGGCCAGGCCATCCTCCTTCAGAAGCTTCTTGAGGGTTTCCAGCCGGTATTCGCGGCTGTCCTCGGGAGTTCCGAAAAGATCGGCGGTATAGAAGGCGAAATCTTTGATGCGGGCTGCCAGCTTGGCGCCGGGAGCATCGGCCGGCAAATCCTTTCCGGCTTCCAGTTCGGCCAGACCCTGGAACATGTCCTTAAACATGCGGGAGGCGGCTCCGGAGGCAGGGACGAACTTGCTCTTGCCGTGGACATCGGCCTTCTGATAATACTCGACAGCGGCTTGTGCAGCCGGGGCATCCAGCACTTTGATGCCCCTTTCCGGGGTGGCGGGTCCCACGATCTTCATCCAGGGGAAACCGTTCTTAAAGTGCTCGATCTGCTCTTTTACCTGGCTCAGGGTAGCGCCTCTGTCCAGGATTTGCTGTTGGTCGGATTGGCTAAACATAGTGTTATAGTGGTTATCAAGTGAAAATTCCCGGCGGTAGTTGTACTCACTGCGGAGTTTCTCAAAGCTCTCGGGGCTGCTTCGGAACAGGAAATCGTCCGTAAAGATGGGATAATTGTACTGCAATACGGCCGCAATCTCCCCCTGCGAACGGCCCCAGAGATCCACAGTGGTAGGGCTCATGTTCTCATCTTCCAGAGCGGGGTGGAAATCCTTGAGAGGTTCTATGTTGAAATGGCGGGCCAGAGCCTGTACGGCCATGGCGGTACCGTTCTGTTTTCCCTGGTAAGAATAGCCGGCGATGTGCGGAGTAGCAATATCGCACAGCTCAATGAGGTTGGGATTCACGTCGGGCTCGTTGCACCAGGTATCCAGCACCAGGGCACCCAGCTTGGGACGGGCATGGATAAGGGCCGATTCATCCACCACCTCGCCGCGGGAGGCATTGATGAAGATGGCACCGGGGCGCATCTTGGCGAAGAACTCTTCATCGGCCATATTCCGCGTGGTCTCGTCAAGAGGGACATGCAGGGTTACCACGGTAGCTTTTTCCAGGAGCTCGTCCAGGCTTACGAAACCTTCCTCTCCTTCCCGTGCGGCGCGCGGAGGGTCGTTCAGCAGCACCCGGAAACCCAGCGTACGGGCCATGTACTCCACCCGTTTGCCCACGTTGCCTACACCTACAATGCCTATGACGGCATCGTCCAGCTTGATGGCCCTGCGGGAGGCAACGCCGTAAAGGGCCGAAAAGACATAATCGGCCACGCCCCCTGCATTGCATCCCTCGGCGTTCTGCACCTCAATGCCGTTGGCCTTGCACCAGGGAATGTCAATGTGATCCATGCCGATGGTGGCGCTGGAGATCATCTTCACCTGGGTGCCCTGCAGAGTATCCGCATTGCACTTGGTGCGAGTGCGGATGATGAGGGCATCGGCATCCATCATGGCCTCGCGGTCTATGGTACGACCGTCCAAATAGACCACCTCTGCGTAGGGTTCCAGTACGCCTTTCAGAAAGGGGATATTGGTATCGGCTACAACCTTCATTTTATCTCTTTTATTGTATCCAACAAATATACGAAATTATTCAGCATTTTATGTATCTTTGCGGCCGATTTTACTATGTGGTGGCTCCTGTCGTTTGTCTCCGCAGCCCTGCTGGGTTGCTATGATTCCTTCAAGAAGATTTCGCTGAAGGACAACGCCGTCATCCCCATCCTCTTCCTTAACACCCTAATCTCCACCTGCTTGCTGTCCCCTCTGCTGTTCAAGACTGGCTTTGGGTCGTGGGAAGTTCAGCGCTGGATTCTGCTGAAAAGCAGCATTGTCCTTTCTTCCTGGCTGGCCGGTTATTATGCCATGAAGCACCTGCCCCTCACCATTGTGGGGCCCCTGAACGCTACCCGTCCCGTGCTGGTGCTGCTGGGCGCCGTCCTCCTCTTTGGAGAACGGCTCAATTTCCTGCAGAGCGTGGGTGTGGGCATGGCCATCGTGGCCTATTTTCTCATGCGGATCAGCGGCAAGAAAGAAGGCATTGATTTCCGGCATAACAAATGGATTTTCTGCCTCATTTTCGCCGTTCTGATGGGCTCCCTCAGCGGGCTGTACGACAAATACCTGATGTCTCCCGACATGGGGCTGGGACTGGACCGCCTGCAGGTGCTTAGCTGGTACACTCTGTACCAATGCCTGATGATGCTGGTTCTGCTTCTGGTGGTCTGGCTGCCCACCCGCGAGCGCACTACGCCCTTCGAATGGCGCTGGTCCATTCCTTTCATCAGCCTCTTCCTCTGCGCGGCCGATTTCGCCTATCTCTACGCACTTTCCCAGCCAGGCGCACTCATCGCCGTCATCTCCATGATCCGCCGCGGCAGCGTCCTGGTGAGCTTCCTCATCGGCGCCTTCTTCCTCAAAGAACGGAATATCAAGAGCAAAGCCTTCGACCTGGTGCTCCTGCTCCTGAGTATGATCTTCCTCTACCTGGGGTCAAGGTAAGGATATCCGCAAAGAGCGGTTTTATTTCTTGTAGCCGTCTTTGGTGATGATGGGTTTGCCATCGGCATCGATGAGCGGGGTGAGTCCGCCGCCGTAGCCCCGGTGGACGTAGAGGTAGTTTACACCGGTTTCATTATCCACGATGACCAAGGTTTCGGTAAGTAAGTTCATCGTATTCTTTTCTTTGATGTCGAATCTGTCTTTTGCCATATTATTGGTTTGTTTATATGCCTAATTGTGCCAGGAAATGCTGGAAGATGTCGGGGCGGAAGAGCAGTGGGAAGACAAGGCCGTAGACGGCACCCCAGAAGTGGGCGGTGTGGCCGATGTTGTCCATGTTGCGCCGGGCCATATACCAGCAGTACAGGAGGTATAGCGGCGCGAAGATGTATCCGGGCACAGGAATAGGAATCAGGTAGATGTAGATCCCCATCTTCGGCTCGAAAAGGATGGATGCGAAGAGGATGGCCGATACGGCCCCTGAGGCTCCTACTGCGCTGTAATTCCAGTCATCCTTGTGTTTGACCAGGTCCCAGACGGTGGACACGGCAATGGCACTCACATAAAGGACCACATACAGAACAATGCCTGGCGTATCGCCAAAGGCCAGCTGGAAATACTGCTCCACCACCCTGCCGAAGAAAAAAAGGGTGAGCATGTTGAAGAACAGGTGTCCCCAGCTGCCGTGGACGAAGCCATACGTCAGCATCCTGTACCACTCCTTCCGATGCCAGACCGAATACGCATGAAACAGCATCTTGCTGGCATTGAGCCTCTCAGTGAAGCAAAGCAAGCTCACCAGGCTTGTTAAAACTATGAGTATGATTGTGACCATATTGAACAAAATTACAACAAAAAGTCGAAAAAATTGGTATATTAGCGACATGTTTACGGAGTTGTTCAAATATGACCTGGGTGCAGGCGTTGAGGCGTTCTCCACGCGGAGAGAATCCGTACTCCCCTATCCGGTGATTCAAGGGCATCAGGTGCATGAGGCCAAGGTGGCTTTCATCGAACGGCCGGGGATGACTCGGGAGGAATTGGAGGGCTACGATGTCTTTGTGACTACCCTGCCGAATGTCGCCATCGGCGTAAGGACTGCCGATTGTGTGCCGGTGCTGTTGTATGACTCCGTGAAACGGGTCGTTGCGGCAGCGCATGCCGGGTGGAAAGGGACCGTGCTGCATATCTCGGAGAAGGCCATTGACCTGATGGCCGCCAAGCACGGTTGCATTGCAACCGATATCCGCGCTGTGCTGGGCCCCTCCATCGGCCCGGAGAGTTTTCAGGTTGGCGAGGAGGTGGCCGAACACTTCAAGAATGCCCAGTTTCCGATGGACAGAATCTGGTCTTTCCAGGGCAAGGGTGACGGTACGCCAATGTCCGGCGGACATCACATTGACCTATGGAAGGCTAACTGCTGGCTGCTGGAGCAGGCCGGCGTAAAGCCCGAAAACATCCATGTCTGCGGGATTGACACTTTTACCGATGAATCCTTCTTCTCGGCCCGCCGCGAGGGAGTTCAGTGCGGTCGTATTATCAATTCAATCAAGCTGATATAGCAACGGAAATTGCCCTGACTCGTATGCACGAAGGCGACAAATGGGAAGTCTATATCCCGGCCAAATGGGGCTACGGCTCTATCACGATTGGGGCTCGATTTTAGAATAATGCGTAAATTTGCTTCACTAAATCGGGATTTCACAGACTAACCTGAAGTTGATTTGAAAATATGAGAAAAGGATTGCAAATCTGTATGGCTTTCGTGCTCCTGCTGACCGGGTGTGCCGTTTCACCCGCAGAAAGATGGAGTGAGGAAAAGGCCAATGAGTGGTATGCCGCACAGGATTGGCCGGTAGGGTGCGTTTATATGCCTTCCTATTCCGGAACGCCCGTGGAGATATGGGGTAAGGATTATTTCCAGCCGGATGTCATGGACCGGGAGCTGGCCCTCGCAGAGGATCTTGGTTTCAATGCGATAAGGCTGTTTCTTTGCGACATCGTGTGGCAGGAAGACCCGGAAGGCTTTATGGATCGGCTTGAAAAGACGATGCAACTGGCCGACAAGCACGGGTTGCGCATCCTTATGACTTTTTTCACCAACGGCGGCACTATAAAGAACCCCTATCTGGGTCCTCAGCCTGAGCCCGTGCCTGGTATTCACAATTCAGTGTGGATGTCTTCACCTGGGAAAGACGTCGTTAATGATCCGTCCAGGTGGTCGGTGATCAAGCGTTATCTCAAGCAGGTCATGAAGCGCTATAAGAAGGATTCCCGCATACTCGCCTGGTGCCTGTATAACGAGCCGGAGAATACCAGAGGATTCGACACGCTTCCTTTTTTAAAGGAGGTTTACCGTTGGGCAAGGGAAGTGAATCCCTCTCAGCCGCTGACATCGCCCATAATAGCCCTGCCAACCTGGGGTTCCTATGACAAAGGCATTTCCGAGTTCGTTTTGGAAAACAGCGATATAGTCTCTTTCCACTGCTACAACGCTCTTGAAGATTGCATCAAGTTCTATGACTACTGCAAGCCGTATGGTCGGCCTGTCCTTTGTTCAGAGTGGATGGCCCGCACACGCGGATCGGATTATCCCTCCATTCTTCCCTTCTTCAAAGAGAATAAGATAGGATGCTTCAGCTACGGCCTCGTGAACGGAAAGCAACAGTGCCATTATCCCTGGAACCCTGTGGAGAAAGGCGAGCCCGTCCCCTTTACGGAAGAGCCGGACGTCTGGTTCCACGACCTTTTCCGCTCGGACGGCACTCCCTATAGTGCGAATGAGGTCCGGTTTATCAAGGAGATGACGCACTGATTTCTGCGTAAAACAATAAAGGCGCTGAAAATCAGCGCCTTTTGTGGAGCATAGGAGAATCGAACTCCTGACCTTTTGAATGCCATTCAAACGCTCTACCAACTGAGCTAATACCCCGTTTGTGGATTGCAAAGGTAGGGACTTTTTTTGGATTTGCAAAGGATTTTGTAAAAAATTGCAAAAAAGTTTGCAGAGAGCGTTTGAATACAAATATTATTGGCAAAGGCACTCAATCAAACGCCAAGCCTGAGTAGCGGCGAATATAGAAATCATCAATTGTCCCATTCCCTTTCCGGGTAACCAGGAAGCGCACAATCTCGGCTATTTCCTCCGGCTGGATAAGCTCCGTAGGGTCAATGTCCGGCCGCATCTTCGTAACCATCTCGGTAGCTACGCCGCCAGGGCTGATGAGGTGTACCCGGATGCCGAAGGGCTGGACCTCCTTGGCGAAGACCTTGGTAAAACCGGCCAGGGCATGCTTTGAGGAAGCGTATACGCTCTGGTTGATATACCCCTTGAACCCCACGACAGAGGAGATGTTGATGACGATGGGCTTCTGGGATTTCTTCAAATACGGAAGAGCCTCCTGGCAGAGGAAAAAGGGCGCACGGGCATTCACGGCAAAAACCTCATTCCACTGCTCCTCCGTCACCTCCGTGAATGGGCCCTTCTGCGGTATGCCGGCGCAGTTCACCAGAAGGTCGATGCCGCCCAGCGAACGCACAGTCTCCTCTACCACCTGCCTGGCCGATTGCACCTGAGTCAAATCGGCCACAACAGGTATAATCTTCACGCCCTTGGCCTCTGCTGCCATCTGCTTAAGGGATTCTGCGTTTCGGCCCACGACGGCCAGATCATAGCCCAGGCTGGCGAGTTCCAGGGCGATGGCTTTCCCGATTCCACGGGATGCGCCGGTAACGATTGCGACCATACTTATTCGGTTTGTTTTGCCCAGCCCAATACCGGGTCTTTTGCAAAGATAGGCAAAGTCTGAGAGAAAACGTACTCAACATCAAGATTTGGCGATGGAACGATATCACTCCCTGAAGGATGCCGGCGTTCTCTTCCAGCGGAATGTGGGGTCTTTGGAGGGCCTGTATGGTGAAGCCGTGAGCGTTCGCTGCGAGGCGCTCCTGGCCGAGGGAATGTACGAGGTCATCGGAACAGACCTTCACAATGATCGGTATGCCGATTTCTTTGACGGATTCGGATTCAAGGTGTCGGTATAACACGGGTTTTCGAAAATCTTA
>JAFPGC010000079.1 GCA_017423025.1 Bacteroidales bacterium
GGAAGCCGTCGAGGTCCACGGTGTAGCCCTTCTCGGTGGCGATGAGCTCGGTCAGGTCGATCGGGAAGCCGTAGGTGTCATAGAGGACGAAGGCGTCCGTGCCGGCGATGACCTTCGTCGCGGCGCTCCTGGCCATCGTGTCTTCCAGCAGGCGGATACCGCGGTCCAGGGTGCGCAGGAAGGCGTTTTCCTCCTCGCGGATCACGCTCTCCACGAGCTTCTGCTGGGCCTTGAGCTCCGGATAGGCCTCGCCCATGTCCTCCACCAGCCGGGGCACCAGGCGGGTGAGGAACGGCTCGTTGAAGCCCAGGAACGTGTAGCCGTAGCGGACGGCGCGGCGGAGGATGCGGCGGATCACATAGCCGGCCTTCACGTTGGAGGGCAGCTGGCCGTCGGCGATGGAAAAGGCGATGGCGCGGATGTGGTCTGCGATGACGCGCATGGCCACCTGCACATTGCCGCCTTCGGCATATTTATGACCGGAGAAAGCTTCCACCTGTCCGATGAGGCCGGAGAAGACATCCGTCTCGTAATTGCTCTTCTTGTTCTGGAGGATCATGCAAAGGCGCTCGAAGCCCATACCGGTGTCAATGTTCTTGGCGGGGAGGGGCTCCAGGTGACCATCGGCCTTGCGGTTGTACTGCATGAACACCAGGTTCCAGATTTCGATGACATCGTCATTGTCCGTGTTCACAAGCTCACGGCCGGGAAGCTTGGCAATCTCTTCGTCGGAACGGAGGTCGATATGAATCTCGCTGCTGGGGCCGCAGGGACCGGTATCGCCCATTTCCCAGAAATTGTCGTGCTTGTCGCCGGTGAGTACATGATCGGCCGGGAGGTGCTTGAGCCAGGCCGTCTGGGCTTCGGTATCCAGTTCGGTGCCGTCTTCCTTGGAGCCCTCGAAGACGGTGGCGTACAGCTTGGTCTTGTCAATCTTGTAAACCTCGGTGAGGAGTTCCCAGGCCCAGTCAATGGCCTCGGTCTTGAAATAGTCGCCGAAACTCCAGTTGCCCAGCATCTCGAACATGGTGTGGTGGCGGCCGTCGTGGCCCACGGCTTCCAGGTCGTTGTGCTTGCCGCTCACGCGGAGGCACTTCTGGGAGTCCGTTGCACGGGGGAACTTGGGGGCGCTGTTGCCCAGGAAAATGTCCTTGAACTGGTTCATGCCCGCGTTGGTGAACATGAGGGTGGGGTCGTTCTTAATGACCATGGGGGCCGACGGAACCACAGTGTGGCCCTTGGAGGCGAAGAAGTCCAGATACTTCTGGCGGATTTCCTTGGATGTCATATGTAATATTTACTATATTCTTGATTAGCCTACAAAAATACGCAAAATTCCACTAAAAACCTTACGGGAGGCATAGAATGTGCAGAAAGGCCTCCGGTTCCCAAGAAAATTGTTACCTTTGTGAATCCTTTGACTCCGGGGTACGCCCGGAAAAGCGGAAAGAAACTATGGCCAAGAGCAGGAAGAAATATGTGATGAATCCGGAGACCCTGATGGTGGATGTCCAGGAGGAAACCCGTATTCAGGGGTGGCAGGTTCTGGTGGTCACCCTGGCCGGTCTGTCTATCTTTCTGCTGTTTATGTGGATCCGGGTTTCCGTGATGCAGAGGGACCTTCCCAAGACGGCCATGCTGCGGCATACCAATGCCGAATGGAACACCCGCATCGACCAGATGTCCCAGCAACTGGACCGTTACGAGGAACTTCTCTCCATGATGGAAGAGAGGGACGACCGCGTGTACCGGTCTGTCTACGGTCTGGATGAAATTCCGCAGGCCATCCGCCGTTCCGGTTTCGGAGGTGAGAGCCGATATGCCGATCTGGAAGGTACGGCCGTGCTGGACATCACCCGCCGCCTGGACATCCTGGAAAAGAGGGTGTATGTGCAGTCCAAGTCCTTTGACGACGTTTCCACCCTTCAGCGCACCGCCGGCGATATGGCGTCCCATATTCCGGCCATCCCGCCCGTGAATACAGACCCTTCTACGTATAGACTGTCCAGTGGTTTCGGCTTCCGGTCCGACCCCTTCCTGGGCATCTTCCGCCGGCATACCGGTATGGACTTCGCCTTCCCTGCGGGTAACCCTATCTACGTTACCGGCGACGGCGTGGTGGTCAAAGTGGCCCACGAGCGCGGCGGTTATGGCAACCACGTGGAAGTGGATCACGGCTTCGGTTACAGAACCCGTTACGCGCACATGTCCCGCATAGATGTTACGCTGGGACAGCGCGTGCAGAGGGGTGACTGCCTGGGTCTGAGTGGAAACAGCGGGCGAAGCACCGGACCACACCTGCATTACGAAGTGATGTACCGCAAGGATTACGTGAATCCTGCCCTGTATATGGATCTGACCATTCCGGCCCAGGACTACGCCGAGATGGTTAAAAAACCGCAGAACTGATGGTTGCCAAGAAGAAAGACAGCAAAGCCAAGCGCATCGTGATGGCCGGGTTAAGATACCTGGTGGCTTCGGTGTCGGCTGCCATCGTGATCTATATGCTGTTTGCCCTGATGTTCTCTACCCAGGAAGAAAGGCGGCTGCAAAAGGAGAATCGCCTGTACAACAATCTGTACAACGCTTTAAAGGCCAAGGAAGAACTCATCGGGGATGTCATAGACGGGCTGCTGGATAAAGACAAGGCTATTTACGAAGAACTCTTCGAGACCCAGCCGCCGTCCCTGGACGAGATTAGCGGTTATCCCGCTTCGTTCATCGCGGAAAGCGAGACCCTGCCGGAGAAATTTTACGTTAACACGGCTTCCCATCATTCCGACAGCCTTATGTCCATGGCAGACGGTATTGACAGGAATTTTCATGAGATTTTCCGGATTCTTCAGGAAAAGAAGGACAGCATCCCGCCCCTCACCCTTCCCATCAAGAATATGTCTTATGTACAGGTGGGAGCTTCCGTGGGAATCAAGCACAATCCGGTATACAATCTGCAGATGCCGCACGAAGGGCTGGATCTGATTGCCCCTCAAGGCTCCAAGGTGCATGCCGCCGCCGCGGGCCGCGTGACCAAGGTTACCCGTTCCCGCAAGGGCCTGGGCAACGAGGTGGAGATTGACCATGGGAACGGTTTTGTGACCAAGTACAGCCTGCTGGGAGACATCTCCGTGTCGCAGGGACGTAATGTGACCCTGGGCCAGGTGGTGGGCACGGTGGGTGTTTCCACCTTTATATCGGCCCCTCATCTGCACTTTGAAGTAAGGTATAACGGGGAGATTCAGGATCCCATCAACTTCCTTTTCTCCTCCCTCTCACCGGAAGAATATTCCCGAGTTCAATACATGGCGGCTAAGACTAGCCAATCGATGGACTAATACCCGTTTCTATCCATCTCCCGACGGACGTCCTTTTCCTTGATGGACTGGCGCTTGTCGTACTCTTTCTTACCCTTGGCCAGGGCAATCACCAACTTGGCGAATCCGTTGTCGGCGATGAAGAGTTTGACGGCTACGATGGTGAGGCCTTTCTGCTTATCGGCCTGCTGCAAGTGTCTGAGTTCCTTGCGATTGAGGAGAAGCCGGCGGTCCCTGACGGGCTCGTGCTGGCCCCAGCTGCCCCAGTGATACAGGGCTATGTTCATGCCGCGGACGAAGAGTTCGTTGCCCACGAAGAAGCAGTAGGCATCCTGCAGGGAGCATTTC
The DNA here is from genome assembly GCA_017423025.1 of Bacteroidales bacterium. GTDB lineage: Bacteria > Bacteroidota > Bacteroidia > Bacteroidales > UBA932 > Cryptobacteroides. The sequence goes on from JAFPGC010000079.1 coordinate 3,660, forward strand.
CCGGCCCGGATGGACTTAATCTCCGTACCCACCAGCTGGATGCCGGCGGTATACGTCTCCAGGAACTCGTAGTCAAACGAGGCCCGGCGGTTCTTGATCTGTATGGTGCTCTTGGCTTTGGGCATAGGATTGCAAAGGTAATACATTTTCCGTAATTTTGTGCCATGCTCAACAAGACCCAACTCTTGCCGGACCGCCCGGGCATTCCGCCCATGGCCAAGCTGCCGGAGCCCGAGGAAATTGACCCTTCGGCCCTGGCCAAAGCCTATGCGGCCGGAGACATAGACCTTATCTGCGTCCTGGGGCCCACGGCTTCCGGCAAGACCCGGTATGCCGTGCAGTTGGCACATAAGATTAGATTCTCTCACCCCTTTGGGGTTCGGAATGACAGTGTCATACCGAGCGAAGCGAGCGTATCTCCCGAAATAATTTCCGCCGACAGCCGCCAGGTGTATGTGGGCATGGACATCGGCACAGGAAAAGACCTTGGTGAATATGGCGATGTCCCTTATCATCTGATTGACATTGTGCCGGCGGGTTCCAAGTTCAATATCTATGAGTATCAGGCGGCTTTCGCCAAGGCTTATGCCGATGTCCGGAGCCGCGGGGCCATCCCCATCCTGTGCGGCGGGTCCGGCCTGTACATCGAATCCGTGACCCGGGCCTATAAGTTCGAAAAACAGAACGGCCTGCCGGAAGAAGCCCTTCCGCAAAAACCATATTATATAGGTACGCTGGTCTCACGGGAGGAACGCGTGGCCCGCATTGACCGGCGCCTGGAGGAGCGCCTGGAAGAAGGACTTGTGGAGGAAGTCCGCGGCTTGCTGCAGACGGTTCCGGCTCCCGACCTTATCTATTACGGCCTTGAGTATAAGTTCGTTACCCAGTATATCTTAGGGGAGCTTTCTTACGAGGACATGGTCATTTCCCTGGGGAATGCCATCCACCAGTTTGCCAAGCGCCAGATGACCTGGTTCCGCGGAATGGAACGCGATGGCGTAACCATTCATTGGGTGAGACCTTAAATATTTTTTGCAGATTCAAAAAATCTTTCTACCTTTGCAGCCCCAAAAAATATGTGGAGAGATTTGGCTGCTTGCAACCACGTTAAAAAATGCTAAAATTCATTTCATATCAGTGTTTTGTGTTTTTAGCCTCCGCATATATGCCCGGGGCTAATTTTTTATATTATGGCAAAGAATTATCTATTTACTAGTGAATCGGTTAGCGAGGGTCATCCCGACAAGGTGGCGGACCAGATTTCCGACGCCATCCTGGACGAATTCCTGAAGCAGGACCCCGAGGCCAAGGTGGCCTGCGAGAGCTTCTGTTCCACCGGCATGGTGGTGGTGATGGGCGAGGTGAAGGCCGAGGCTTACGTGGACATCCAGACCACCGTCCGCAACACCATCCGCAAGATTGGTTACACCAAGGCCGATTATATGTTCGACGCCTCCAGCTGCGGCGTGCTCAGCGCCCTTCACGAGCAGAGCGCCGACATCAACCGCGGCGTAGAGCGGGCCACCGAGGAAGAGCAGGGGGCCGGCGACCAGGGTATGATGTTCGGGTACGCCTGCCGCGACACGGAGGACTACATGCCCCTGCCGCTTTACCTGAGCCATAAGATTCTTCAGATTCTGGCCGATATCCGCCATAACGAGCTGGAACTCATGCCTTATCTGAGGCCCGATGCCAAGAGCCAGTTCACCATCGAATATGACGGGGAAACCCATCAGCCCGTGAAGGTGCATACCATCGTCCTGAGCACCCAGCACGACGAATTCGTGCCGGAAAGCCTGGGCAAGATGTCTTATGAGGAAGCCGTGGCCCAGTACGGCCAGGCTACCGTAGACGAGGCCATGAGAAACAAGATCCGCTTTGATGTGGAGAAGATTCTCATCCCCCGCCTGAAGGCCGAACTCCCCGAGGAGACCGCCCGCCTCATCCACAGTTTCATCCTGCACGTGAACCCCACGGGCAAGTTCGTGATCGGCGGCCCCCACGGCGACAC
>JAFPGC010000080.1 GCA_017423025.1 Bacteroidales bacterium
CTCCAGGGGTGGCCGCGCGGCCAGGGGCGGGACGCCCCTATGAGCGCAATATATATCCACAAACTACACCGCTGAATCGAAGTGATGAAATATATCCTAACTTCTTTCCAAATCATTTGGAAAATCCATAAGAATAGATACGAAATAATTCGGAGCTGCGCATATAAAATAAGGTGATGCATCCATCTGCGATGCATCACCTTATCAGATTATGTTAAAGACGACTAATCGTATCCGTCATAAGGTATCTTGCCTCGGTAATGGATGCGAAGCGTGCGACCGTCTTTCAAGGAAATGGCAATGTCAATCTTTCCATCATCATTCATATCTCCGGTAATACGGTCTTTCACTGTGCCAGGGTTATAATTGGTTATCTTTACGGAAGAGACCTGTTCACATCCTCCTTTATACTTCCCTTGTTCGAGAGGAATACGCAATGGGGCGTCAAGGCTCAAAATGGCCCCGCTGATGCCGATGTAATCTATGAATTGACCCGACTCAGAATACGTAACGCCAGTATATCGAAAGCCAGAAATGGCTACAACGGAAGCGACCTCATCCCATGATGGACCTTGTGCGAAATACTGCTCGTACATGTGGCAACGATGCGAACTGCCTTTATTGGGATCCGCGACTCCACCTCCCATAAACGTAGAACCGATGGGAACAATACATTCCCCATCCACGTATATGCCGCTCGATGCGGGTTCGTCACTAAGGGATACGGGGTCGTCGCCACTGTGTATTTTTTCGCAACCGACCAAAAGTAACAGGCCGGAAAGAAACATTAAATCTCTGCGGATTCTCATATTCATGATAACAACTATCAATAAAGACCTACTATTTAAACACAAAGATATGCAAAATACGTCAATAATAATTCATTGTTTATGAGTTGTTTCGATAATGCCCATACTAATCATGCATAGATTGTGACCTTTATTGGCGGTGGTGCCGGTCAGAGGGGTTTTACGGATATCGAAGTCTTCGTTATTTTTCAGAACCTGTTCACCCTGTCCGCCTTATCTCAGAGGCCGAGTGGGAATACATTGCCACATCAGGTGGGGCTAACGCCATCAACGGGTAGTTCCCCAGTCAGGGTATTCCGTGCCGACAGCAATCAGGATAGTCCTCCCTGCAGCAGATTATAAGTAATACAGCAAGGCGCTTAATGAGTCAAGACTCTTTTATCATCCACCCGCATTACCGGAGGCCGATAGGCCGACAGGGCCTGCAGGCCCGCACCGCCGCTTCTGCGGCGGAGCCCCTCTCCCGAGGAGAGGGGTTTGGGGAGAGGGTAACGTGGGGAGTGGTTTATCCACCCAAAAGTTTAAAGGTCCGGAATTTCCGGACCTTTAAACTTTTGGGTGGATGATGGGGCTCGAACCCACGACACTCGGAACCACAATCCGATGCTCTACCAGCTGAACTACATCCACCATATTTGGGACTGCAAATGTAAGGATTATTTTCGGAATACCAAAAATAATTTGCAGGAGCCCGGGAGAAATCTCTAATAGAGGTTGACGGTCGTTTGTTTAATTACCTTCTCGCCGCCCTGCGTGGTGATGCAGTACATGACCAAACTCACGCTGCTGAAGTAGGGAAGGTCTTCCAGGGGAATGCTGAACATGCGGTCTACGGATTCGAGGTTATCGTCGGGCATGTGAATAGGATCTTCGCCAAAACCTACGTGTTCAATATAGATCTTCATGAAGTTGTTCTCCACCTTGTAGTAGAAATGGAAAACGTGCGCGTTGTTGGATGCCTTGTCGCGCGTAATGGTGAATCCCAGGTTGAGGTAGCCGCCGCTGAAACCCTGGATGGAGAGCTCTACGGGATCTTGTGCAAGTTCTTCAGGATCCTCAAGAGGTTCGGCTGCTATTTTATCGGAACGGAGCACGCTCTTGAGACTGATGTCCAGGTTGCGGTTGAGGATGTCGAAGAGGGCCAGGTAACGGGCGCCTTCGACTTTCCAGGTGGATGCACCCACGGCGTCTTCCACAACGGCGAGATTGTATCCATAGTCGTTGTACAGCAGGCCATCAACAACATTCACCATATCACGGACATTGGTCTCGGTGTAGGTGTCTTCCAGTTTACAGGACCAGCAGGCGAACAGGCTGGCGATCAGAAGGGGGATGAACTTTTTCATGCTGTTTTGGTTTTACTTCTTGTAGGATGTGCAATTAATTGTATGTCAATATCTTCTACCGTGAATCCCTTGAACTTGCGGCGTCTCAGGTGAGAGGCGACCAGCATGTTCAGTTCTTCGTCAATAATGTCACGGTAGGTATGGTTTTCGCGGTCGTACAGGTGAATGTGACGCACCACGTTCACGTCAAAAAACATTTTGCTGGTGGCCGAAAGGCGGCGTCCGTAGATACGGTTGTCGGCCAGCTGGGAGAGGATGTTGTACACGGAAGCCACGGTGACGTGAGAGCCTTGTTTGGACAATTCTTCGCAGACCATATCGGCCGATGCGTGTCCGAGGCCCATCATGACTTCGTGCACGGCCAGGCGTTGCCGCGTGGCCTTGAGGTTGTGACGGCGCAACTGGGTGCGGAACTCGTCCATGGTGGGGATGGGGAGGTTGGGTTGGGGCATTGTTCTTAAGCGTTTAGCAGGGCTTGTGCGTTGGCGATGGCGGCTGGGGTAACCGTGGCGCCGGAAAGCATCCGGGCCAGTTCCTGCACGCGGCCTTCGCGGTCCAGGCACTTGACAGTAGTATGGTCGTTCGTTTTACTGACCAGGTAGTGGGCGTGGCCCTTTGCCGCCACCTGGGGAAGGTGGGTAATGGCAAAGACCTGCATATCGGCCCCCATCTGGCATACGAGGGAGCCCATTTTATCGGCGGCCGATCCCGACACGCCGGTGTCAATTTCATCGAAGACAAGGGTGGGCATCTGGGTGAGGCGCGCCATGACGGACTTGATGCCCAGCATGATGCGGGACAGTTCACCGCCCGATGCGGCCTTGGTAATGTCCGTGGGTTCCTTGCCGGTAGAGGAGAAGAGGAATTGGACGGTGTTGCTGCCCAATAGTCCGGCGGGAGCGGGAGAGACCTGCACCTGGAAAACGGCATGATCCAGTTCCAGGCTGTGCAATACTTTCTCTACTTCCTGGGCTAACGGGCCGGCCGCAGCCTTGCGCTTGGCATCCAGGGATGCACAAAGCTCCTGATGCCGGGTCTCCAGCCCTTCCAGTTCCTTTTGCACCTGGGCACATTCTTCGCCCAGAGAGGTGGCATCCTGGATGAATCCCTCCAGCAAATCCCTTTCCGCTATCAGTTCTTCCACTTTCTGCAGCCCGTGCTTATGAAGCAGGCTGTACAGGAGCGAAATCCGTTCTTCAACCACCTGCAGGCGCTCAGGGGAAGCCTCGGTATGGCTGTTGACCTTGGCCACTTCGGCAGCAATGTCTTCCACTTCCAGCCGGGCCGATGTCACCCGCTGCGCCAGTTCATTCAAAGAGGGAATGTAGGCACCCGCCTTGTCCAGCAGGCGTGAGGCTTCCCGAAGCAGCTGGGCCGGGGAGGCGCTTTCCTCCGAGGCGGGGGAGAGGAGCTCCTCTACTCCGCAGAGGGTTTCCTTGATCTGCTCGGCATGGGCCAGTTCGTTCTGTTCGGCCTCCAAGTCCTCGAGCTCACCGGGCTGAAGTTTGGCTTCATTCAGGCGTTCCCAGCGGGAGGTGTTGTATTCCTGTTCGGCTATTGCCTGTGCTTCGCGCTCACGGAGATTCGCCAGTTTCCGGCGGGTCTCCAGAACGCGCATCCATACAGCGCCGCATTCCTCGCGCAGTTCCATGGTCCGGGCATAATAATCCAGGGCGTCCAGGCGGAAGCGTTCCTCGCCCAGGCGCAGCGTCTGGTGCTGGGAGTGGATGTCCACCAGCTCCCGGGCCAGGTCCTGCAGGACGGGCAGGGTTACGGGTTCGTCATTGGCGAAACTGCGTGAACGGCCGCTCTGGCCAACGGTGCGACGCAGGACGAGGCGGTCTCCGTCATCGGGCAAATCGGCCTCCTTGAGGATTCTCCTCACGGCGGGCGTTATCCCGAATTCGGCTTCCACCACGCAGTTGTCCCCCTCGGGGCCCACCATTCCGGCATCGGCCTTGGCGCCCAGTACCAGCGACAGCGCTCCCAGGAGGATGGATTTACCGGCTCCGGTCTCTCCGGATATAATGATGAGGCCCTCCGGAAACGTAGTGTCCAGAGAGCCTATCAAAATGTAGTTGGAGACCGAGAGGCTGTACAGCATGGCTATTTACCGCTCTCGATGTCTATGGGATTCTCGTTTTGAGCCTTGCGGTAGAAGAGTTCACCGTTCTCGAATTCTGCGATGGCAGTGAGGTCCGGTTTGGGCTGGCGCTCGTAGTACTTGGAGATTTCGATCTGCTCCTTGTTCTCGAAGACTTCTTCCATGGTGTCGCGGTCTCCGCGGAACTCGTCCAGTTTCTTCATGAGTTCCTTCTTCTCGGCCACGGCAATCTGATTGGCGCGCTTGTAAAGAATCACTACGGATTCATAAATGTTTCCGGTGGGGGCGGCGAGGTTCTTGATGTCGCGCGTCACCGTGTTGACAGGTACTTTTTTCTTGTTTTCCATTATGTACTTTTTCCTTATTCTATATAAATGTACACCGGCAATTGTGGGAGAGTTTCAATTATTTTTTTACCTCTTCCTCAATTTCTCCGCCGCGGCCCAGGATCTTTTGTACCTGGCGGTACAGGCGGTCCATTTCTGTACGGTGCTTGGACTCGGGGTATTCGCCTACGAAGTTCAGATAGTCGTCCACGAAGGTGAGATAACGGTCTTTCTGCTTTTTGACCACACTCAGGCGGGCATAGTGGTAGGACGACATGGCGGTGTAGTACAGCACTTCCTCCCGGTACCCGTTCTCTGCATTGTTCTTGAGCACGTTCTGCAGTTTGATGCGCGCGGCCGGGTAGTCTTCCATCTTATAATACAACTTGCCGGCTTCAAAATCCTTGCGGTCCAGGCGGTCCATCAGGTCGGTGAGCATTTCCCGGCAGGCGGGAACGTGGACATCGTCCGGGCGCTCCCGGATGAACTCCATGATGGCGGCCATGCAGGCACGGGTAGGTGTCTGGTCCAGTTCCCAGCGGTAGGTGGCCCGGTACATGCAGTCCAGGCGGAAGAACTGTGCCTCCGGCGTAAAAGGACTGCGGGGGAAGTTCTCTATAAAGCGGGCGAAATTGGATTCGGCCGTATAGAAATCCTTGTAGCGGTAGTTGGACAGGCCCCAGTAATACTGGACGGTATCGTCTCTCTCGGTGCCGCTGGTAAGAACGGCCATGGACTCGAACAGCTGGGCGGCCTTCTGATACTTCTTCAGGTTGAAGTAATTCATAGCGGCGTCATACTTGGCGTCCAAGTCTCCGGAGGCCAGCAAAACCTCGTACTGGGATTTGCAGGACAGAACGGCCAGGCACAGGGCCAGAAGCGCAGAAAGTTTCAAATATCTCATCTTAAGAGTTAATTAGCTTGTTCCAGGAGGAATTTTTCGGCGTCACGGGCGGCCATACATCCCGAACCGGCGGCCGTAATGGCCTGGCGGTAGTGAGGATCCTGCACGTCTCCGGCGGCAAACACACCCGGGACCGTGGTCTCCGTGGTGCCGGGCCTGGTGACCAGGTACCCCGCGGCATCCCTTTCCAACCAGGGGGCAAAGAGTTCCGAAGCGGGCGAGTGGCCGATGGCGAGGAAAAATCCGTCGATGGCTATATCAAAAACGGTGCCGTCCTTGCGCAGGAGACGGGCTCCGGTGACGCCCATGGCGTCTCCCAGCACTTCCTGGGTGTTGCAGTTCCAGAGAACCTCGATATTTTCGGTATTCAGGACCTTTTCCTGCATAATCTTGGAGGCGCGGAAAACGTCGCGGCGCACAATCATGTACACCTTCTTGGCCAGGCTGGCCAGGTAAAGGGCATCTTCGCAGGCGGTGTCACCGCCTCCCACCACTGCTACGGTGCGCTTACGGTAGAAGAAGCCGTCGCAGGTGGCGCAGGCGCTTACGCCGGCTCCCTTGAACTTCTCTTCCGAAGGCAGTCCCAGGTAGCGCGCCTGTGCGCCGGTGGCAATGATGAGGCTATCGGCCTCTATTTCGGTCTGAGCATCAATGGTCACTTTGAAAGGCCGATGGGAAAGGTCCACGGCGGTGGCGGTGCCCTGACGGACATCGGCCCCGAAACTGCGGGCCTGCTCCCTCATATTCTCCATGAGGGTGTTGGCGTCCACTCCACCCGGGAAACCGGGGAAGTTCTCCACGATGGTGGTGGTGGTGAGCTGGCCGCCCGGCTGGATTCCCTCATAGACGACGGGGGAAAGGTTGGCGCGGGATGCGTAAATGGCGGCAGTGAATCCGGCGGGGCCTCCGCCTAGGATAAGGCATTTCGTTCGTTCCATATGATAAGGGGCTATTGCAGCAGAATGGTTGTATAGTCCGGCTGGTAAATGATTCGGCGGATGGCGATGTTGTGACGGTTGTCATTGTCATCGGCCTCAAAGAGGAAGTCCGTATGCAGGCCATGGCTTCGCTCCAGACCCAGTTTGTAAGTCCAGGCACCTCCGTGACGGGCAACGTTGCGTACAAAATAACAGGCGGTATCGTAGCCCTGGAAGGCAAACTGCGTGGGCTCGGTGCGGAACAGGGCACGGTAAACGCGGATGAACTCCTCCACCTCGGGACTGCCATAGTTCACATGGTAGGCCGTGCTGATGTGGGACGCCACGTCGTGCAGGGCTGTGCCGTCGATGGAATCGAAGTTGCGCACCTTGGAGGGGGCGTACATTATAATATCATAGCCCTTGCCCAACATGATGCCCAGGTTGCGGACCACGTCGCCCACGAAGGGCTCGCTCTCGGAGGCCACCACCACGCGGTTGGTTCCGTTTCTCACCAGGTACTGGTTAAGGGAATCCGGTATCATGCGGCCTTCGGTGATGGCGTAATTCAGAATCTGATAATTGAGTTCCCGGCGGGCCAGGGCCGAGCGGACGTTCACGGCGGCCTGTACGTTGCTGGCGTTCTTCTCGCTCACGAAGAGGATTTTGTCTCCGGGGGTAAAGTCGTCCTGTATCCACTGGGCCAGATCCTCGTACTGGTTCTCGGCACCGGCGGGAGCCTGGATGAAGCGGCGGTAGGTATTGCTCAGGCTGGCGGCTCTGGGGTCCAGGGGCGAGATGAGCGGCACGCGGCCGTCAATCATCTGCAGCATCACTTCCACGTCACGGGAGGCGACGGGGCCCAGCACAAAGTCGCTGTTGCAAAGGGTCTCCACATCGGGCATCCCGGCATAGAGGTCGTGCACGTGCATATTCACCTTGAGGCCTTCGGCTTCCAGGTCCCTGAGGGCCATGAGCACACCGGAATAAAAGTCCAAATTGGTTTCGGTGGCGGTGTTGCCCACTTTCAGAGGCAGCAGCAGAGTGAAATCCACCACGTCCTTGGGGTGAGAAACCATATAGGAGAGGTCTTCCACTTCTACGGGAGTAACCTGCTCTTCCTGAGGAACTTCTTCAGGTTGGGCCTGTTCCGCTTCCGGTTCATCGGCCTGCTGTTCCACGGGAGTGTATGCGGGGACGCCGGCCTTTCTGATGGGGATGCGCAGGACCTGACGCGCGGATAGTTTGCGGCTCTTGAGGTTGTTGTAGTCCATGATTTCCTGGACGGAAATCTCATAGCGGCGGGCGATGTCGTCAATATCTTCGTACCAGCGGACGGTGTGTTCCTTGTATTCGTCCTGCGGTTCCTGCTGACTGGCGGGTGCCGTTTCTGTCTGGGCTTTCCGGGCCGGCTCCTCGGCCTTTTCCGCCACTTTCTGCTTGTCTACGGGAATGAGGAGGATGCTGCTTTTCTGCAGACCCGTCTCCCGGAGGCTGGGATTGGCATCGTATAGGTCTTGTTCGGTTACACCGTACGCTTTGGCAATGCTGAAGATGGTCTGACGCTCCAGCACCAGATGGGCATAGTACACTTTTCCGTTGAGTTTCACCTTCTCGGAAGAAATGGTGACCGGCGTGGGAACGTAGTCCTGGGCCACGGCAACGGTGCCGGTGAGCAGCAGCAAAGAAGCCAGAAGGGCGATGTGTCGTTTCATACTCTAAGCAAGTTATAGGGTGGCGGCAAAGTCCGAGAGCGCCTCGCAAAAGGCGTCCCAGCCCAGCCGTTTCTTTTCCTGAAGGATGGCCGCGTGGCAGCTTTCCTGCAGGGAAGGGTCTTCAAAATAACGCAAGATCTCTTTCCGGATGGCCGGGGCCGATGCTTCCGGTGCGACAATTCCCGTGCCACGGGCACCGATGGTGCCTTTGAGTCCTCCCACATCGGTGACGACCATGGGGACGTCAAAGTGGCAGGCAATGGAACTGATGCCGCTCTGGGTGGCGCTCCGGTAGGGGAGGACGGCCAGGTCGGCCGCGCTGAAAAAGCGCTTGACCTCCGAGTCGCGGATATAGTCCGGGAATACGCGGACGCGGTCTTTCCCGGGAAGGGAATCCAGGATAGCCTGGTACTTGTCAAAAGAGCCGTAGGGCTCTCCGGCGATCACCAGCTGGTAGTTCCCGGGCAGTTCCCGGAAGGCTTCCAGCAAGATGTCCAGTCCCTTGTATTCGCGTATAAGGCCGAAGAAAAGAAGGGTGTTGCGGGAAGGATCCAGTCCCAGGGCTTCCACCGCCTCTTTCCGGGGAAGTTTCTCGCCGAAATGGGTATAGAGGGGATGGGGCCGGAGGATGTGCGGAGCGTCGGGTCTGAGACTCAGAAGGTCCTTCTCTACACTCTCCGACATGGAGACAAAGCCCGTGCAGCTGTTCAGGAAGTAACGGGTGAGGGGCTTGTCAAACCAATGGGCTTCGTGGGGAATGACGTTGTCCAAAACCACCACGCTCTTGCACCCGCAGTGGCGGGCCACATAGCCCAGCGAGGGGGCAAACCAGCTCATCCAGTATTTCATGACCAGAAGATCGGCCTTCCAGTCCCGGATGGCGCGGGCGGTCCTGACCCAGGTGAGGGGATTGATGGTATCGAGGATGGCATCGGCCTCTACGGGCATGGCCTCGTCTTCCGGAGTCACGTACTGTGTCTTGCCGGGGAAGAGGAGGTCGGGGTATTGCCTTGAGAAAGTGAATGCCTTTACTATATGACATTTTCCCAGTCCTTCCAGCATGCTGGCGTTGAACTGGGAAATGCCGCCCCGAAGGGGGTAAAAACTCGATAGAATCGCGACTCTCAAAAGCTACTTCTTGGTAGTTTCCTTGGTCTTGATGTAGGCGGCGTTGAGGCCGGCGAGGAAATCCTCGGTAATGTCCAGACGGGGGTCACCGCAGACCACGGGAGTGGAGAGGATGTTGCCGGAGGTGGAGAGGATGAGAGCGTACTGATGGGTCTCGTTGTACTCGGTCACGAACTCGGCGATGGCGTTGGCGATCTGGTTCATCATCACCTGCTGCTCTTCGGCCATTTCCTGCTGCTTGCGCACGGCGTACTCCTGGTACTCCTGCTGTTGCTGCTGCAGCTTCTGGTACTGGGCCTGGGCCACGGAAGTGGTGAGGAGTCCCTTGTCCACCTTGTTCTGGAAATCGGTGGCGTCTTTCTCCAGCTTCTTGCCGCGGCGGTCAATCTCGGCCTGGATGCCGCTGGTCTTGGTCTCGAACACGGAGTTGAGGTCGTTGGCCATGTCATAGCCTTCGAGGATCTTATCCATGTTGAAGAAAACGATGCTGCCGGCCACGGCGGTGCTGTCCTGTGCGGGAGCGGCCTGGGTGGTGGTACCATTGGTCTGGTTGCAGGAAACGGCGAGAGCCACGGCAGCGGCTACACCAAAAATGATAAGGGTCTTTTTCATTGTATTGTTGACTTTAATAATTATTCAAAGGTTGCTAAGGGCGCAAAGTTAACTATTTTTTGCGGATTTCCGAAAGGTAAGCGGCAATAGTTTTCTCCAATCCCATGTACAGGGCATCGGAAATAAGGGCATGGCCGATGGAAACCTCATCCGTCCAGGGAATGGTGTGGATGTAATAGGCCAGGTTTTCCAGGGAAAGGTCGTGGCCGGCGTTGAGGCCCAGGCCGCAGGCGCGGGCTGCCTTTGCGGTTTCCAGATATCGGCCGATGGCTTCCTCCGGATTCTGCGGATAGCGCGCGGCATAATCGGCCGTGTAAAGCTCTACGCGGTCGGCCCCGCAGGCGGCGGCTCCTTCGGCCATCCGGGGATCCGGGTCTATGAAGATGGAGGTGCGGATACCCTTGGCTTTGAATTCTTTACAAAGGTCGGTGAGGATGCTCCTGTACTCCAGGGTGTCCCAGCCGGCATTGGAGGTAATGGCGCTGTGGCTGTCCGGCACCATGGTTACCTGGTCCGGTACTACTTCCAGCACCAGATCCACAAAACTGGTCACGGTGGGATTGCCTTCAATATTGAATTCCGTGGAAAGGAGCGGGCGGATGGCCCTAACGTCAGAATAACGGATATGGCGCTCGTCGGGCCTCGGGTGAACCGTAATTCCCTCAGCCCCGAAGGCTTCGCAGTTAAGGGCGGCCTTGGTTACGTCCGGCACGTTTCCGCCGCGGGAATTCCGGATGGTGGCTACCTTATTTATGTTGACACTGAGTCTGGTCATGGCTTCATTTTGCTTTTATGTGCGACAAAAATAAGGAAAATTCTCAGAAATGTGTTAATTTTGGCGTTTGATTTAATACGACGCTACATACTAAAATATGAAAATAGGATACTTTATCCTCCGGGATGGACTCAGGAACGACGAGCGCATGCTCTCCCTCTTGAAAGACCTTGAGCAGGCCACCTTCGAGGTATACGAAATCCGCACCAAAAACGACGTCCAGCCGGAGACGGACCTGGTTCTGTCCATGGGCGGTGACGGCACTTTCCTGTCCGCCGCCCACGTGGTGGCCGACATCGGCCTTCCTATTCTGGGCGTGAATTTCGGCCGCATCGGCTTCCTTTGCGAAAACCGCCCCGAAGACGTGCGCAGAGCCCTCGTTGAAGGCGATTTCCGCATCGAATACCGCACTGTGCTCAATGCCACCCTCAAGGGCCCCGAAGCCCGCAAGACCATCGGCATGCTCCCTTATTCCGTGAACGAAGTGGCCCTGCACCGCAGCGGCTCCTCGGTTCTGGGTATCCACGTGAGCATTGACGGGGAACCTCTTCCCACTTATTGGGCCGACGGTCTTATCGTAGCCACTTCTTCCGGTTCCACCGCTTACTCGCTTTCCGTGGGAGGTCCCATCTGTCTGCCGGACACCAAGGTGCTGGTGGTGGCCCCTATCGCCCCGCACAACCTCAATGTGCGCCCCATCGTGCTGCCCGAAACGGCCAAGGTAGATATCTCTTTCGAGTCCCGGGACGGCCGTGCCAACATGTCCACCGACAACCGGGTGGTGGAAATTCAGCCCGATTGGAGCATCCACGTAGAGATGGCACAATTTTCGCTTAAACGTATCCGGCTTGCCCAGTCCGGCTTTGTGAAGGCCCTTACTTCGCGCCTGTTCTGGGGAGAAGACATGAGAAACAATGGATAAAAATCAATTACCCAAGCACGTCTCCATCATTATGGACGGCAACGGCCGATGGGCCAAGCTCCGCGGAAAGGAGCGGGTCTATGGCCATTTTGAAGGTGTAGAAAGTGTCCGTGCCTGTATGGAAACGGCCGTGGAAATGGGCATCGAATACCTTTCGGTCTATGCTTTTTCGGAAGAGAACTGGAACCGACCGCAGGATGAAGTCATTTCCCTGATGGAACTGATGATGAAGAGTATGGTCGGGGAGTTGGAGAACTTCATGGATCACCAGGTGCGGTTCATGGTTCTTGGTAACCGCGCCCGCCTGAGTGAAGGACTCAACGCAACCATAGACCGGATCAGTTCCGCTACGGCGCACAATAAGGGTACTACTTTTATCCTTTTCCTGAGCTACAGCGGTAAATGGGATATTATGCAGGCCATGAAAAAGGCCGCGGCTGCCCTTACTCCGGAGCAGTTCCAACAAATGAAGCAGGAAGACCTGGACCAGTATCTGATAACGGCCGGAATTCCGGATCCGGACCTTATGATCCGTACTTCCGGGGAACTGCGCATTTCCAATTATCTGCTGTGGCAGACAGCCTATTCCGAGTTTTATTTCACCGAGACCCTCTGGCCCGATTTCCGTAAGCCGCAGTTTATGGAGGCCCTGGAGGCCTATGCCGCCCGGGACCGTCGTTATGGAAAAGTCAAATAAAATCCTTACCTTTGCAAGATAATCAATTAGCTGGAATGACCGTTAGAAGGATACTTTGCATCGCCACCCTGCTCCTGGCCACCACCTCCCTGTGGGCCCAGAGCGGGCGCAATAGCATTGAGGTAGACTACACCCATCCCAAGAAATATGTCGTGGGCGGTGTAGGCATTGAAGGAAACCAGTATTTCAACGAACATCAGATTCTTCAACTCGTGGGCATGCAGCCCGGTATGGAAGTGACGGCTCCCGGTGAAGACATTACGGGAATAGTGAAGCGCCTGGTAGCCCAGCGCTATTTTGAAGACGTGGCCGTTGTCATCGACTCCCTGAATGCATCGGCCGATACAGCCTGGTTCAAGGTGGTTATCCGGGAACGTCCCCGTGTTTCCCGCTGGACCTATTCCGGGGTCAAGTCCGGAGAACGCAAAGACCTTCAGGAACGCCTGAACCTGCGTCCCGGCCGTGAGTATTCGGACTATGTGAAGAATACCTCCATAGATATTATCAAGCGCTACTACAAGGAGAAGGGCTTTCTGAAAGTGAATGTGGAAGTGGAAGCCGTGAGGGACAGCATGATCCGTAGCGCCATGCGCGTGAATTTCAATGTGGACAAAGGTCCCAAGGTGCGCATCCGGAACATCAACTTCAAGGGTAACGAGCACGTGAAGGAGATGAAACTGGCCAAGAACATGAAGGAGACCCACTCCAACAAGTGGTATAATTTCTTCAAATCCAAGAAGTTCAAGGAGAAAGAGTACGAGAATGACCGCAAGACGGTACTGGATGCCTTCAACGAGGCCGGTTACCGCGACGCCCGCCTGGTGAGGGACTCCGTGTATTACCTCCCCGACGGCAAGCACCTGGCCATCGATATGGAGTTTGAAGAGGGCCCCAAGTATTATTTCCGCAACATCACCTGGACGGGTAATTCCGTGTATCCCACCGAAGTGCTCAACAATATTCTCCAGGTAAAAGGAGGAGACGTTTACGATAAGGTCACCCTTGACAAGCGCCTGCACGGCGGCGGAAAGGAAAACGAATACGACGTTTCCAAGCTGTACAAGGATAACGGTTATCTCTTCTTCAACGTGACTCCGGTGGAGGTCAACATCCAGAACGACTCCGTAGACCTGGAACTCCGCATTTCCGAAGGCAAGCCCGCCACCATCAACGACGTAATCATCAACGGCAACGACCTCACTAACGAGCGCGTAGTCCGCCGTCAGGTGATGACACGTCCCGGCTATCTATTCAGCCAGACAGACTTCGAGCGTTCCATCCGTGAAATCGCCTCCATGGGCCAGTTCGACCCCGAGGCCATCATGAAATATGGTGAGGGCTATTCCATCCTGCCCAACCAGCTCAACAACACGGTGGATGTAGTATATAATGTAACGGAGAAGCCTTCTTCCCAGTTGGAACTCTCCGGTGGTTGGGGCGGTAACACCTTTGTGCTCACGGCCGGTGTCAGCTTCAACAACTTCTCTACCCGCCGTATGCTGGAGAAGGGTGCCTGGCGCCCGGTGCCCCTGAGAGACGCCCAGAACCTCTCGTTCCGTTTCCAGACCAATGGTAAGTACTATACTTCCCTCAGCGCCAGCTTCTCGGAGCCCTGGCTCTTCGGCAAGAAACCTACTTCCCTCAGCATTTCCGCGTACTATTCTCGTATGACGGACTCCTACCTGGCCATCGGCATTCTGTCCACGGACAAGATGTTCGAGGTATTCGGCTTCAACGCCGGCCTGGGAACCCGCCTCAAGTGGCCGGACAACTACTTTGTATTATATAATGGTCTAAGCTGGCAGACATACAAGCTCACCAACTGGACCAACAGTTACTTCGCGTTCAACAATGGTATTTCCCACAACCTGAGTTATACCATCAACCTGTCGCGTAACTCCTCCGACCAGCAGATTTATCCCCGTACGGGTTCTGAGTTCTCTGCTTCCCTGCAGTTTACCCCGCCTTATTCCCTCCTGCGTAAGTACACCTACGATGACGATGGCAACAAGGTGCGCGTGAACAGTTGGAAAGACGTGAACTATGATGACTGGACGGCCGCCCAGAGATACAAATGGATTGAGTACCACAAGTGGAAATTCAGCGGCACCGTCTACACCAAACTGGTGGGTGACCTGGTGCTCATGACCCGCGCCCAATTCGGTTATCTGGGTTACTACAACCGCAACTGGGGTTATTCCCCGTTCGAGAACTTCCAGGTGGGTGGTGACGGTATGTCGGGTTACATGACCTACGGAGCCGAGATTATTTCCCTCCGCGGTTATGAAGACTATTCCCTGACGCCGCAGAAGATCACGCCGTACAGCCAGAACTTAACCAGTTATGCCGGTAACGTGTACGACAAGTTTACGGTAGAACTGCGTTATCCGGTGATCCTGCAGCCTCAGAGCACCATCTACGCGCTGCTGTTCCTGGAAGGCGGTAACTGCTGGAGCGACATCCGCGAGTTCAACCCGTTCCAGATCAAGCGAAGCGCCGGTGTGGGTGTGCGTGTGTTCCTCCCGATGATCGGCCTGCTGGGTGTTGACTGGGGTTATGGCTTCGACGATGCCGTCAACGGTGGCAGTCAGTTCCACTTCGTTTTGGGTCAACAATTCTAGTGTGGTATGATAATTGCCGAAGGAAACCTCGGTGCTTAAAATAGAAAACAAATAAATTAAATGAATATGAAAAAACTATTTGTCATTGCCCTTGCGGCACTTGCAACCCTCACCGCTTCCGCCCAGACTTTTGGTCGCGTGAATTTCAACGAGCTCGTGATGCTGGCTCCCGAAATGGATACCGCCCGTGAAGCCATCGCCGCTTCCCAGAAAGAGGCCGAAGAAACTTACGCCGCCATGGTGGAAGAGTACCAGGGCAAGCTCACCCAGTATCAGCAGAAGCAGTCCACCTGGACCGCTGCCATCCGTGAATCCAAGGAGCGTGAGCTCATGGAAATCCAGAACCGCATTCAGGAGTTCCAGCAGTCCATCTCCCAGGAACTTCAGCAGCAGCAGAACCAGCTCACCGCTCCCATCCAGGAGAAAGTGAACCAGGTTGTGACTGAACTGGCCAAGGCCAAGGGTCTCACCGCCCTCTTCGATTTCTCCCAGGCCATCTACTTCGATGAGACCAAGGTCGTCGACCTCACCCCTGAGGCCCGCAAGGCTCTGAACATCCCGGCCGACCGCACCATCGAGAGCCTCCAGGCCGAACTCCAGGCCCAGGCCGAAGCTGCCCAGGCAGCCGCCGCGAAATAATTCAAAACAAACTATAAAAAAACTCCGACCCAACCGGGCCGGAGTTTTTTTGTACTTCGCCTCGAAGTTCCTCTGGAGCGAAGCGACGGGGGGCCTCCCCTCAATAGTTGAAAGAAAAAAAGCTGACGGGAAGTCAGCCTTTTTCTCTTTGGACAATTCAGGCGAAGCCTAGATTGTTCCCTGCTCGAGCATGGCGGTGGCGACCTTCATGAAGCCGGCGATGTTGGCGCCCTTCACGTAGTCGATGGTGCCGTCGGGCTGGGTGCCGTACTTGACGCACTGCTCGTGGATGGACCTCATGATGAAGTGGAGCTTGTCGTCCACTTCCTGGCCGCTCCAGGAGATGTGTTCGGCGTTCTGGGTCATTTCCAGACCGGAGGTGGCCACGCCACCGGCGTTCACGGCCTTACCAGGGGCGAAGAGAACACCGTTGTGCTGGAAGAAGTGGATGGCGCCGGGCTGGCAACCCATGTTGGAGACCTCGCAGCAGCACCAGCAGCCGTTGGCCTTCAGTTCCTTGGCGTCGTCTTCAGAAAGCTCGTTCTGGAAGGCGCAGGGGAGAGCGATGTCCACGGGAACGCTCCAGGCTTTCTTACCGGCGGTAAACACGGCCTTGCCCGGGAACTTGGTAGCCATATCCTCTACCTTATTGCGGTTGGAGGCGCGCATGACCAGCATGTAGTCGATCATTTCCTTGGTGATGCCTTCGGGAATATGGCAGACGCCGTCGGGACCGGAGATGGCCACGACCTTGGCGCCCAGCTCGGTAGCCTTGATGCAGGCACCCCAGGCTACGTTACCGAAACCGGAAACGGCCACTTTCTTGTCCTTGATGTCCTTGCCGGCCTTCTGGAGAAGGTGCTGGGTGAAGTAGAGGGCACCGAAACCGGTGGCTTCGGGACGAAGGATGGAACCGCCCCAGGTGCCGCCCTTGCCGGTGAGGACACCGGTGTTGTACTGGCGGGCCAGTTTCTTGTACATACCGTAGAGGTAACCGATTTCGCGGCCGCCTACACCTACGTCACCGGCAGGAATATCCTGGTCGGGGCCGATGCAGTTCCACAGCTCCAGCATGAAGGCCTGGCAGAAACGCATGATCTCATCGTTGGACTTGCCCACGGGGTCGAAGTCGGAGCCGCCCTTGGCGCCTCCCATAGGAAGGGTGGTGAGGGCGTTCTTGAACGTTTGCTCGAAGCCCAGGAATTTGAGCATGGAAGGGGTCACGGCCTTGTGGAAGCGGAGACCGCCCTTATAGGGACCAATGGCACTGTTGAACTGGATGCGGTAACCGGTGTTGGTCTGGACCTCGCCCTTGTCGTCAATCCAGGTTACGCGGAAGGTGAAGATGCGGTCCGGCTCTACCAGACGTTCCACGATCTTGGCCTTCTCGAATTCGGGATGCTGGTTGTAGACATCCTCGATAGACTCCAGAACTTCCTGTACAGCCTGCAGGTATTCTTTCTCAAGCGGATACTTGGCCTGAAGGCGTGCCATGATGTCAGCAGTTTTCATGATAATTGTTTAGTGTTTTGATAATTATTGATAATAGTAATAGTGCCGTAAAAGCGGTACAAATGTAGCTAGAAAAACGGGAATAATCAAGGGATTTCTCCGAAAGATTCTTTTGGCAAAAATGCTGGATTTGTCGCAATAAATAATTAAATTTGCAAGATTATTTGCGAATCATAACGAATCAAAACAATAGTGATGAAAAAACTTAGCATTGCACTGGTTCTCACCCTGGCTGCCGCGGGACTCTGGTCCTGTAAGGAAGGCCGCAGCAAGGCGGAACGCCTGATGGAGAACTATGCAGAGGTAACCATTCCCGCTCCGGACCTTTCGGATATCACCGACAATGGAAAAGAGGTTCTTAACCTGTACCGTTTCGCCGCCGACGAGGCCGATGCCATTTACTGGAAACAGGTCTTTGGAGAAAAGGCTTTCTTCAGCGCCCTTCCCGAGGACGAGCGTGACTTCGCCTATGTCAACTACGGCCCCTGGAACCGCATTGACGGCACCGCTTTCCTGGAGGGTTTCGGCCCCAAACGTCCCGGTGCCAACTTCTATCCGGAAGACATGACCGTGGAAGAATTCCAGGCCTGGAACAACCCCGACAAGAACAGCCCCTATACGCTCATTGAGCGCAAGGCCGACGGTTCCCTCAATGCCGTATGGTACCACGACGCCTATTCGGAGAACGTGCACAAGATTGCCGACTATCTGAGAGCCGCCGCCGACATTACCATCAAGCCCAGCGTACGCGAGTATCTTCTGAAGAAGGCCGATGCCGTCCTTACGGACAACTACTCTGAGAGCGAGCGCGCCTGGCTGGAAATGACGGACAGCAAGATGGACCTGGTGCTGGGACCCCTGGAGACCATTGACGATGAACTTCTGGGTAAGAAGGCATCTTATGGTGCCTATGTCCTTCTGAAGAACCTGGACCGCACCCAGCTGCTTGACAAACTCAGCAAGCGTCTCCCGGAACTGCAGGCCTCCCTGCCCGGAGACCCCGCCTATCACGCTTTCGTGCCGGGTCTGGAGTCCAATATCTTCTCCTGCAACGTCATCTATTACGGCGGTTATACCAACGCCGGTTACAAGACCATCGCCATCAACTTCCCTTACGATGCCAAGCTTCAGGAAGAACTGGGCACCCGCACCATCCTGTTTGACAACATCATCCGCGAGAAGTTCAACCGCACCGTCTTCCCGGTGGGCATGACCCTGCTGGAGGCCGATGACCAGCCTCACGTAGACGCCAACGCCTTCTACTGGGGCATCGTCTTCCGCGAGGTGGCCAAGGGCCTGGGTGTCAAGGAAACCGTCAACGGAAAGGGCGAGGTGGCCGATGCCCTGGGCAATGAGGCCCTCACCTTCGAGAAGATGAAGTCCAACGTGCTGGGCACCTACCTGTGCATGCAGGAGGCCGCCGCTCACCGCATCGAGGCCCTCATCATGAAGCCGGATGTGATAGCTACCTTCGTGGTCAACACCATCCGTTCTTCCCGCTTCGGTGATGCCGATGCCACCGGTCGCGCCAACCTCATCACTTACAACTACCTTCTGGAGCAGGGCGCCATCGTGCGCAAGGCTTCCGGCAAGTACGCCATCGACTACGCCAAGGCCGAAGAGGCCATCTACGGTCTGGGATCCTTGATCCTCCAGATCCAGGCCACCGGTGACTACAATGCCGCTGCAGACCTTGTGGCCAAGTACGCTGTGGTGAGCTCCACCCTCAAGGCCGATATCGTCAATCTGGAACTGGAAAAGATTCCGGTAGACATCCGCGTTTCCTACGAATAATCAAAAATCAAGATAATGGCTAAAAAATTCAATCTCAAGTATTGGGTGTTCCTGCCCCTTGTGCTCGCCATCACCATCTTCCTCTGGGCCGTGCCGACGTCCTTCTTCGGCATCGATGCCCTGACCGTCGTTCAGCAGCGCGTTGTCGCCCTGTTCGTATTCGCCGCCCTCATGTGGATTTTCGAAATCATCCCCAACTGGGCTACGTCTCTGCTTGTCATCGTGATTTCCCTGCTCACCGTGTCCAACAAGGGTATCGGCCTGTTCTGTGATCCTCAGTACGGTACACTGGTCCCTTATGCCCGTATCATGAGCTCCATGGCAGACCCTGTGGTCATGCTCTTCCTGGGCGGCTTCGTTCTGGCCATCATGGCAGAGAAGTACGGTCTGGACGTAACCATGGCCCGCGCCCTCCTGAAACTCTTTGGCACCAAGCCGGAGATTGTGCTGCTGGGCTTCCTCATCATGATTTCCATCTTCTCCATGTTCATGTCCAACACCGCCACCGCCGCTATGATGCTGGCCCTCCTCACCCCGGTGCTTTCCAAGCTCCCGGCCGATGACAAGGGCAAGGTGGGTCTGGCCCTGTCCATCCCCGTCGCCGCCAACCTCGGCGGTATCGGCACCCCTATCGGCACGCCTCCCAACGCTACCGCCAAGGGCGCCCTGGAGCAGGCCGGTATTGACGTGAGCTTCGGCGAATGGTGCGTTCACATGATCCCTTACGTGATCATCATGATTGTCATTGCCTGGATCGTGCTGCGCATGATGTTCCCCTTCAAGACCAAGAAACTCGTTCTTGAGATCCCCGAGAGCAGCCAGAAGAAAGACTGGAAACTCTATGTGGTCTGGATTACCTTCGTCGGTACCATCCTCCTGTGGGCCACGGAGCAGCTCACCCATATCAACTCCAACATCGTTGCCCTCATCCCGCTGGGTGTCTTCACCGCCACGGGCCTGTTCGGCAAGGAAGAAATCAAGGAAATCAACTGGACCGTGCTGTGGCTGGTCGCCGGTGGCTTCTGCCTGGGTTACTGCCTGCAGGATACCGGTCTTGCCAAGGTGCTCATTCAGGCCATTCCGTTCGGCAGCATGAGCGTGGTGGTGGTGCTTATCATCGCCGGCCTGGTGTGCTACTTCCTGTCCAACTTTATCTCCAACTCCGCTACCGCAGCCCTGCTCATCCCTATCCTGATTGTGGTTGCCAACGGTATGGCCGATCCTGAGGCCGCCAACAACGCTCAGTTCCTGGCCATGGGTGGTACATCGGCCATGATCATCTTCGTCGCCGTCTGCGCCTCCATCGCTATGCTGTTCCCCATTTCCACTCCTCCGAATGCCATCGCTTCCTCTACCGGTATGGTGGAGACCAAGGATATGACCAAGGTGGGCCTGGTTATGGGTATCATCGGCTTCGTGCTGGGTTACTTCTGGTTGACGAAACTCTTCCCCTTTGCCTAACGCCAAAGGGGAATAAAAGGGCCTTCGACCCATTGGGGGGCTATCCCCCCAAACCCCCTGGGTCGCTTCGCTCCAAAGGATCTTCGATGAAAGAAGTTCAAATATGAAAAAAGGTATCATTATTGTCTTGGCCGCCCTGCTTACTGGCAGCGCCGCCTTCGCGCAGGAAGAGAAACCTGCACACTTCAAGCTTTACGGCTTTATCCGTAACTACATAGCCGCCGATTCCCGCGCTGTGAACGCTGGCACCGAGGATCTCTATTTCTACATGCCCAAGGGTCATGACATGTCCGGTGGCGTGGATCTCAACAGCGGTTTCAACTGGCGCTTTGTCTCCCTTACTACCCGTTTGGGACTGGATGTGTCGGCCTACAAGTGGGGCACCATGGGTGTTTCCGGTAAGGTAGAGGCCGACTTCTACTACCTCAGCGGTTCCGTTCCCACCCTGCGTCTGCGTCAGGCCTTCATGAAGCTGAACTGGGACAACGCTCCCGTGAGCCTCACCATCGGCCAGACCTGGCATCCCATGGCGGCCGACATGCCTCACATGAACAACCTGGAGACGGGTGCTCCGTTCAATCCCTTCAACCGCAGCCCTCAGCTGATGGCCGATGTGAACCTGGGTTCCGGTTTCACCCTTACCGCCAGTATGCTGTACCTGAACCACTATCTGCCCACCGGTCCTGCCGGCAAGAGCAAGGATTACTACAAGTACGGTATGCCTGAGTTCTATTTGGGTATCGCTTACAAGAATGCCAAGATTGTGGCCAAGGCCGGTCTGGATGTGGTGAACATCCGTCCCTACCGCACCATTGCAGACTGGAGAGTCCAGGACGGCAATGCTCCTACCATCGAGGTCAAGAGCCTGATGCATACCTTCTCTCCGTTTGTGTTCTTCCAGTTCACCAGCGGCAAGTTCCAGCTGCGCGCCAAGAGCATCCTGGCCCAGGCCGGTGAGCACATGAACCTCCTCTCCGGTTACGGTGTACACTCCTTCAACAGCAACGGCACCATCGAGTACACCCCCATGCGTGACTGGGCTTCCTTCGTGAGCTTCCAGTACGGCAAGAAGTTCCAGGTCATGGGTATGCTGGGCTACATGAAGCAGCTGGGTACTACCAAAGATCTGGTGGATAATTCCGTTTGGATGAACACCGCCGCCGATGTCCACATCCAGCAGGCTTTCCGTGCCACTCCTACCGTGGCCTGGAACCTGGGTAAGTTCACCGTCTCCCTGGAGTACAACCTCACCGCCGCCGAGTTCGGCAGCGGCTCCCGCAACGCCCGCGGTATGTTCACA
The DNA here is from genome assembly GCA_017423025.1 of Bacteroidales bacterium. Taxonomy (GTDB): domain Bacteria; phylum Bacteroidota; class Bacteroidia; order Bacteroidales; family UBA932; genus Cryptobacteroides. The sequence goes on from JAFPGC010000080.1 coordinate 21,583, forward strand.
GGCGACAAGGAATGGATCCTGAACCACCGCTTCATCTGCATGACCAAATTTAATTTCTAAAGTCATTGAAAGGCATAGAAGGCCGGGGCCCGATTTTTGCGGGTCCCGGTTTTTTTAGTAACTTTGTGAATTACTAAACCGCAAACCTATGGGCGCATTTCACGCATATGACATCCGCGGTATCTGGGGCAAAGACTGGGACCTGGACATCGCATATAAAGTAGGATATTTCATCCCTATACTTCTGAAAACCAACAAAGTACTCGTGGGGCGCGACTGCCGCACTTCCTCCTTGGAGATTCACGACGCCGTGATCAAAGGCATCAACGACGCCGGGGCCGATGCATACGATATCGGCCTGAGTTCCACCCCTATGGTGTACTTCGGAACGGCCAATTACGGCTTCGACGCATCCGTTCAGATTACCGCCAGCCACAACCCGGCCGAATACAACGGTATGAAGGTGTCCACCACGGACGCTCAGGCCGTGGGCTACGATGCCGGTCTGGGCCAGATCAAGGCCTGGATCGACGAAGGGAAGCCCACACCCGTAGCTGCCAAGCGCGGTCAGGTGTTCCAGAAGGAAATCATGGCCGATTACCTGGCCTTCATGCGCAAGTTCGCGAAGGACTATAGCAACCTCACCATAGCCATGGACCTGTCCAACGGCATGGCCAACCTCTTCGCCAAGGAAATCTTCGGTACCGGCAGCAACATCCATTACCTGTTCGATACGCTGGACGGCCGTTTCCCCAACCACGAGCCCAATCCGCTCATCGAGAAGAACTGCTTCCCGCTGGAAGACAAGGTGAAGGAGGTGAAGGCCGATGCCGGCGTTATCTACGACGGAGACGCCGACCGCGTCATGTTCATCGACGAGAAGGGCCAGTTCATCAGCCCGGACCTCATGATAGCCCTCATGGGCCGCTATTATGTGGGAGAAAGGGGCCTGAAGGGCATCGTACTGCAGGATATCCGTTCTTCCAAGGCAGTAGGGGAGTACCTGGCTCCCATGGGTTGCACCATGGAAACCTGGAAGGTGGGCCGTGCCTTTGCCGCCAAGAAACTCCGCGAAATTGACGGTGTATGGGGCGGAGAGCTCGCCGGACACTATTATTTCCGCGACTTCTTCTACAGCGACTCCGGTCTGCTGGCCTCCATGATTCTCCTGAACATCGTGGACGACCTCAAGAAGGAAGGAAAGACCCTGAGCCAGGCCATCGCAGAGATTGTGCGTTACAAGAACTCCGGTGAGATCAACTTCCGCCTGGAAGACAAGAAAGGCGCCATGGACGCCATCAAGGAGCACTTCATGGCTGCCGAAAAGGCCACGGCCTTCATGGACTTCGACGGATATCGCGTAGAGTTCCCGGACTGGTGGTTCAACATCCGTCCTTCCAATACCGAACCCTATCTCCGTTTCATCTGCGAGGCCACGTCCGACGCCCTGCTGCAGGAAAAGATTGCCGAGACCGAAAAGATTCTGACCAGCCGCTTCGGCGCCAAACGATAGCGAATGAGAAGATTCTTTACCATTATTCTGTTAGTTAGTGCAGGCCTTACCTTGAAGGCCCAGGAGAATACCCGTGAGGCCGATTCTCTCCGCCACGCCTTTGGCCGTCAGTCTTTGAAATCGTTCACCCAGCGGGCCACTCCGTATGCAGACACCCTGGATACGGGTAACCCGGCCGTGAAGGTGGTGCTGTACAACAACGGCACCTACCGCTATGTGAAAGACCCCAGCATGGTGGCGGCCGACAGCGTCTTTACGGAATTCTGGGATACCCGCACCGTGAATCCCTATAAAGAGGAGCCTGTCGCCATCCCGGACCGTTTCTCCCTGTGGATTGTAGATACCCTGGATTCCTATGTGTGCCCCTATGTGGTAAAGCCGCGTTCGCAGTACGGTTACCGCCATGGCCGCCGGCATCAGGGCATCGATTTGCCGTATCCTACCGGGACGCCCGTCCCTGCTGCCTTTGACGGTCGCGTGCGCATCTCGGACTATGTAGGAGGCTATGGTAATCTGGTGGTGGTTCGCCATGCCAACGGTCTTGAGACTTACTACGGCCATCTGTCCAAACGCAACGTACAGCCCGGAGACTGGGTCAGCGCCGGCGATATCATCGGCCTGGGTGGTTCAACAGGTCGTTCTACCGGCCCGCACCTGCACTTCGAAACCCGCTACAAGGGTGCCGCTTTCGACCCCTCCTGGCTCATTGACTTCGAGACTGGCACGCTCCGGCACCGTCTGTTCAGAATCCGTTCCTGGTACTTCAATCCCAACCAGCGCTATGTGCAGAACATAGACGACGAAGACGAGATTTTCCGCACCGATGAGGAGGACCGGCTCCTGGCCGAAGAACAGGCCAAGAAGGAAGCCGCCGCCCGCGCGGCTGCCGAGGCTGCGGCCATGCGTTACCACACCGTCCGCAGCGGCGACACGCTATACAGCATAGCCCGCAAGAACGGAACCACCGTCAAGCATATCTGCCAGCTCAACGGCATCAAGGAAACCACCGTCCTTCAGGTTGGTAGACGCCTGAGAGTCAGATAGTTAAACGCAAAGGGGTGCACTTGGAGGTGCACCCCTTGTTGTATAAGTGGCTGATTTATTTTAACTTGGAGTTATAGTGGGGGTGGACCTTACCTTTAGAGATGTTCTGCAGCTTGCTGGAGAGCATCTTTTTGCGAATGGGGGCGGCGTGGTCCGTGAAGAGGTCTCCGTCCAGATGGGACATCTCGTGCTGGATCATACGGCAGGCGAAATTGTCAAAGACCTCGGTCACCTCTTTCAGGTCTTCGTCGTAGTAACGGACCTTCATGCTTTTGGGACGCACCACGTCGCAGTAGATGCCGGGAATGGACAGGCAGCCCTCGGAGTAGGTGACCTGCTCTTCGCTTTCCTCCAGGATCTCGGGGTTGATGAGAGTGCGGCGGAAGTCCTTCAGATAAGGATAAGTGTCTGCAACCACATCTCCGTCCACGATGACCACGCGGAGGCTCACCCCGATCTGCGGGGCGGCCAGGCCGCAGCCATCGGCCTTGACCAATGTGTCCTTCAGGTCTTGCACCAGCGTGGCAATCCCTTCCTTGTCTTTTAAATCGGCCGGCTTGGCGGTCTCGCGCAGCACAGGTGCGCCGTAGAGGTAAATGGGCTTTATCATTTCTTTCGTCTTGTCTTGTTCTTGGACAGGCTTTCCGGGACGCTCAGGGGGTCTATCCCTCCCAGTCCCACGCTGCCGTTGAGGCGGTCCAGGTAGCTCTGGAGGATCAGGGCGGCCGATATGCGGTCAACCGAACCCTTTTCCCGGCGCTCGCTTTTCTTCATTCCGCCGTCTATCATCACTCTTTGCGCCAGCACCGAAGTGAAGCGCTCGTCTTCCAGGTGGACAGGCACTCCCGGGAAAGCTTTTTCCAGCCGTTTCAGGAAAACGTCCACATCGGCCTGAGCCTCAGAGGGCTGTCCATTCATGTTCACTGGATACCCAACTACAAACGCAAGGATTCTCTCTCCGTTGGCGTAATTTTTGAGATAATCTATTAACTTTGTAGAATCAATTGTATCCAGGGCAGAGGCAAAGATTCCCAGAGGGTCGCTTGCGGCAATCCCCGTTCGCTTGCGTCCGTAATCTATGCCGATATATCTGTCCATTACAATTTGCAAAGGTAAGCAATTTTATGGAGAAATCAGATAAGAAGAATTCGCGTAACTACCGCCTGTCGCTCATCGACGCCGTCTCGCACGAGCGCTTGTGGAGTGTGCGTTTCACAAAACCCATATTTATAGGAGCCCTGGTATCGGGCATAGTGGTGGCCATGGTGGTTTTCTTTGTCCTGGTGGCTTATACGCCCATGCGCACCTTCATTCCCGGCTATCCCAGTGCCCAGACACGCCGCCAGGCTGTGCAGAACGCCCAGAAGATTGACTCCCTGGAAATGCGCCTCCTGCAGTGGCAGCTCTATTCCGAGAACCTGCGCCGCATCGTGGCGGGAGAAGCCCCCATCCGCCTTGACAGCGTGATGCTGGGAAGAGAAAACAGCCGGGACATCACGGACGCCCAGTATTACGCCATCAGGGACTCCCTCCTCAGGGCCGATGTCCTCACCCAGGAGCAGTTCAATGTGGATGATTCCCCCAAGAAGAACCTTCCCATGGAGGCCCTGTCCTTTTTCCCGCCCGTGAAAGGCGTGGTATCGGAGGGTTTCGAGCGTACTATTCACCCGTACATAGACATTACGGCCCCGGCCGGCAGCATGGTTACTTCCGTGCTGGACGGAACGGTGGTCCATACTTCCTGGGATCCCGAAGACGGTTATCTTATCGTCATCCAACACGACGGAGACATCCTCTCCCTGTATAAGCACAACCAGAAGCTCCTGCATAGGCAGGGTGATGTAGTGAAGGCCGGAACGCCCATCGGCCTGGTGGCGGAATCCGAGTCCCTTACCAAGGGAAATCACCTCCATTTCGAACTCTGGTACGAAGGTCAGGCCATGGATCCCACCCAGTTCATTAAGTTCTGATGAAACAAGTCGCATTACTAGGTTCAACCGGTTCCATTGGGACGCAGACGCTGGATGTGGTTAGACAGAATCCGGACAAGTTCAGCGTATTCATGATATCGGCCAACAACAGTGCCGATTTACTTATAGAGCAGGCGCGGGCTTTCCGGGTACCGCACGTGGTCATCTGCAATCCAGACAAGTTCCAGCAGGTGAAGGACGCCCTTCCGGGGGTGGACGTGTGCCTGGGAATTGATGCCGCCTGTGCCCTGGTCCAAGCTCTGGAAGTGGATGTGGTGGTGGCCGCCATGGTGGGCTTCAGCGGGCTCAAACCCACGCTGGCTGCCGTCCGTGCCGGCAAAACCATCGCATTGGCCAACAAGGAGACCCTCGTGGCCGCCGGTTCGCTGGTGATGGGGGAGGCCTCGCGGTGCAAGGCTCCCATTTATCCCGTAGATTCCGAGCATTCGGCCATCTTCCAGTGTCTGCTGGGGGCCGATGGAAACCCGGTCAAAAAGATTCACCTCACCGCTTCCGGCGGGCCTTTCCGCACCTGGGAAAAGGAGAAGATAGCATCGGCCACCAAGGCGCAGGCGCTGAAGCATCCCAACTGGGATATGGGTGCCAAGATTACCATAGACTCCGCCACCATGATGAACAAGGGTTTCGAGGTCATCGAGGCCAAATGGCTGTTCGACGTGGATGCCTCCAGGATTCACGTGGTGGTGCATCCCGAGTCCGTCATCCATTCCATGGTGGAGTTTGAGGACGGTGCCGTGATGGCCCAGCTGGGCTGCCCGGATATGCGGCTTCCCATCGCCCTGGCCCTGGCCTATCCCACCCGCCTTCCGCTGGAAGGGAAGAGGCTGGACTTCGGCACCCTGGGTTCCCTTACCTTCGCCGAGCCCGACCGGGACAAGTTCCCCTGCCTGCAGCTGGCTTTTGACGCCATCGGCCGGGGAGGCAATATTCCCTGCGCCATGAACGCTGCCAACGAAGCCGCCGTGGCCGCATACCTGCAGGATAAAATCCGTTTCTACGATATTCCGGAGGTGATTTCCGCCATTATGGCCGGCACTCCCTTCATACAGCAGCCTTCCCTCGAAGACATCTTTGCCACCCATGAGGAGGCCTATGCACAGGCACTGAGGAGGATATCGGCCCTATGATGGTACTTATGAAAACCCTCCAGGTTATCCTGGCTCTGTCGGTGCTCATCCTCATCCACGAGGCGGGGCACTTCTTTTGGGCCCGCGTGTTCCACATCAGGGTAGACAAGTTCTTCCTCTTCTTTGACATTGGCGGCACCAAACTCTTCTCGACCCGCATGCCGTGGTTCGTGAAGGTATTCCCTAAAGCCGCTGACTGGGAGACTGAATATGGTATTGGCTGGCTGCCCCTGGGCGGCTACTGCAAGATAGCCGGCATGGTGGACGAATCCATGGACACTGAGCAGCTCAAGAAGGATCCGCAGCCCTGGGAGTTCCGTTCCAAGCCTGCCTGGCAGCGGCTCTTCGTGATGTCCGGCGGCGTGCTCAACAACTTTCTCCTGGCCATAGTGCTGTTCTGTGCCATCCTGGGCATCTGGGGAGACAATTACATCCCCAACGACAGCCCTGTCTATGTGAACGAACTGGGGGAGGACCTGGGCTTCCGAACCGGCGACCGCATCCTCCGCTACGACGACTACATCCCTACGGATTTCCTGAATTTACAGGCCGATCTGGCGCGCCGTCAGGTGCGGCAAGTTGAGGTGCTTCGTGGGGCCGATACCCTCACGCTGTACATGGACCAGTCCCTGATGGGAGCCGTGGTGAATACGCCCGGCATGTTTGACATCGCCCTTCCCTTTGTGATTGACAGCGTGATGTCCACCTCGCTGAATGCGGGGGCCGGCCTTCTCAGGGGAGACCGGATCGTGGCGGTGAACGGAGTGGATTCTCCGTACCTGCAGGATGCCCAGAAGGTGCTTCGCGCCCATCCCGGCGAGGCCCTTCCCGTAACGGTAATCCGTTCCGGCGACAGCCTCTCGATGACCCTTCAGGTAGATTCCCTGGGCATGCTGGGTGTGTATCCCCGCAACATTGCCATCGAGCACCGCTCCTATAACCTGGCCCAGTGCATCCCCGCTGGCTGCGCCCTGGCCTGGGATACTGTGACCGGATATCTGCGGGACCTCCGGCTGGTGGCGACGCCCTCTACCGGGGCCTACAAGTCCGTGGGCAGTTTCGTCGCCATCGGCCAGGTGTTTCCTTCTACCTGGAACTGGCATCAGTTCCTCTATATCCTGGCGTTGCTGTCCATTATGCTGGGCGTGATGAACCTCTTGCCCATTCCCGCCCTGGACGGCGGACACATCGTTTTCTGCCTCTATGAGATGATAACGGGCCGAAAGCCCAGCGACCGCTTCCTTATGGTGGCCCAGGTGATAGGAATGGCATTGTTATTGCTGCTGATGTTCCTGGCATTTGGAAACGATATCGCAAGACTAATTCACTGACTATGAAACATATTTCCAGACTGATGGTCCTGGTGGCCTGTGTCCTGTCCCTGGCTGGCTGCAAGCAGGGCGACAAGAAGAACCTCCTCCCCAACGTGAGCGGTAAGGCCGGCGAAGTGCTGGTCGTTATCGAACGCGAACAGTGGGAAGGCAATCTGGGTGTGGCCATCCGGGATGTCCTGGCCATGGATACCCCTTATCTGGCCCAGCGGGAGCCCCTCTTCAATCTGTCCAACGTTCCTCCGGGAAGCTTCAACAGCATGTTCAAGATGCACAGGAACATGTTGCTGATCAACATCAACCCGCAGAACCAGACCAACGGTGTGGTGTACAAGAACAATATGTGGGCGCAGCCCCAGGCCCTGGTGCAGATCAATGCGGCCGATGCCGATGAAGCCCTGGCCCTGTTCAACGAAGCCTCTGCCACCATTTCCGAGTTCTTTGAGCAGAGCGAAAGGGACCGCATCATCGCCAATTCCAAGCTGTATGAGGAGAGCGCCCTCCGCGAACCGGTGAGAAAGGTTACGGGAGGCATTCTCCATTTCCCCACCGGATACCGTTGCCGCAAGTTCACGGACAGTTTTGTCTGGATTGCCGATGAGAAGCAGTATGTCCAGCAGTATGTGATGATCTATCGCTATCCCGTCCCTGCAGAGGGAGATGTCTTCTCCGTGGAGAATATCATCAATACCCGCAACCGCGTTATGCAGGACAATGTGCCGGGTATGTTCGAGGGTTCTTATATGACCACTTCCACGGCTCAGGAGCCCACAACCCGCTCCCTGCGCTACCGGGGACGCGATTTCATGGAAACCCGCGGTTTCTGGGAAGTGCACGGAGACTTCATGGGAGGCCCCTTCGTTTCCCATTCCTTCTACAGTCCCGACGGCAAGGATATCATTGTGCTGGAAGCTTTTGTTTTCGCCCCCAGATACGATAAGAGGCAGTACCTCCGGCAGGTAGAAGCGCTGCTCTATTCGTTTGAATGGGATAGTGCCGAAAAAGATTAAAAATTATTTTGCTTGGTAAGAAAATTTTCTTACCTTTGCAGTCCCAAGTTTGGTGGGTTCGTATAACGGTTAGTACTCGGGATTTTCATTCCCGCAATAGGAGTTCGATTCTCCTACCCACTACCAAATATAAAAAAGTAAAATAATGGCAAACACTAAATCCGCC
>JAFPGC010000021.1 GCA_017423025.1 Bacteroidales bacterium
TTTAAGTTTCGCAAGTAGCTAAAAAACGAAAAAAGCTAAGGTTGAAATCTTTGAGAGTTATTGCATATCTCATTGATTATCACTATATTAGTGTCGCCAAACAACTTAATACAGTTAACCTTAGCATGAACAAAGATAGGCATATAATCTCGGAACTCAACAGTTTTTTTGCTGAAAGTAACAATACGAAGGCGATTCAGGGAATCATGAACGTAATGTCTCATATCACGCTTGACCAAAGGCAGATGGAGTTTGCCAAGGCTGCGAACTGCAAGTTCACGGCCGGGCAGGTCCTTGAGCTCATGGTCCTGTTCCCTTTCTTCGCCGTCAAAAACGGACACAACTTTGCCAAGAGCATCCTCGGGCAGATGTTTGCCTGCCGGAAGGATATGTTCTACCGCTTTCTGGCCAATGCGGACATCAACTGGCGTCAGATTGTGTACAGCTTCAATCGCAGGCTCCTTAGGCGCATTGCCATGCGCAGTGACTCGGTTAAGAGCAAAGAGCCCCGCTGCCTGATTGCTGATGACACTGACTTTCCGAAGACAGGCCGTAAAGGCGAACTGCTGGGCCGCGTCTTTTCCCATATTGAACACAAGAGCATCCTGGGCTACAAGGGTCTGTTCCTCCTGTATACAGACGGAAAGACACAGACCTTCGCAGACTTCACACTCCAGGGTGAGATGGGCAAGAAGCCGGCCAAGCCTCAGGGCTTGTCCCAGAAGCAGTTGGATGCCAGATATAGCAAGGAACGCGATACGGACAGCCGTGCGGCAAAGCGTGCAGGAGAGTACTTCCAGAGCAAGATTGACAACCTTATCTACCTTGTCAAGCGGGCCATCCTGGAAGGAATCCGTTTTGACTACCTGCTTGTGGACAGCTGGTTCACAAACAAGGGACTGGTCCAGTTCGTGAAGTCCAGACACATAGGCTGCCATCTTCTGGGCATGATCAAGATGTCTAAGACCAAGTATGACACGACCGAGGGGGCCATGACGGCGAATGCCATCATAGCCAAGAAATCCAAACGGAAGGGTCATGTCAAATACTCCAGACATTATCGTTTCTATTACTGTGAGGTGGCGGCAACCTTTGCCGGGACACCCGTTAAACTCTTTTTCTATCGCAATGGCCGCAAGGGTGAATGGAATGCGCTGCTTTCCACTAATACCGCCCTTGGTGCCTATGAAGCGTACAAAATATACTCTATGCGCTGGGCTATCGAGGTCTCATTCGCTGAAGCCAAAAGGCTTCTGAACCTTGGCAAATGCCAGTGCCGCGACTTCGCGTCCCAGATTGCATCCATCTCGCTCTGCATGCTCCAGTACAACATCCTCGGATACGTCAAGCGGTATGAGTCATACGAGACCATCGGTGGCGTGTTCCGTGATGTGACGCAGGCTTCCGTAGAACTGACTGTCACCGAGAAGATCTGGGGCATCCTCATGGAGGTTATCCAAACCATCGCTGAAGCCTTCAACTTCGACCAGGACGAGATGATGCGTGCCATCATTAACAACAATAACAAAGAACTCAATGCCGTCCGACGAGCCTTCGAGGCCCTACAACTGGCGGCCTAAATCACTTGCGAAACTTAAATAAGTTTTTATTGAGCAGACGGCTTTTGGCCAGCAGGCTGGCCCCGATGGCGCCCGCCGTCTTTCCCAGGCGGGACACCTTGATGACGGTATCGCTGTTCACGAGGTTGAGCGACAGTTTGTTGACCGTAGTTTTAAGAGGCGGCATCAGATAACGTTCCGCCACGGAGAGGCGGCCGCCGATGATAACCATATCCGGATTGAAGATGTTGATGAGTCCGGCTACGGCCCGGCCCAGGGTGGCCCCCACCTCCTCCACGCACTCGATGGCGGTGACATCCTCTTTTTCAATGGCATCCAGGATATCATTAAGGGTCAGGGGAACACCTTCCTTGAACGTTTTTGACAGCAGGGAGGGCCGCCCTTCTTTCAAGCGCTCTTCAAGAAGACGGTGCAGGGCCAGCCCCGAAGCGCCGGTTTCCAGACATCCCACCTTGCCGCATCGGCAAATCTGATGATTGTCCAGAAGGGGGAAATGCCCCACCTCTCCAGAAAAACCGGACTTGCCGTGGAACAGTTTGCCGTCCAGCACCATCCCCATACCCAGGCCCCAGCCCACGTTGAGGAACAGCACGGTGCCGGCATCTCCGGAAATGCCGCTCATATATTCCCCGTAGGTCATGCCCCGGGAATCGTTCTCTACAGAAACGGTTTTTCCCAAAGCGGCTTCCAGAATGTCGCGAATGGGCTTTTCTTCGCTGATGAAATAGGAATAACTGTAGCCGGTCATGTGGTTGACGCGGCCGGTAAGGTTCACCCCGTAAGAACGGATGCGGGCCTGATCTATCTCAATCTTCTCCAGGCATGCCAACACGGCGGTGCACAGTCCACGGACGGATTCTTCCGTATTGACCAGGTTATACGGGATATTATCCTCGAAATGAAGCACATGACCCGGGAAGTCCGTCACCGCCAGGGAAAAGCTGTCCTGCCCCACGTCAATGCCCACAAAGTATCCGGCCTCCGGATTGAGGCCGTAAAGGCTGGGACGGCGCCCCGTACCGGATTCCTGTTTCCCCCGGTCGGCCAGATAGCCGTCTTCCAGCATGTCGCTCACAATGCGCGAGACCTTGGGAATGCTGGTGCCCAGTTCTTTGGCAAGGTCGGCCAGCGAGAAACTCTCTCCGCGTTCGCACAGGGAAAGGATGGTCTTTTTTTCGGAGGCGTAGCGGCCTCGGAGGTCGTCCAGGAAGGAATCCATACGTCTGAGTTTTATTCAAATCCTGACAAAGATAACCAATTGGAAGCAGAATCACAAGAATAGTTACCAGTCATTTGTTACAAAGCAAAGAAATATTTTTAATAAATTGTTAGAAACCCTTGCGCTATTAATATTTATTTGTAATTTTGTACCGGGGGATTAGGTTTCCTCCGTCCAAAACGTAACGCTATGACTAAACAAGATTTCGAAAACCTGGCTGCAAAGTATCGTGAAGAGCTTTATGGCAGTGTTTTGCCTTTCTGGCTGGAAAAATCGCAAGACCTTGCGTACGGTGGTTATTTCACCTGCCTGAACCGCGACGGCAGCGTCTTTGACACAGACAAATTCATCTGGCTGCAGGGCCGGGAAGTATGGATGTTCGCCATGCTTTATAATAAGGTAGAAAAGAATGAAGCCTGGCTGGCCTGCGCCAAGCAGGGGGCCGATTTCCTGGAAAAGTTCGGCCACGACGGCAACTACGACTTCTACTTCTCCCTCACCCGGGAAGGAAAACCCCTCATCGCCCCATACAACATTTTCTCCAACACCTTCGCCTGCATGGCCTTCGCCCAGCTGGCGGTAGCCACGGGAGACGAGCATTATGCCGATATCGCCCGCCGCACCTTCCAGCGCATCCTGGAGCGTCGCTCCAACCCCAAGGGCAAATGGCTCAAGGCCGTGCCCGGAACAAGGCCGATGAAGGATTTCGCCCTCCCCATGATCATCTGCAACATGGCGCTGGAGATTGAGCCCATCATAGAGGACAAGAGCCTGCTGGACAAAACCATTGAGGAGGCCCTGCACGAGGTCTTTGACGTATTCTACCAGCCGGACCTGGGCGTAATGGTGGAAAACCTGGCCCCTGACGGCAGCCTCGTCGACTGTTTCGAAGGCCGCCGCGTAAACCCGGGACATGACCTGGAAGCCCTCTGGTTCATGATGAACCTGGGCCTACGCCTGAACCGGCAGGACATCATTGACAAGAGCATGGAGATTGCCCTCCGCGTCATCGACTACGGCTGGGACAAGGAATTCGGCGGCATCTTCTACTTCATGGACCGCAAAGGCTATCCCACCCAGGAACTGGAGTGGGACCAGAAACTCTGGTGGGTGCACCTGGAAAGCGCCATCTGTATGATCAAGGGCTACCAGCTCACCGGCAACGAGAAGGCCCTGAAGTGGTTCCTCAAGTTGGATGAGTACCTCTGGACCCGCTTCAAAGATCCCGAGTACCCGGAATGGTTCGGCTACCTGAACCGCCGGGGAGAAGTGCTTCTCCCGCTCAAGGGCGGCAAATGGAAGGGCTGCTTCCACGTTCCCAGAGGCCTTTACCAGATTGGAACCATTTTACAGCAATTAGCAGACAAACAATAAGCTCTTTACTTAACTATGAAAAACTTCTTCCGTCTCGTGAGCTCTTTGCTCGCAGGACTTTTCCTGTTGCAGGGAGTCGCCTTTGCCCAGACGCAGGTCCGCGGCAAGGTGACAGATTCGGATGGCAAACCATTGGCAGGAGTTACGGTGCTGGTGAAAGGGACTACCAACGGCACCATGACCGACAACGACGGCACGTGGTCGCTCCGCGTGAACCAGGGTGATATCCTGGAATTCTCCTGCCTGGGTTTGGCCACCGAAGAGCGCAATTACAAAGGACAGCAAACCCTGAATGTCACGCTTCAGGAAGACGCCCTCTATCTGGAGGATGTCGTTGTTGTCGGTTACGGTACGGCCAAAAAAGAAACCCTGACGGCCGCCGTATCGGCCATCAAGGGAGACGAACTTCTCAAAGCCCCTTCCACCAACGTATCCCAGGTGCTGGCCGGTAAGCTGGCCGGTATCTCCTCCGTGCAGGAATCCGGCGAGCCGGGCCTGGACCAGGCTTCGCTGCGTATCCGCGGCTCGGTGTATGGAGTCGCCTATGTGGTGGACGGTTTCCCGGTAGAAAACATCAACGATATTGACCCGGCCGATATTGAAAGCGTTTCCGTGCTGAAGGACGGCGCGTCGGCAGCTGTATATGGCCTTCAGGCCGCCGGTGGCGTGATTATCATCACCACCCGGAAAGGTGACAAGGGCCAAGCCCGCATCAGCTATAACGGCTCCGTGGGTGTCTCCATGAACGCAAACTTCCCCCAGTTCATGAACGGTCCCCAGTTCGCCTACTACTATAACCTGGCCCAGATGATGGACCAGCTGGCCAGCGGCGCCATAGCCTCGGAAGAGGATTACGTACCCTACTTCACACACGCCAACGTAGAGGACATGCTCAACGGAGATCCCGCCGACGGTTGGGACAACGTGGACTATGTCAAGAAAGTATTCGGGACCGGCATCACCAACAAGCACAACCTCACGGTGCAGGGCGGCAATGACAATGCCCGCTACTTTGTATCGGCAGGTTACCTGGGCCAGAAGGGTAACATTGACGGCTACAATTACCGCCGGTACAACGTCCGCGCCAACTTCGAGTCCCGCATTGCCAAGAACCTGATCTTTAACGCCGGCCTCAGCGGCGTGCTGGGCAGGAGGGAAACCCCGCGTTTCCTTTCCGGCGGCTCTGACAGCGACTCCGGTTACGAAGTGGGCTGGTTCTCCATCGCCCACCAGGTCATCGGCATGTATCCCTTCCTGCCGGAGACGTACGACGGCTACTATACCGGTGCCATAGCCAGCAACCAGGCCTTCCCCAACAGCCCCCTGGCCGCCCTGTACCAGAGCGGAAACAAGCAGACCCGAAGCGTCGAAGGCACCCTCAACGCTTCCCTCACCTGGGAGATTCCCTGGGTCAAGGGCCTGCAGGCCAAAGTCAGCGGATCCTATAACTACCTCAGTTCCTACAACAAGAACCTGGATACGCCCTACTATGTGGTTGTCCGCCACAGAAACGATGACGGCACCTGGGGCTGGACCAGTCCCATGGTGGACGTGAACGGGGCCTCCGACGGCAACAAGGTGGGAGAAGGTTCCTACTATCAACAGATTATGACAGGGCAGGCCAGCCTGTCCTACGCCAACAGTTTCGGCAAACACAACGTGGATGCCCTCCTGCTGGCCGAACTGAGGGATTTCCAGACCAACAACCTGAGCGCCTACGTCAAGAACGTACCCTTCGCGCTGCTGCCGGAACTGAGCAACGGAACGCCCACCTCCAGTCCGGTCATGGGCTCCAGCAACGCTTCCCGAAGCGCCGGTTACGTAGGTCGTATCCGCTATAACTACGACGAGAAATACCTGGCCGAATTCACCGGCCGCTACGACGGCTCGTATAAATTCGCCGGCATGACCAGCACCCGCTGGGGCTTCTTCCCTTCGGCCTCCCTGGGCTGGATTGTCTCCAAGGAGCCCTTCATGCAGGGTATCTCCATCCTGGACAATCTCAAACTGCGCGCCAGCGTGGGTCTCCTGGGAAATGACGGCGTGAGTCCCTACATGTTCCTTAGCAAGTATGCCCAGGGCACGAAAGTAGTGTATAACGGCGGCTCCGCCGTGCCGTCCTACTATACCTCCGGCATTCCCAACAAGGACCTCACCTGGGAAAAGACGCTGTCTTACAACGCCGGTTTCGACTTCTCCCTCTGGGACGGCCTCCTGGGCGGAGAAATTGACGGCTTCTACAACTACACTTACGACATCCTGTCCTACAACGGCGGCGGCCACCCGGATTCCATGGGCGGTTACTTCCCCACCTATGTAAACAAGAATGCCATTGACAGCAAGGGTATCGATGTGCTCCTGACCCACCGGAACCATTTCAACCTGGGCGGACAGCCCTTCTATTACGAGCTGGGAGGCACCCTCACTTATTCCAAGACCCGCTGGCTCAAGTATAATGACGAGCCCAACGTACCCGAGTGGCAGAAAGTCACCGGCACCACCTACGGCTCCCATTGGGGCTGGCTGGCAGAAGACCTGTACCACTCCGAGGAAGAAATTGACAACTCCTCCTGGTACGGAACCCGTCCCAACGTAGGTGACATCAAGTACAAGGACCTCAACGGTGACGGCCAGATTGACTGGCAGGACCGCGGCATCTTCGGCAAGAGCAACCGCCCCGAGCTTACCTTCGGCCTCAACATCAACCTGGGCTGGAACGGCTTTGACGCCAATCTCCAGTTCACCGGCGGAGCCCTCTTCCAAGTGTCTATGACCGGCACTTATTTCAACGAGAACGACGACGACACCATCTGGACCAAGACCTTCAAGGAAGGCGGAAATTCCCCTCTCTTCCTGGTCCAGAACGCCTATAGCCTGGACAATCCGGACGGCACGTTCCCGCGTCTCACCCTGGGCACCACCGGTCACGGCGGCGACAATGGCCTCTCCTCCAGTTTCTGGTGGAAAGACGGAACCTATGTGCGTCTGAAGACCGCCCAGCTGGGTTACACCCTGCCCAAGACCTTCACCCGCCGTTTTGGCGTAGAGTCCCTGCGTATCTTCGTGGAAGGCAACAACCTCTTCACCCTGGATGGCCTGCCGGAAGGCATTGACCCGGAATCGCCGGGCGTCAACAACGGCTATTATCCGCAGCAGCGCAATATCCTGGGCGGTATCAGTATCACCCTTTAACCCGGATGCCCTATGAAAAAGATTTTGATTGCCCTTTCTCTCTGCGGCATCCTCGCCGCCTGCAACAAATACCTGGACATGACGCCCAAGGACAGCATCTCCGACAAGGTGATGTGGGCCACCACTGAAAGCGCCGAATACGCTGTTAACAGCATCTATTCCTACGCTTATGACATCTATGCCTACTGGCCCAGTGCAGTAGGCATGACGGAAGCCTTCACCGACGAGTTCAAATACGGCTCCTATGTAAACTTCGCCTATTGCCTCATCCCCAGCCAGGTAGCCTATGGCGGAACCACTCTTACCAACGGATTCGTGAGCGTGTATCTGGGCTGCTGGGGTGGACTGTACGACGCCATCCGCCGCACCAATGAAGCCATCAGCAACCTCAAGACGCTGGGAACCGAACTGCCCGAGGCCGATCAGATCCGCCTGCTGGGAGAACTCCGCCTCATGCGGGGCTGGCTGTACTTCGAGCTGGTCAAGCGGTACAAGGAAGTGATTATCTATGATGAAGACCTCACCCAGATTGCGGTGGACAAGGCGCTGAGCACGGAAGCCCAGGGCTGGGATTTCATCTGGGAAGACCTGCACTACGCCGCCACGGTCCTGCCGTTGAAGGCCGATGCCAAAGGTCGCCTGGACAAGGGTGCCGCCTGCGCTCTCATCACCCGTGCCATGCTCTATGCCGGCCAATACGACAAGGTGATTGCCGCCGCCGAAGAGCTGGAGAACATGGGCTATGGCCTTCTGGGACAGTATGCCGATGTATTTACCGTCTCCGGCAACAAGGAAGTGATCCTGCAATACAACTTCTCCTATGCAGACGGCCTCACCCACGATTTCGACTTCTACTATGCTCCCGGCGGAGACTACAAGCTGGTGGGCCAGCAGGGGGGCGGTTACGGTACGCCTACCCAGGAAATGGTAGAGAGTTACGAACTGGCAACCGGCGGCTTCCCCAAATGGGATGCCTGGCATGGCACCACCACGGCCGAACCCCCGTACGCCCAGCTGGAGCCCCGTTTCCAGGCCACCATCCTGTATAACGGTGCCGCATGGAAGGATCGCAAGATTGAGCCTTACGTGGGCGGAACTGACGGCTGGTGCCAGTGGAACAAGGAACCGCAGCCCCAGGGCCGCACCACCACCGGCTACTACCTCCGCAAAGGCGTGGACGAGACCCATAACCTGGCCGAACGCAGCCAGAGCACCCAGCATTTCGTGCTGCTGCGCTATGGCGAGGTCCTGTTGAACAAGGCCGAAGCCTGCTTCCGTAACAACGACGCGGCCGGAGCCAACGACGCCGTCCGGGCCATCCGCAAACGCGTAGGACTTCCCTACTCCGACAAGAGCGGCGACGCCCTCTGGCAGGCCATACGCCAGGAACGCCGCATCGAACTGGCTTTCGAGGGCCTGTGGTACTGGGATCTGCGCCGCTGGGAAGAAGCCTCCCAGGATTATCCCATCGGCCTCAACAATTACCAGGTTCACGGCCTCAAGATTGAACCCACCGCGGTAGAAGGACAGTACCTGTACACCTATGTTTCGGTCGATGACAAGGACCGCAACTTCCCCAGCAAGATGTACCGTTTCCCGCTCCCGGAAGGAGAGCTCAACTCCAATTCCCTTGTGAACCAGTATCCTGAATGGAATTAGCCATGAAAAAAGGACTTATTTATATCCTGCTTGCCGCCACTGTGGCAGCAGCCTGTCATCAACCGGAGTATGTAGAGCCTACGGCCGACCGCCAGGGCATCACCTCGCTGGTGGCGTATTTCGCCTTCGGCCCCTATGAAGGCCAGGAACTGGGCCGGCTGGAGATTTCAGATCCCGAGACGGACCGCTACGTCATTCCCATTCCCTGGTATTTCCCGGAGACTTCCGATGACATTACCACACCATACATGGCCAAGGTGCGGGTACGCGCTTCCCTGCAGGCCAACTGCAAGATTGAGCCGGCCCTCAACATCCTGGACCTGATGGAAGAGAACAGTTTCCGTTATACAGACGCCACCGGCAACACCCGGAACATCATCATCACCGGAGAAAGGGTGAAATCCAACAAGTGTGAGCTCATCAGCTTCACGCTCAAGCGCCCTTCCCTGAACGGCGTCATTGACAAGGCCGGCAAGACGGTTTCGCTGATTACGGCCAACGACCTGTCCGTAGCAGAGGCCGATGTCACCCTGTCGGCCCACGCCAGCATATCGCCGGACCCCGGAGAGCCCCACAACTACAATGAGGGCTTCACCTTCACCGTGACGGCCGATGACGGCGTTACCAAGGCCGAATACCGGGTGGAAAAGAACATCCCCCAGAAGATAGACTATGGTATCAACGTCACCAGCGCCGAAAAGCTGTTCAACCTGGATCCGGCTTCCGGACTGGGACTGCCCGCCTTCAGCACCAAGGCCAATGTTTCCATGGGTGTCCTGGACAGCGACCTCATCGTGAATATCGGTGACGGATCGGCCCCGCGTTACTACAACAAGATTGTAGCCACCTACGGAGGAACCATCAAACTGGGAGAGGCCGTTCCGACGGGAGCCATCGCCTCTGACGAAAAGGACCATCTTCTCCTGTGCAACATGGCCGAACCGGGCGAGGTGTTCAACATCTGGATGACCTCCTCCGTTAACCAAGCTCCCACCCTGCTCCTCTCCTTCGTCAACGATCAGGACCTCCAGCTGGGCCAGGAGATGAAGGTGATAGGCAATGTGGAAGAGGAAGCCGTCATTACGGTGACTTATCCCGGCCTGGAAGGTGTTACCACCAGCGGCCGTTTCCACTCCATCCACCTGGTGAACGGAGAGGTAGTCGCCAGCGAGGTTATCGACCTCTATGCCGCCAACGGATTCTTCTGGGGTTCCGGCCCGGCCAGCAGTACCTGCGTGGTCAGCGGATCCCCCCAGATGGATGCCGGCTGGTACAGCTGCGTCTATTCCGAGAATACCCTCAAGTGGTTCAAACCGGACCTGACCGTAGGCAGCGCACTGCCCGGCGAAGGTGACGGCAGCGACGGAGACGCTCCGGGCGGCGGGTACTATGTAAACGGTAACGTTGACCCCAACAATCTGGACAGCAAGTGCTTCAACAACGCCCGGTATCTGGTGCTCTTCGTTTCCAACCATTTCCCCAAGTGGTGGCCCGGCCCGCAGCTTTACATGTTCGACATAACCAACGGATCGCTCAGCGGCAAAATCTATGACAGTCCCCAGACGGCCTTCTCCGTAAACTACATGTACGACTTCCAGTACCAGACCGGCAGCAATGACGGTTTCGGTGCCTGCGGCGACGCTATCCTGGCTCCTTCGGCCGACGGTTATATGCTCTATATTTACTACTATGACCACCTCTCTGCCATGATTGGCGGCTATAGTCTGGATTGTATTAAACGATGAAATACTTCACGCTTATCACCCTTTTCTGGCTGGCTGTTTCCTGCACCGGAACCGCCTCTTCAGACATGCCCGAATGGCGTTGGGAAGACCCTGTAACCCCGGACACCCCCACCGTGACGGAACCGCATCCCGCCCTGGTGGAGGCCGGCTGGAGCAACATCAGCGCCAGCTACCCCGGACTCCCCGAAGGTCTTTCCCTCTACCGGAGCCCGGAGCAGCTGGCCGGGGTGAAAGTCATTGCCTACATTGCCGTGGCCGACCTCTCCCGCATCAGCTGGGACGTGCGCAGCATCAACGACCCCCAGCTGCAGGGTACTTCAGACCAACTGAAAACCCCTTCTGAGTGGTACAAGGAGACATCGGCCCCGGTGATCCTGAACGGCGGCTATTTCTACTCCGAAGGCGGCAAACGCTACAATGCCAGCGTGGCCGTGAGCAAGGGAAAAACCTACGGAGTAAATATCAATTACGCCTCGCTCGATTGGAAGACTATCTATTACCCCACCCGCGGTGTCTTTTACCAGAAAGAAAACACCTCCCCGGCCGTAGGTTGGACCTACTGGAGCGGCGGTGCCCGGCACTTTCTGTACAACACCCCCGCAGACAACGCCTGGTCCAAGGATCCCCTGGCCGTCCCGGATGCGAAATTCCCGGCGGAAGCGGTCGATTTTGCCCCGCAGACCGCCATTGGCGGAGGCCCTGTGCTCCTGAAAGGCGGAAACATCGTGAACAGCTGGAAAGCCGAGCTACTCTATGGAGACGGGGCCGATGACAAGATGCCGGAAGCCCGTCATCCCCGCAGTGCCGTAGGCCTGACGAAAGACGGTTTTCTCATCCTCTTCGTCTGTGAAGGGCGAGGTATGACGGAAGGGATCGCCGGCCTTACTTTTGCCGAAGAAGCCTCCGTGCTCTCCGCCCTGGGATGCACCGAAGCCCTGAACCTGGACGGCGGCGGATCTTCCTGCCTGCTGGTGGAGGGGAAAGAAACCATCAAAGTATCTGACAAATCCCAACGGGCTGTGGGATCCGTCCTTATCCTTGAGAAAAAACAATGAGAAAAGCACGCTTCATAATGGCCGCCCTGGCTCTGCTGGTGGCCGGTTGTTCCTCCCAGAATCCCTATGACTACCCATGGCGGGAAAGCTGGGACGACAACACTCCCGTCACGCCGGACGATCCGGATGTCCCGGTCATCACGGGCAAGCCCCGTTATGTCTGGGTAGATGCGGCCGCCAACTACCAGTATTACGCCAACGATGCCGCCTATATCACCGAGGATTGCAAGCGGATTGCCAAGATGGGCTTCACGGACATTATCGTGGATGTCCGTCCCGGCAGCGGAGACGTGCTGTTCACCTCTTCTGTCGCCCCGGCCTGTACCAAAGTGGCGGCATGGGTGAACGGCCGCTACAAATGGGTGGAGCGTACCGCCACCTTCGACTATCTGGCCAGTTTCATTCAGGCCGGACACGCCGCCGGACTGCGGGTGAACGCCGCCATCAATACCATGGTGGGCGGATACCATACTTCCATAGGTGACGTGGGGATGCTGTACGACCGTCCCGAGCGCAAGGGCTGGTGTTCCGTAGACAACCTGAAAGGTGGCCTGACCAATGCCATGGAAGACCCCGAGACCGGGCCGCGTTTCCTGGATCCGGCCAACCCCGAGGTGCAGGAATACCTGCTCTCGCTTCTGGGGGAACTGGCCGCGTACGAAGGTTTGGACGGAATTGTCCTGGACCGCTGCAGCTATGATGACCATAGCCTGGATGCCGGCTACACGGAGGCTGCGCTCTCCGGGTTCACAACCTACCTGGGCGCTGCTCCGTCGACCTGGCCTGTCCTTCCCCAGGGACAAACCTATGTAACCAATCCCTCCACCCTTCAACGCAACTGGCTCGCGTTCCGCTGCAAGGTCATCCACGATTTCATTGCCGCCGCGGCCGACAAAGTGCACTCCGTCAATAAGGATGTCCGTTTCGGCGTATACGTAGGGGCCTGGTTCAGTGAGTACTATAGCAGCGGAGTCAACTGGAGCAGTCCCAACTACCAGCTGGCCAAGAACGAATCCTCCTACAAATGGGCCAACGCCAATTACCAGAAAACCGGTTTTGCCAATCTGCTGGACTTTATCTTTCTGGGCGCCTACGCCGGAACAAACGGAATTCACGGTTCCGGGGAATGGACCATGGAAGGATTTGCCAAGCTGGGAGCCAAGCGCCTGTGCGGGGAGGTTCCCTTCGCCGCCGGCCCGGATATCGGCAACGGCTCCGGTTTTGAAAACGGAAAACAGCAGGCCCTCATTCCCGACATCGTCAACACCATGCTGGAATCTTCCGACGGCCTGTTCATCTTTGACTTGTGCCACATCCGCATGTTCGACTACTGGGATGCGTTTGAAAAAGCCATATCGGCCTATCTGGAAACTGTGAAATAACTATCAACCCATAATTTTTAGCCTTATGAAAAAAACACTCATCTTCGCAGCCGTTGCGCTGCTGGCAGCCTTCACTGCCTGTAAGAAAGAGGAACCCTATTCCGTCGTCCTGAAGTCGGAACCCACCGTAGCGGTTGAGACCGCCGGAGGTGTCGCAACGGTTTCGTTCAGTGCCAACAAGGCATGGACCGTAACCAGCGACCAGACCTGGGTCACCGTGAATCCCGCCAGCGGACAGGCCGGCGAAGTCAACGTTAAACTCTCCGTTCCCAAGAACGAGGGCTATGACGACCGCACCGCCAATATCACCATTACCGTGGGCACCATGGCCACTGCCAAAGTCACCCTTGTCCAGGGACAGCTGAACGGTCTGGAAGTGGCAGAGAAAGAGTTTGTAGTACCGGCCGAAGGCGGCAACGTCGAAGTGGCGGTTTCCTCCAACGTGGACTATACGGTGGAGATTCCCGAGGCCGCTGACTGGATTGTTACCACCAAGGGTCTGGTGGACAGCAAGGTGCTCCTGTCAGTGGCTCCCACGGAGGAATATGTCCAGGATCCGGAAACCTGGGCCATTCTTGAAGATGCGATTGTCCGTACGGCCAATGTCACCATTTCCGGTGGAGGTCTCAAACAGGTTGTCTCCATCAGCCAGAAAGCCTTCGTCCCCTGCTTTGAATATGAAGGCGACTGGGCCGGTCTGCAGTGGAGCTTCTATGACGGAGTTCCCGTCATCTTCCCTCAGGAAGGTGGCACCTTTGTCATTCCTGTGAACACCAACATTGGCTGGCGCGCCTACATGTCTGTCTGGAGTGAGGAAGCCCAGGCCGGCGTGGATATCTGGGACAACGGCTGGTGCAAACTGGACTTCGACACGGAGGCCAACACCATCACGCTCACCATCCAGCCCAACGAGTCTTACTTCTCCCGTGAAGATTACCTGTATACCGTAGGTATTATCAACGGGGAAGAAGACGGCAATTTCGGCGGTCTGGGCTGGTTCCAACAGGCTGGGATCCAGGTAGAGGGCGCCACAGCAGAGTTTGTATGGGGCAAGGCCCTGGCCGATCTTTCCATCCCCGCCGCTTACAACCGCCTGGCCTACACCGCCACCGGAGCCCTCCTGATTTCCGACGGTGAAAAGGTCCATGCCGTGAGCCCCGCCGACGGATCCTACTCTAAGGCCATCACCTATCCCGGCATCACCCCCACCTCCATCTGCAGCGACGACGCCGGTAACGTAATCGTCATGTCCGATGTGGAGGCAGCCATGAACTGGGATACCGCTGAACTCATAAGCGGAACGGAACTCACCATCTACTACAGTGCCGACCCCAACGAGATGACCAAGTCCATCAAGGTTCCCAACCTGGACTACGGAACGGTGGGCGGTCTCCGCGTGCGCGGTAACCTGGCCGAAAAGGCCGTCATTTCCGGTGTGGTGGGCGGCTCTTCCTGCTGGTTCGGCTATGATATCCAGAATTACGAAGCTGTCCCCAACTACTACGGAACCCAGAACCAGGGCCCTGGTGCCGGTGTCAATACCTTCTGGACTCCCGAGACGGCAGCCGCCATCTCCCTGGGTACTTCCCTCAAGGAGGGTGTCCTTTACCGCGGCTATGACGGTAAGGAAAGCCTGTTCTACCTGGCCGATGCCTATACTCCCAACTGGGCCGTTCCCTACGACTGGAAACTTATCACGGATGCCGGATGTGGCGGAAACGAGAACCAGAACAACCTAGCCATCGCCGAATACAGCGGCAGGCGCGTCCTGGCCTATACCCAGGGCTTCCACTTCGATTATTCCAACAACGCCAACATCTATGTGATGGATATCACCGATATCAATGACGTGAAACCGCTGGTCACCATCAACCCGGCCGAGAATCTCGTCGGAGAACTGCCTTTCACCGGCGCCAACAGTGCAGACGTCCTGCTGCATCCCACGGACGAGGCCCTCGAACTCTTTGTCATCAATTCCGGCAAGGGAGTCGTGGCCAAATATAAGATTGTCTTCGAATAATTGACTTGTTTGATTTCCCCCGGACACCCGCTCCGGGGGAATTATTTTTCCTATCTTTGTCTATCCTATCGGGACAGTTCCAACAAATGACACAGAAAGTAAGCGCAAAAGTAGTGTTCATCGCCCTGGTGGCAGCCCTGGGCGGCATCCTCTTCGGCTATGACACGGCCGTCATCTCCGGCACCACTGAGGTGGTGAAGATGCAGTTCGGCCTCACCACCGGCGGCGAAGGCTGGTATGTGGGCTGCGCCCTCATCGGCTCCATCGTGGGCGTGCTGGTGGCCGGCATGCTCTCGGACTTCCTGGGCCGCAAGAAGACCATGCTCATTTCGGCCGTGCTCTTTTCCATATCGGCCATAGGATGTGCCTTCAGCCCGGATTTTACCCAGCTGGTGATTTACCGCATCGTGGGCGGCTTCGGCATCGGCATCGTGTCCATCGTGTCGCCGGTGTACATTTCCGAGGTAGCACCGGCCGAGGTGAGGGGCACCATGGTGAGCCTGTATCAGTTGTTCATTACCATCGGCTTCCTGCTGGCCTATCTGGCCAATTACCTTATATTAAAGGGAACCACCATTGATGAATACTGGCGGCCGATGCTGGGAGCCGAGGCCATCCCGGACCTGCTGTTCCTGGTGCTCATTTTCTTCATCCCGGAGAGCCCGCGCTGGCTGGCCGTCCGCGGACAGAGGCAGGACAACAGCGAAGCCTGGAAGGCCCTGCGGGAGAGAGGCATCCTCAAGGCCGTTCTCATTGGCAGCGCCATCGCCATCCTGGGGCAGTTCATGGGCGTGAATGCCGTGCTTTACTACGGGCCCAAGATTTTTGCCGATGCCGGTTTCCCGGATCCGCTCTTCTCCACCGTACTGGTGGGCGTGGTGAATATGCTCACTACGGTGATTGCCCTGCTTATTATTGACAAGGTGGGCCGCAAGCAGCTGGTCTGGTGGGGCGTAGGAGGTATGATCGTGTGCCTGGTCTGCATCGGCCTTTATTTCCTGCCCTTTACCAACCTGCCCAACTGGTTTATGCTCACCTTCTTCCTGCTGTACGTGTTCTGCACGGCCATTTCCATCAGCGCCGTGGTGTTTGTGTTGCTGAGCGAGATGTACCCCAACCGGGTGCGGGGCCTGGCCATGTCCATTGCAGGTTTTGCGCTCTGGATCGGCACTTATCTGATTGGCCAGCTAACACCTTGGATGCTGGAGAACCTTACCCCTGCCGGCACGTTCTTCCTCTTTGCCTTCATGTGCCTGCCGTACCTCTGGATCATGTACAAGCACGTGCCCAATACCACCGGAAAGACGCTGGAAGAGATTGAGGACCATTGGAGAACCGTGGGTGGAACTAAGTGATTGTTTGTAAGTTCCGCATTTTCCCCTAGGCAATTTCGCCTAGGGGAAAACCTATAAAGTTTTATGCTTCAAAGGGTTATCTCCACAGCACTGCTTTCGGTCTTGCTGCTGGGCTGCACCCCGTCCTATGACGTGGTGGTGGTCGGCGGCGGGGCGGGCGGTACCTGCGCGGCCATCGAGGCGGCAAGGGACGGCGCCCGGGTGCTGGTGGTGGAGGAGACGCCCTGGCTGGGCGGCATGCTCACAACGGCCGGAGTCAGCGCCATCGACGGAAACTATCGCCTGCGCGGAGGCCTCTTCGGGGAATTCACGGACTCCCTAGCGGGCCGATACGGAGGCTACGAGGCCCTGAGGAGCGGCTGGGTAAGCAACATCCTCTTCAACCCACGGGTGGGGGCCGATATTCTACGGAACATGGCCGATAAGGCAGGAGTAGAGGTGCGCACGGGCTGTGGTATGAGATACACTCGGCCCTATGGGCCTCGGTATGACAAAGCCTGGAAGCTGACGCTCAGCGACGGTTCCCGCATCAAAGCGCGGATTCTCATCGACGGCACGGAACTGGGCGATGTGGCCGCAGCCGTGGGCGTGGCAGAGCTGAATGACCGCATTACGGCGCAGGATCTCACCTATGTGGCCATCGTCAAGGAATACGACCATCCGGTGCCCGTGGAAAAGCCGGAAGGCTATGATCCCGAGCTCTACCGGCATTGCACCGATGTCTGGGACAAAGAGATGATGCTTTCCTATGGCAGACTGCCGGACGGGGAATATATGCTCAACTGGCCCCAGAGCGGAAACGACTATTTTGCCGAATACCTGGATATGACGCCTGCCGAGCGGGAACAGGTAATCCAAAAGGCCAAACTGCGCACGCTGGGCTATCTCTACTATCTGCAGACCGAGCTGGGATATCAGAAACTGGGCATAGCCGATGACGTATATCCCACGGTCGACGGTCTCCCCTTCTTCCCCTATTACCGCGAGGCGCGGCGCATAGCCGGACGTGATACCATGACGGTGGAAGCCGCGCATCGGCCCTACGACTTTGACCTCTACACCCGCGCCATAGCCGTGGGCGATTATCCCGTGGACCACCACCACAACCAGAATCCCCGCCGGGAAGAGCTTTCGCACCTTTGGTTTGGCAAAATCCCTTCCTTCAGCGTACCCCTGGGCGTTGTGATTCCCGTAGATACAGAAGACTTTTTAGTGGCCGATAAAGCCATGTCCTCCAGCTGGGAGATGAACGGCGGAACGCGGCTGCAGCCCGTTGTGATGGGCGTCGGCCAGGCCGCCGGAGCGCTGGCCGCGCTGGCCGTGAAGAGCAACCGCCATCCTCACGAAGTGCCCGCCAGCGAAGTACAGAGCGTGCTACTGGACCACGGCTGCTACCTCCTCCCCTTCCTGGACCTGAAGCCCTCAGATCCGGGCTTCCGGGAGTTGCAGGAAGCCGGTGTCCGGGGCGAGGTCCGCGGCATCGGCCGCACCGTAGGCTGGGCCAATGAAACCTGGGTAAATCTTCCCGAAAATGAATAAACGCAACTTAGCCATTGACATCTTCCGGGGTCTAACCATGGCCCTGATGGTGTTTGTAAACGACACCTGGACCGTGCTGAACGCGCCTTCCTGGATGGTGCACTTCGGCACCTGGGAAGACGGGATGAGCCTGGCCGACGTAGTCTTCCCCATGTTCCTCTTTGCCATGGGCATGTCCGTCCCTTATGCGTTGGAGAACCGTTTTGCCAAAGGTTATTCCTTAGGCAGCACCCTGGGGCATATCCTTAAACGGACGCTGGCCCTGCTGCTGATGGGCGTTTTCATCAACAATTCCGAAGGCCCCATGGCCGGCAGCAAAGGCGTTTACTGGCTGTTTATGCTGCTGGGGTTCTTCCTGGTATGGAACCAGTATCCAAAGGACTTCAAGACCCGTAAATGGTTACAGTGGGCCGGCGTGGCGGTCCTCACCGTCCTGGCCGTCACTTTCCGCAAAGCCGACGGCGGTCTTTTCCAGGCCGGCTGGTGGGGCATCCTGGGCCTGATTGGCTGGACCTACCTCTTCACCTCCTGCGCCTACCTTCTGTGCCGGGAGAAAAATTGGATCCTGGCCCTTCTGTGGGGCGTTTTGTGCCTGGTTAACCTTTCCGACGTCCCTATGAGGGAAGGCGGCGCCTGGATAGGGAATAATTTTGTGGCCGATCTCTCCAATGCCCTGCATCTGGGCAACGGGCACTGCGCGCTTATGGCGCTGGGCGGCACGCTCACCGTGCTTTGCGAAAGCCGCCTGAAGACTGCCAAAGCCGGCATCGGCCTTGCTGCTGTAGCCGTCCTTGCGGTGATGGGCTTCTGCTTCCATCAAGACTGGATTATCTCCAAGAACATCGGGACGCTTCCCTGGGTCTTGTTTGTTTCGGCCATCTCCGTGGCCCTGTATACGGTTTTGCGCGTTTTGGAGACCAAGGGCTGGACCGGATGGGCCAAACCCCTGAAGCCCGCAGGAACGGCCACGCTCACCGTTTACATGATCCCGTACTTCTTTTACAGCTTCTGGGTGTTCCTGAACCCGCAGATCCCCGCCTGGCTCAGCGGCAACATAGGGGCCCTCAAATGCGCCCTGTTCAGTGCCCTGTGCATCTTCATCACCTGGCTACTCGGAAAAGCCCATATCAAACTGAAGATTTAGCCCCGGTGTGCAAAAAGGGGCCCTGGTGCTCACGGACGGCATTTAAAAGAGGTTCGGTGAGCAAAGAAGGGCTCTGGTGCTCACGGAGAAGACATTATCTTTGAAGCGCCGGCTTTTTTTTCTATCTTTGCGGTATATAAACTACTGACCATGCGAAAATTAACCCTGACCCTTCTGGCTGCCGTGGCCCTTCTGAGCGCCTGTACGCAGCAAAAAGCCACCTTCCCCGTCTATGTGTGGCAAGGCATCAACGAAAAAACCGATATGGACGAGCTCCAGGAGCGGATGCACTTCTGGAAGTCCCAGGGTGTGGTGGGCGTCTGCCTGGAGAACGGCAATCCGGAGATTGTGGCTCAGGCATCGGCCCGTGCCCACGCCGAAGGCCTGGAATACCACGCCTGGATTCCCTGCATGCTGCGCGGCGACAAACCGCATAGCTGGTACGCCGTGAACCGCCTGGGCCAGCCGGCCGATGAATATCCCGCCTACGTTCCTTATTACAAGGCCATGGATCCCCGCAATCCGGAGGTGCACAAGCATCTGGTGGACCAGATGACAACCATCGCCCAGATTCCGGACGTGGACTATGTGCAGCTGGATTATATCCGTTACCCGGATGTCATCCTCTCCCGCGGCCTGTGGGACAAGTACGGCCTGGTGATGGACGAGGAATATGCCCCGGCCGATTATTGCTACTGCGACGACTGCGTAGCCGCTTTCAAGGAACTCACGGGCATTGACATCAAGGCCGTGGAAGATCCCTCCAAGGTGGCCGAATGGGCCCAGTTCCGCTGCGACCAGGTAACCGACCTGGTGAACGAAATCTGCGCCGCCGTACACGCCGTGGGCAAGAAGGTAAGTGCCGATGTATTCCCCGGCCCCAAGTCGCACGCTTACTGGATGGTGCGCCAGGAGTGGAACAAATGGGACATTGACATGGTCTTCCCCATGAACTACAACGACTTCTATCTCCAGCCCGCCGAATGGGTAGGTGAAATCACGGAAGAGGAAGTGAAGTCCGTTCCCGGGAAACCCGTTATGAGCGGCCTGTTCATCTGCCGCGAATGGAAGCGCAAGGTAGAGCTGGAAGACCCCGAGGAGAGCGGTCTCATTCCGGCCGAAATGGCCACTGCCGTCCAGGGAGCCCGCAAGGCCGGTGCCGCCGGCATCTGCCTCTTCACCCCCGGCAGCATGACCCCCGAACACTGGGAAGCCCTGTCCGAAGCGCTTAAATAAGCTCTACTTCGTTTTGAATCTCACCGCCGAGCAGCCGCACCCAGGTGCGGAAGCCCGGCTTTCCTTTTTGGAACTGGAACACGCGGCAGCCGGAGACTTTCTCTTCTGAGACCCCGCTGCGGCCCAGGTGGTTGTACACCGTGTCGCAGCCGCTGAATCGGCCATAAATGAAGTTGATGCCCGTTTCTCCGCGCAGCACGTAGTCGCAGTCGTGGTCGTGGCCGGTGACGATGGCCCGCACATCTCCTCTTTCCAGGAACAGGCCGAAGAGGCCGCTGTTCACGCGGGACGGGCAGGGATCCTCGCAGTTGTTGCCCACCAGGAAACGGCCGGGAGCTTCCCAAAGGGCCCGTTCAATCTCCCGCAGCGGAATATGGAAGAAGGCCAGGGCCGGAACAGGAACGCTGCCGTGCTGGGCCTGGAGCTTCTCGCCGTGGGCCTTGTACCAGTTGAGCTGGCTCACGCGGATGTAGTCGTAGGAATGCTCTTCAATTCCCGCCAGTTTTACAGCGTCCATGGAGTCGAAAAGGTAGAAAGCCTTTTCTACGCCCTTGTCTCCGCTCAGGGTAATCACATCGTTGGAGCAGCCGTACACGCCTTCCTTGAGTCCCGTATTCACGCAGCCGGGGAGGCTCCGGATAAGGGCGAACATATCCTCTCGCGTGGAGCCGAACTGGGAATCGTGATTGCCCAGCGCCACGGCCCAGGGGATGCCGCTTTCGGCCAGGGGCGTCAGAATCTCCCGCGCGCTATCCAGGTCCGGCTTGCCGAAGACGATGTCTCCGGTATGGATGACAAGGTCCGGCTTAACACCGTCAAGGGCCTCCTTCACGCACTCCAGGGCCCTTTGCGAACGCGGATCCCCTGCTATATAGTGCGTGTCCGTAAACTGCACCAGGGTAAAGGTCCCGTCGGGCCGATAGTTCAGGGAAGCGGCCAGGGGGCCGATGGAATCTTCAGGCGAACTCATCCGCGTGCAGGCGGAGAGGGAAGGGGCCGCGGCAGCCACGACGGTTGCCCAGGCGGCGTCTTTGAGGAAGGATCTGCGTTTCATATCTCAAAGATAATGCTTTTTCAGGAAAAAAATCCGGCGGCCCCGAAAGGAGTCGCCGGAAATTTAAAGCAATCTATCTACTAGAAATGGTTTACAGGGGCCTCGCTGGCTTTCTGAACACCATTTTCGCCTCTCAGGCTCCAGAAGATACCCTTCTCCATGTTCTTGGCGTTGTAATCCTTGTGGTCGGCAGGGATGTTACCAGCGTTGGTGTTATACTCATTCTGAGGATAAGGGATACGCTGGATAATATTACCGACGGAAACACCGGAGCTGGAGCTTACGGCAGGATAAGTGAGAACACCGCTGAAGTAATCCGGATAACCGGTGCGGCGCTGCTCGGCCCAAGCCTCGACAGAGTTGGGATACAGGGCAACCCACTTCTGGATGATGATGGAACGGAGCTGCATTTCCTTGGAAGCACCGAAGGCGGGCAGGGCGGCGATATAGGCGTTAGCCTCATCCTCGCTGATGGTAGCCTTACCGCCGGAACGGGTAACGAAGGTGCTGATCTCGTCCATGGAGGCCTTGATAGCCTGCTTCCAGATGGTCTCGGCATCACCGCTGATCCAACCACGGAGGGCACCTTCGGCCTTCAGGAACAGAGCCTCGGAATAGGAGCTGTAGCACCAGGAGAGGTTCTCGTTGCCAGCCTTGCTGTAGTGGAAGAAGCCATCCTTCTCGTACATGTTCAGACGGGCGAAGGACTTGTTACCACCGTGGGCAGTAACGATGGTGCTCTCGGTATCAGCCGTGTAGTCGAAAGGATAACCATCCCAGTTGCTACCCTCTTTGGCTTCTGCCGTACCGGGCAGGAAGAAGAAGGCACGACGAGGATCCACAACGCCGGTGGTGTAACCTTCGTTGGTACCGTTCATCATATCCATGAAGTCACAGTTGGTGAAGGTGTTGGACCAGTCGTTGAAGGTACGGTCATAGTAGTCACCCCAAACACCGGTGTCGCAGCTGATGCGGGCGTAGTCGGAAGGGCTGTTGAAGCAACCGGAAGCGGCCGTTGCGAAATCCTGCTTGAAGTTCTCGAAAACATTGGAGAAGCGCATGGCCAGACGCATGATGAGCGTGTTGGCGAACTTCTGCCACTGCTTCCAGTCGTTGTTGAACAGGAAGTCATAGGCACCGAAGGTAACCTGACCACTGGTGTTGTTCAGCAGGGCTACATCGGCTTTCAGACGCTTGATGAGGTCGGCATAGATGTCTTCCACGTGGCTGTAAGGCAGGGTAACACCCTTACCGGCGCCGTAGTTGCCTTCCTCGTCAAAGTAAGGGGCGTCGCCGTGACGGTCAATGACGCGAAGCCAGAGCACAACATTCCAGATGTCGTTGCAGGCGCGGACGCAGGAATACATATCCTGACCCTCGGTAATGTCGTTGATGAGCCAATATTCCTGGAGACGATCGGTGTAGAAGTCACGCCAATAGATGTCACCCCAACCGGCGTTGTAACGCCAGAAGTCGGTCCAACCGAGACCCTGGGCGAAGTAGTGGGCGTACATGTCATCGTTCAGGTTGAAGTTACGCTGGTGGTCATTGGAGGAACCGTTGTACAGCGTACGGCCGAAGATGTACATGGGCTGAGCAGATTCTGCGGTAAGGCCGGTGGTAGGCTTGTTCATTTCGTCGAACTTAGCCGTGCAGGAAGCCAGGGCAAGAATAGCCAGAACAGGTATGATAAACTTTTTCATATTCACTATCTCCCTTTAAATTAGAAACCAATGTTAAGGGCTACACCAAAGTTGCGGGTGGCCGGGTAAGGGCACAGGTCAAAGGCGGTAGCCATAAGAGAGTTCTCGGTGAGAGCACCATCGGGCGTAGTGCCAGGGGTGTGCTTGAGGAAGTAGAAGAGGTTGGAACCCACAGCGGAGATGCGGATGTTGTCAACATAGCCGGCGAAGGCCTTCTCCAGCCACTTCTTAGGCAGGCTGTAGCTGATGGACAGCTCGCTGAGCTTGAGGTAGGAAGCGTCGTAAACGCACTCTTCCATAGGGATGTTGTTCCAGAAGTTCTGAGCGGTCACGGAAACGGTGTTTCTGGCACCGGATTCAGTAACACCCTCGATTACGCGGTCGGAACGGTCGGCGGTGCGGAGGCCGGTACCGCTGTGCAGAGTCATGTACTCAGTAGCGGAATACAGGCTGCCACCCTTCTGGAAGGAGAACAGAGCGTTGACGCCCAGGCCCTTCCAATTGAAGTTGAGGCCGAAGGAACCGGTGAAGTCAGGAGCCACGCTGGCGATTTCCTTATTGGATTCGATCACGGGCAGACCGTTCTCACCAATCACCTTGTTGCCAGCAGCATCGTACTTGTAACCAGTACCGTAGAGGGTACCGATCTGCTTGCCCTCGATGGCGTACACAGTACCGTCACCGGAGGAGGAGAAGTTGATGTTACCCAGGGAGTAGCGGTCCATATCGATGCCCATTTCGGCATTGTGATAGAGTTCGACAACCTTGTTCCAGTTCTTGGCGAAGTTGAAGGTGGCGCCGAAGGTGATGTCGCGGGTGCGGATGAAGTCACCGTTCAACTGGAGCTCGATACCCTGGTTCTGGATGTTACCAGCGTTGATCCACTGGCGCTGTACACCGGAGGAATAAGGGAGGTCGATTCTCATCACCTGGTTCACGGTGTTGGAGTGATAGTAGGTGAAGTCGATGCCCAGACGGTTCTTGAAGAAGTGCCACTCGGTACCGAGTTCCCAGGAAGTCACCATTTCGGGCTTCAGGTTGGCATTGGCACGGGTGGTAGGATAGGTGATGTACTGGAGGCCGTTCACACCGCTGGTGGTACCCAGGAGGGTTTCCAGCTGATAGGGATCGGTATCCTTACCTACCTTGGCCCAGGAAGCGCGGATCTTACCGTAATCCAGGAAGTCCTTGTTGTAATCAACACCCATTTCTTCCAGCATGCCGGTGAACAGGTAAGACAAGCTCACGGAAGGATAGAAGTAGCTGCGGTTGGCAGCAGGGAGGGTGGAGGACCAGTCGTTACGGGCGGTCACATCCAGGAAGAGGAAGTTCTTCCAACCCAGGTTGGCGAAAGCGAAGACGGACTGGATTTCCTTCTCGTAGATGGAGTTCCAGGTGTCGCCGTCCAGGGAACCGGCAGCCACATAGAAGGCACCGTTGAAGGGGATGTCCTTGGAGATAGCACGGAGAACCTCGTTCTTGTAGTGCATGAGGTTACCACCCACGCTCACACCGAGGTCGAAGTCGCCGAAGGAATTGTTGTAGGACAGGAGGCCTTCGAGGTTGTTCTCGAGAGTGGTGCTCTTGCGCATGTCGAAGCTGGGAACGCGGAAACCGGCGTTCTTGTACAGCATGGACTCCTTGTCGGTGGAACCGGCCCAGGTGATACCGTCCTTCACCTTGAGGGTGAGGTTCTTGAGAATGTTGACGGTGATGGCACCCATTCCGAAGAACTTGTGCTGAACGTCACCGTTGACACGGGTATTCTGGATGAAGTAAGGGTTCTGGCAGTTAGGGCTGACCTCGTGCCAGTTGAGCTGACCTTCACCACCGGCGGCTACCACAGCCTCGTCCAGCCAGTGCTCGGCCAGGTCGGACATGCGGATGCTGCGGGGCATGGTGAGGATGTTGAAGGAGGAACCGTAAGCACCACGGGCCTGACGGTTATTACCGGCAGTATTCACGTAGTTGGCCTTCACGTCCAGCTTGAGCCAATCGGTGAGCTTGTTGCTGGAAACGAAGTCTACGCTGGTACGCTTGATGTCGGAAGTCTTCACAACGGAGTTGGTCTTGTCATGACCCAGGGTGAGACGGAAAGGATTGTCCTTGCTGCCACCGGCGAGGGTAATGTTGTGGCTCTGGCTGTTACCAGTGCGATAGAATTCCTTCCAAGGATTCTCTGTGCCCTGGTAAGGGATAGTGGTAGTACCATCCCACCAGTTGGCGACGGGGGCGATGGAGCCCATGCGGGGACCCCAGGAACCGGTGGATTCCGGATTGTAGACGCCCAGGGAGCCCTGGCCATATTCGTTCTGGAGTTCAGGGAAGTAGGCGACGGGAGACCAGGTGAACTTGCCACTGTAGCTGATACCGATCTTCTCATGGCCCTTACCGCCCTTCTTGGTGGTAATGAGGATGACACCGTTACCTGCGCGGGAACCGTACAGAGCGGCCGCGGTGGGGCCCTTCAGCACGGAAACGCTCTCGATGTCTTCGGGGTTGATGTCGAAAGCACCACCCTGGTGGTCCTTGGAGCCCCACAGACCGGCCTGATCGGCACCCGGCATACCGCCGTTGTCATAGGGAACACCATCTACCACATAAAGAGGAGAGTTGTTGTCGGAGAGGGAGGAGTTACCACGGAGAACCACACGGGTGGATCCGCCGGCGCCGGTAGCAGAATTGTTGATCATGAGGCCGGCCACCTTGCCCTGGAGGGCGTCGGTGAGGGTAACACCACCGCCACGGGTGAGTTCTTCCGCTTTAACGTCCTGCACGGCATAACCGAGGGACTTCTTTTCACGGGAGATACCGAGGGCGGTGACAACTACCTCTTCCAGGAGTTCGCTGTCTTCGCGAAGGGTTACGTTAATGGGCTGGCCATTGAACACAACCTCTACGGTCTCGTAGCCGATGCAGCTCACCAC
Organism: Bacteroidales bacterium; assembly: GCA_017423025.1. Classification (GTDB taxonomy): domain Bacteria; phylum Bacteroidota; class Bacteroidia; order Bacteroidales; family UBA932; genus Cryptobacteroides. The sequence continues at coordinate 26,185 of JAFPGC010000021.1, forward strand.
GAGGGTGGCGCCGTTCGGCACGTTGTTGAGTGTAAAGGAACCGTCCACATCGGTGATGGCACCGTTGTTGGTTCCGGCTACAACTACGCCAGCACCTACGACGGGGCCGATGTTGTCAACGACAACGCCCTTGGCCGTACGGTTCTGAGCAGAAGCCACCCAGGACACGGAGACCAGGATGACCATCAGTAATACTGATTGAAGCTTTTTGAACATAAGAATTAAAGTTAATAATTGGTGTTATTCCAGGTTTAGGATATTATGCAAAAAATCCCGCATCTTTCCGTAAGGGAAGAAGCAGGTCAAGATAAGTTTAGCGTGTTATTATAATGGTCAATTATAAGTCCAACTCAAAATTTGGGTCTACAAATGTATAAACAAGTTTCGGGTTTTCCAAATTAAACAGGGCCTCTTAAAAATCTTTAAAAAGATGCCGGGAGGTAATTTCTTGATTTAACGAAAAAAACGGTATCTATTCTTATGGATTTTCCAAATGATTTGGAAAGAAGTTAGGATATATTTCATCACTTCGATTCAGCGGTGTAGTTTGTGGATATATATTGCGCTCATAGGGGCGTCCCGCCCCTGGCCGCGCGGCCACCCCTGGAG
>JAFPGC010000022.1 GCA_017423025.1 Bacteroidales bacterium
CCTGACGCTGTTTCTTAAAAGAAACTGACGCTCGTTTATTAGTAAATTGTGTTACACAATTTCTCGGTACTTGCTTGTACTTTCTTTCAGTCTTTTCAATGAACTTTTTTAATAACTCCTGCCTTTCGGTAGGGCGTTAAAAACCCGCTCTGTTATGAAGCGGGACTGCAAAGGTACTACCTTTTTTTAATCCTGCAAAATTTTTTGAAGAAATTTTTACTTTTTTTGCATCGGCCCCACTTTTGCATCCCTATACTATTATAATAAAAGGAAAAAAGCGTATCTTTGTTGATTATGGACAAAAAAGTAGTCATCATCCCCACCTACAACGAGAAGGAGAACATCCGGGACATCATCGCCGCCGTATTCGCCCTTCCCGGCCAATTCCATGTTCTGGTCATAGACGACGGTTCCCCCGACGGTACCGCCGCCATCGTTAAGGAAATGCAGGCATCGGCCCCCGAGACGCTGCACATGATTGAGCGCAGCGGCAAACTGGGACTGGGCACCGCCTACCTCACCGGCTTCCGCTGGGCACTGGAAAAGGGTTATGACTACATCTTCGAGATGGATGCCGATTTCTCCCACAATCCGCAGGACCTCCTCCGGCTGTACCAGGCCTGCTTCCAGGAAGGGGCGCAGCTGGCCATCGGCTCCCGCTACTGCAACGGGGTGAGCGTGATTGACTGGCCCATCAGCCGCATCATCATGTCCTACTTTGCATCGGCCTATGTGAGAACGGTGCTGGGGATGCGCATTTACGACACCACCGCCGGCTTTGTCTGCTACAAGCGGGAAGTGCTGGAGACCATCGACATGGACGCCGTCAAGATGAAAGGGTACGGCTTCCAGATAGAGATGAAATACACCGCCTGGAAACTGGGCTTCAACCTCAAGGAAGTGCCCATCGTCTTTACCAACCGCCAGAAAGGCACCTCCAAGATGAGCGGAGGAATCTTCGGCGAAGCCTTCTGGGGCGTGATAGGCCTCCGGTTCCGAAAAATCAAACCCAAAGCATAAAAAGAATTCCCGGCCAACAAGACCGGGAATAATCATTTAATTCGGAGGCCGAAGGCCGACAAAAGTCCCTTCCCCGAGGGAAGGGATTTAGGGTTAGGGTAACGTGGGTGCTATTCGGCACGAAGTGCCCATCCTCCGCCGGGGGCCAGGTGAATCTTCACCGGTTTGCCGTCCAGCTTGGTCTCGATCTTCTTATAGTCGCGGGCGGCGCGGTGGGCATTGACGCCATCGGCCATAATCTCCACCTCGGTGCCGGCGGGAATGAAGCTCAGATCCAGCTCCAGGTCCCGCGGTTCCCAGTTGTTCAGGGCGCCCACGTACCAGGTAGAACCCTTGCGGCGGGCCAGCACCACGTACTCCCCTATCTCACCGGCCAGGGCCACGGTCTCGTCCCAGACGGTAGGGACCTTGGCAATCCATTCCGTGCACTCGGGTTCGCGCATATAATTGGAAGGAGAGTCGCACAGCATGGAGAGCGGAGCGTCAAAGATAACGTATTCCGCCAGCTGGTGGCAGCGCGTGCCCTGGGACATGGGTTCATCCCCTACGGGCCGATAATTGGACTTCTTGGCATTGCGCATGGCACCCTGCGTATAATCGGCCGGACCGGCCACCAGGCGCGTGAAAGGAATGGTAACGTCGTAAGTCACCTGATCCACCGCCGGGTTGCCCCATTTCATGTTCTCCAGGCCATACACGCCCTCGTAATTGAGCACGTTGGGATAGGTGCGGGACATGCCCACCGGCTTGTAGGCGCCGTGGAAGTCCACAAACATGTGGTACTTGGCCGTCACAGCCGCCGCATTGCGGTAGAAATGCACCATATTCTGGTCGTCGTGGTCCATGAAGTCAATCTTCCAGCCCTTGACACCCATGGCGGAATACTGGGCGCAGAGTTCCTCCATCTGGTCCTCGAACAGGCGGGCGATGGTCCAGAGCACAATGCCCACACCCTTCTCCTGGCCATAGCGCACCAGTTCCGGAAGGTCGATCTCCGGACGGGTTTCCTTCATATTGAGCACCGTATTCTTGGCCCAGCCCTCGTCCATCACGATGTACTCGATGTCATTGGCCGATGCAAAGTCAATATAATATTTATAGGTCTGTGTGTTAATTCCGGCCTCGAAGTCTACGCCATAGAGGTTCCAGCCGTTCCACCAGTCCCAGGCCACCTTGCCGGGCTTGAGCCAGGAGATGTCGTCAACGGCCTGCGGGCTGGCCAGGCGCCACGTCATATCGCTCTGGGCCAGGTCCTTGGCCTCGGGTGCCACGATGACGGCGCGCCAGGGCATAACACTCACATTCTCCGCGATCACGTCCTTGCGGGAGGTGATGATGCGCTGGAAGGTGTCCCCGTCCTCGGCCTCATAGCTGGCGGGAACCTTGGCGAACATACCCTTGAGCGAAAGGCCCGAGTTGCCATTGTAGAGGTACATGCCTGGATAGTCGATGAGGTCGGCCTCCACGATGCAGAGCTTGACGCCCTTATCGGCCTCGATGGTGATGGGCGGGAAGGCAAGGCGCCCGCTGTTCCACTCGGAGATCTTTGCATGCGTGTAATGGGCTTCCTGCGAAGAGAAGAACTGGCTTTCCAGGGTTTCCGTGTGCTGGTTCACATACGGGATGTAGGCCGGCCAGTCCTGGGCAAAGGTGAAGAGGATGTCCTCAGTCTTTACCGTAACAGGCTTCACGGGCACGAAACGCCAGGCAATACCGTCGTCATAGGCGCGGAAAACCAGGTTGTATTCCTTGGTCTGGAGCACCAGTTCGTTGAAATGGTCCCGGACCTCGGAACGCTTGAACACAGGGGACGGCACCGTGTTGTCCACGCTGCGGGTAACGGCCTTTCTAATCTGGGCCGAAGGGCCCCAGAGCGTACCGTTCTCCAGCGTCAGCTGCAGGCAGGAAGGCTTGATGAGCAGCATCCCGTCGCGCTCAATGCTGTAAGTTAGCGTTTTCCCGGCGTCGATTTTCACGCTCAGGTGACCGTCCGGGGACGTAACGGTGTAGTCCTTGGCAGCGGCCAGGCTGCATACGGCGGCAAGCGCCAAAACAAAGAGAGTTCTTTTCATGGTTATTTGATTAGTCTTAGTCCTATGCGGTTTCTTTCCAGGTCTATGCTGAGCACCTGCACCATAACGTGCTGATGCAGTTTGAGCACCTTCGACGGCACCGCCATCCCCTTCACACCCATCTGGGAGGCATGGATGAGGCCGTTTTCATGAAGGCCGATATCTACGAAGGCGCCAAAGGCGGTGAGGTTGGTCACGATGCCGGGCAGTTCCATGCCGGGCTTGAGGTCGTCAATTTCGTGGATGTCATCGGCAAAGGCGAACTCCTGCGCACTCTCGCGAGGGTCGCGCCCCGGCTTCTGAAGCTCCAGGATGATATCGTTCACCGTGGGAAGGCCGAAGTCCTTCTCTACGTACTTATCGGCCTGGATGCCCTTGCAGGCATCGGCGTTGCCCACAAGCTCCTGCGTGCTCAGTTTCAGGTCCCTGGCCATTTTGGCCACGATGTGGTAGGCCTCGGGGTGCACGGCCGAATTGTCCAGCGGATTGGCCGCCCCGTGGATGCGCAGGAAGCCCGCACACTGCTGGAAGGCCTTGTCTCCCAGGCGCGGAACCTTGCGAAGCTCCTCGCGGCTCTTGAAATCTCCGTTCTTGGCGCGGTAATCCGTAATGGCCTTGGAGAGGGCGGGGCCGATGCCGCTCACATAGCGCAGCAGATACGGGCTGGCGGTGTTCAGGTTCACACCCACGTTGTTCACGCAGCTCTCCACCGTGTTGTCCAGCTTCTCCTTCAGGAGCCCCTGGTCCACGTCGTGCTGATACTGCCCCACGCCCAGCGACTTGGGGTCGATCTTCACCAGTTCGGCCAGCGGATCCATGAGGCGGCGGCCGATGGAAACCGCCCCGCGGACGGTGACGTCGTACTCCGGGAACTCCTCCCGGCCCACCTCGGAGGCCGAATATACGGAGGCGCCGTCTTCATTCACCGAAAAGATGCGCACCTCTTCCGGCAGGCCCACCTTGCGGACGAAATCCTCCGTCTCGCGTCCGGCGGTGCCGCTGCCTATGGCGATAACCTCTATCTTATACTTGTCTACCAAATCGGCCACCTTTATGATGGCATCCATCTTCTTGGCCACCGGCGGATGGGGGTAGATGACGTCGTGGCAGAGGAGGTTTCCCTGCTCGTCCAGGCACACCACCTTGCAGCCCGTGCGGAAGCCCGGGTCAATGGCCATCACGCGCTTCTGGCCCACCGGCGGGTCCATGAGCAGCTGGCGCAGGTTGTCTCCGAACACCTGGATGCTTTCGATATCGGCCTTTTCCTTGGCCTCCCTCAGCACCTCTCCCGTGATGGAGGGGTCCAGCAGGCGCTTCCAGGCATCGTCCACGGCCTGGCGCACCTGCTGATGCGAAGGATAGCCGTGCTCCTGGCAATAGTCGTAATAGAGTTTGTTGCCGCACTTCTCTCCGTCGGCGTCAATTTCGACTTTGAGGAATCCCTCGTCCTGGGCACGGAGCATGGCCAGCAGGTTGTGGGAAGGAATTTTGGCGATGGGCTGCGAGAAACTGAAATAGCTGCGGTACTTGGCGGCTTCCGGATTGGACATGCCTTCCTTGGTTACCTTGGAGCAAACACGGCGGGTGCGGTAGATGCCGCGCAGGGTCTCGCGGTTGTGGGCCGTTTCGCTGATGCGTTCCGCCAGGATGTCCCGGGCGCCCTGCAACGCTTCCTCTACGCTGCCTACCTCGCCTTTGACGTACTTGGCGGCATCGGCCTCGGGGTTGCGGGTCTTGTTATTCCAGAGAAGATCTGCCAGGGGTTCCAGGCCTTTGGCGATGGCCACCGTCGCGCGCGTCTTGCGTTTGGGCCGATAAGGCAGGTACAGGTCTTCCAGCTCGCTGCTGCTCACGCAGTTCTCGATGGCTTTCTGCAGGTCCGGCGTCAGCTTCCCCTGCTCCTCGATGGTGCCCAGGATGGACGTCTTGCGCTTTTCCATCTCTTCGAAGACATCGGCCCAATGCTTGACCTCGCCTACTTCGACGTCTGTGAGGCCGCCTGTGCGCTCTTTGCGGTAACGGCTGATGAAAGGGATGGTGCAGCCCTCCTGGAACAACTCTATGCAATTCTCCACCTGCCACTTCTGGATGCGCAGCAGCTGGGCGATATAATTTAAGTAAAGTTCTTTCATGACTTGTAAATGTAGGCATTTTTACCTACAATTGCAAGGGATGAAAGCGGATTATTCCACGTAGAGGAGGAGGCCCTTAAGGTATTCGCCTTCGGGGTGATAGATGTTGACGGAATGGTCTGCGGGCTGGTTCAGGCGGTCCAGGATGCGCACGCTGCGGCCGGTCTCTGCGGCGGCAGAGAAAACGGCCAGGGCAAACGCCTCCTTGTCCACCACCTGCGAGCAGCTGAAGGTGAACACAAATCCGCCGGGAGCCACCTTGGCGATGGCGGCCGCGTTCAGGCGCTGGTAGGCCCTGAGCGCATTCTTGAGGGCGCCGCGGTGCTTGGCGAATGCCGGCGGGTCCACGATCATGAGGTCGTAAGCGCCGTCCGGAACATTCTTCACAAACTCGATGGCGTCCGTGCAGTAGGAAGTGTGCTGCTCGGGCGTGAACCCGTTCAGGGCCACATTGCGGTCCACCATGTCCATGGCCCGTTTGGAGCTGTCCACGGAATCCACGTGGGCGGCGCCGCCGGCCAGGGCGTAGATGGAAAAGCCGCCGGTGTAGCAGAAGAGGTTGAGCACGCGGCGTCCGCGGGCCAGGGAACCCACCCGGAAGCGGTTCTCGCGCTGGTCCAGGAAGAAGCCCGTCTTCTGCCCCTCGCACCAGTTCACCAGGAACTTGTTGCCGTTCTCGAGGACGGCCTGTTCATCGGCCTCAAAACCGGGGGCCTCGTACAGATAGCCGTCAATGAGCTCCAGGCCGGCCTTGAAAGGGGCGGTGCCGGAACTCTTGTCGTATACGGCCTTCAGGCGCTCTCCGTAAAGCTGCTGCAGCGCCTCTGAAATGGCGGCCTTGGCGCGGAACATGCCCACCGAATGGGCCTGGAGCACGCACACGCCGTCGTAATAGTCTATGATAAGCCCCGGCAGCCCGTCTCCCTCGCCGTGAACCAGACGGTAGCAGGTGGTCTGGGCCGATGTCGCCAGCCCATACGCCTCGCGAAGCTGGTACGCACGGGTGAGCATCCGCAGCCAGAAATCGGCCTGGGTGGGGTCCTCGTCAAAACTGAGGACGCGCACGGCGATGGAGCCAATCTGATAATGGCCGCAGCAAAGCAGCTTGCCGTCGGCCGAACAGACGCTCACCAGGTCGCCTTCGGCCGGATGACCTACGATCTGAGCCACAGCCCCGGAGAACACCCAGGGATGAAAACGCAGGAGAGACTCCTCCCGGTGGGGTTTCAAGATAATCTTATCCATTCTGCTCGGGGGTAAGGGGGTTCTTTTCGGAAGCCATGAGCTTGAGGTACATCTCTCGGCATACCCAGGCGTCGGTGGCGGCGTATTTCTGCTGGCTCTCGGAGAGTTTTTCGGCCTCCCAGTTGCTCAGCTGCTGGGCCTTGGAGATTTTCACGCCCAGGATAATGGCGGTCATCTTCTTCACGGACTTGTCCCGGATGCCATATTCCCCCACGATGTTCTGCAGGTCCACAAAACCCTTGGGAGCGAATTTGGTAATCTTCTGCAGGCCCCGGACATCGTCCAGCGTGGCGGCACCCACCTTCACGATGGCCGGATTGGCCAGGATGGAGGCCAGGGACCGCGGCAGGCCGCATTTTTTCAAACGGAACAGGAAGGCCTTGCCGCTGCCGGAAAGCTGCAGCAGAGCCGTCCCGGATGAATGCTGATCGGGCGAAAAAGTGGGGCGGGTCTCCGTATCAAATCCCAGGACCTTCTGCCTCTTGAGGTAGCGGATGGCCTGGTCAAACACCTCATCCTCAGCGTCTACCAACACAATCTCGCCCGGAAACGAAGCCAGCTCCAGGGCTGCAATTTCCTCCGGGCTAATCGAGACTTGGAACATAGGTGTTCTTCACATAATTGGCCGATGTCTCCACCAGGATCACTTCCCCGGATTCGGATTCAGCGCTTTCGTAATACTTCACCACAGGTTTGGCAATCTTGTGCGCAAACAGATTCTCTTCCCTCAGGAGCCTGTAAGTGGCATCGAGGAGGGCTTCGGCCGGCTCATAGAACTGGAAACGGGCCGAAAGCATCTTGTCAAACGCGGTATCCTCTTCCGTACCGCAGAGGCGGATGAGCCCCAGTTCCGACTGAAGCGGAGCCGGATTGATCCGGTAACTGTCAATGATAAGGGCGTCCAGCGGCAGGCCCGTCACCAGATACTGGCGCAGGACATCGCGCAGCTGCGTACGCACATCTTTGGCCGGTTTGGGAGTAACGACGGCAAGCGTTGCATCTGCACGGTGCCGGCTTTCCAGGGCCTTCTCCCAGACCTTCGATTCCCGCACGGCGTCGGGGGCCCAAACCAGGATATTCTGCGCACCGGCGGCCAGGGCTTCGTCCACCAGAATGCCCACCGGCGACATCAGGTGGCATTTTCCGCCCACCAGCTTCTGCAGCGTATCCACATCGAAGAGGCCGAACTCCTCCTGCAGGGAAGAAGTAAAAATAAGGATTTTGGCCGATGCCTTCTTGAGCGGAATGCCATGCCCCGTGGAGGAACGGAAGCAGACGGTATCCCAGGCGTGGAGCGCACCGTTCACGGCCACCTCGCGAAGGCTGTCCAGACCTTCCGGCCCATTCACAAACTGACTATAGGGGGCATTGTATGAATCCAGCAGGGCGTGGAACTTCTCTCCTGCGAAATCCGGCAGGGAGTCCGGCTTCTGCCGGCCGTCCACATTGTCCATCCGGTCCGTCACGGCGAAGCGCCGCGCCAGAACGGCGACATCCTCCGGCTCACCCAGCACGGCTATGGAGCCATCGGCCCCTTTCCCGCCGGCCTGTTCCACCAGTTTGCGGATGCCGGTCGTATCTTCTACTATGCTATGCACCAGGCCGATAGTCTCGCGCGGCACGCTCCCCGCATGCTTACACGCCGTCACCGCCATCAGTGCCAGTCCAATGATAAATAACCTTCTTTTCATAAAACATGCAAAATTACACATTTCCCCCGTGAGTTGCAAGAGAAGTAAACTGCTTGCAAAAGTGAATTATTGTTCCTACTTTTGTAAGACATGCAACACAAAACAAGTTAATATGAAAAAGTGTATTCTGACTCTGGCCATTCTGGTGGCCTCCATCGCGGGAACCCAGGCGCAGCCGCGCCCGGCCAGCCCCGTCAGCCCCAAGGACTACACCTTCACCGTTGTGAAGGAAAACCCCATCACCCCCGTTAAAAACCAGAACAACAGCGGTACCTGCTGGTGCTTCAGCGGCCTCTCCTTCCTCGAGTCCGAGGTCATCAAGGCCAAGGGCATCAAGGACCCCGCCCTATATCCGGACTTCTCCGAAATGTACATCGTCCGCCGTTCCTACTACGACCGCGCCATCAAGTTCGTGCGCCTGGACGGCAGCCTTAACTTCGCCGTAGGTTCCGACTTCGGCGACGTCATCGAGACCGCCAAGGCTTACGGCCTCATCGACCAGAAAGCCTACACCGGCATGCAGTACGGCTACGACCTCCCCGTTCAGGGAGAGCTGGACGCCGGCCTCAAGGGCTACGTTAACGCCGTGGTCAAGAACCCCAACCGCAAGCTCACAAAAGTATGGCCCAAGGGCGTGGACGGCATCCTGGATGCCTACATGGGCCAGGTTCCCGAGACCTTCGTGGTCAACGGCGTAACCTACACCCCCGAGAGCTACCGCGACGCCCAGGGCATCAACCTGGACGACTACATCGGCTTCACCTCCTATACCCACCATCCGTTCTACACCCAGTTCGCCATGGAGGTACAGGACAACTGGCGCAACTCCCCTTCCTGGAACGTTCCCCTGGACGAGTTCATGGCCATCATGGACTACGCCGTCGAGAACGGTTACACCGTGGCCTGGGGTGGTGACGTATCCGAGCCCGGCTTCACCCGTGACGGTATCGGCATCCTCGTAGACATGCAGGCCAAGCCCACCGCCGGTTCCGACCAGGAGCGCTGGGTAGGCAAGGCCGATGCCCCCAAGCCCGAGGCCAAGCCCGCTGTGAAGGAAGTCAAGGTGACCCAGGAACTCCGTCAGCAGTACTACGACGAGAAGACCTCCACCGACGACCACGGCATGCACCTCTACGGCATCGCCAAGGACCAGAACGGTACCAAGTACTACATGATCAAGAACTCCTGGGGCGAGGCCGGTGCCTTCAAGGGCCTCTGGTACATGTCCGAGGAATTCGCCAAGGGCAAGACCCTGAACATCCTGGTCAACAAGAAAGCCGTTCCCAAGGAAATCCTCAAAAAGATTGGCGTTAAATAAATGCGCATAGTCAAGCACATTCCCAACACAATCACTTCCATGAACCTCCTGTGCGGGGCCATGGGAGTGATTGCCAGTTTCAGGGGCCAGCAGGACCTGGCCTTCACATTCATGCTTTCGGCGGCCGTCTTCGACTTCTGCGACGGCCTGGCCGCCCGGCTGCTCCACGCCTATTCGGCCATTGGAAAGGAGCTGGATTCCCTGTCCGACATGGTCAGCTTCGGCCTGCTTCCTTCCCTTATGCTGGTCACTACCATGCATTTCCGGGGCTGCACGGGCTGGGTCATCTACCTGCCGCTGTTCCTGGCCGTGATGAGCGCCCTGCGCCTGGCCAAGTTCAATGTGGACGAGAGGCAGACCACGGACTTTCTGGGGGTTGCCACTCCTACATCGGCCCTTATCTGCGGCTCGCTGGCCTGTTATATCTACATGGAGCCGGCCTCCAAGCTGGCCGCCTGGGCCGGTACACCCTGGTTCCTGCCGGCCGTGGCCGTAGTGTTGGGACTGCTGCTGGTGAGTGAGATTCCCATGTTCGGCATGAAGGTGGCCAAGGGACACAAACTGCTGGACGTCAAGCGCATCGTTTTCCTGGTGCTCTCTGTCGCCATCCTGGTGGTCGGCATTGTCCTGAATGCCCACCTGAGCCTGAGCGTGCTGCTCATCTTCTGCCTCTACATCCTGATCAACCTGGTGGTCCGCCTCTTCAAGAGATAGAGCGGTGCCCGCCCCTGGGGAAACAGGGCCGGCACCGGACGAATCACTACCTGGCGGCGATCGATGAATCCGCAGGCAGATCACTGCAAGACAAAGATAGGGAGTCTCCAAGCTTCCGCCAAGAAAAAAGGCCGCAGATAATCTGCGGCCTAATTTATTGCTGTTCAGCCAATTAATCCTGCGAGAAGTCCTTCAGTTCTTCGCGGTAAGCATTGAAAATCTTTGACTTGGACAGGAAGCCAAAATATTCCCGGTCCTCCCCCACCATCGGCAGGTTCCAGGCGCCCGTTTTCTCAAACTTGCGCATGATGGAATCCATGGGTTCGTCGGGGTGCACGTACTCCTGCGCCGTCTCCATGTAATTATAGACCTTGCGGACATCGTACAAATCGGGCCTGAACATGTCCTTGCGGATCCGGCCCAGCGTCACAAAGCCTTGGAAGCGTCCCTTGGAATCCAGCACAGGGAACAGGTTTCGCTCGCTGCGGGACACCGTGTCCACCAGTTCTCCCAGCGAAGCGTCTATGCGAACCGGAATGAAATCCTTCTCCAGCAGGTCCTTCGCATGCATAAGCGTGAGCACCGCCTGGTCGGAATCGTGCGTAAGCAATTCCCCGCTGGCTGCAATACGCTTGGTATAGATGGAATATTTCTCAAAGATGCGCGTCACGCCATAGGAGATGGCCGATGTAAGGATAAGCGGAATCAGAAGATCGTACCCGGAAGTAATCTCGGCAATGAGGAAGATGGCCGTAAGCGGTGCCTGCATAACGCCCGCCATGAGCCCGGCCATACCCACCAGCACAAAGTTGGAAGTGGGAACCTTGCCCGGCGCTATCAGATTGATGGAGTACGCCAGCACAAAGCCCGCGATGGCGCCCATGAACAGAGTAGGACCGAAGGTACCGCCCACGCCGCCTCCCGCATTGGTGAATGTCATGGAGAACACCTTGAGCAGCAGCACCAGCAGGAAGAACAGCGGAATGGCCCAGGGCCAGCCGGCCATGAAACTGAGCGGAGTGGAACCGCCAAAGGAAATGTCCGGATGCCCGTTGAGCAGCGGCGCCAGGAAGTTATAACCTTCGCCGTGCAGCGGCGGGAACAGAAAAATCAAGAGCCCCAGACAGAAGGCCGATACCGCCCACTTCAGATAAGGGTTCTTCATCCGGCCCAGCTTGTCTTCCATGGCCAGCGTGGTGCGGATAAAGTAGAGCGCCATAACCCCGCAGAAGATGCCCAGAAGCACGTAGAACGGGATATTCTGCATGGAGAAGGGCACCAGCGTAGCGGCAAACTGCGTCTGTTTGCCCAGGCAAAGATAGCTAACCAGCGTGGCCGATATGGAACTCAGCAGCAGCGGAAGCACGCCGCTCATCGACAGGTTGAAAAGCAGGATTTCCAGCGTGAACAGCACGCCGGCCAGCGGTGCATTGAAAATGCCCGCCAGGGCGCCGGCCGCGCCGCAGCCCAGCAGCAGCGTCATGCCGCGGTACGAGATGCCGCAATATCGGCCCAGATTGGAGCCGATGGCCGCACCCGTGTACACGATGGGAGCCTCGGCACCCACCGATCCGCCGAAGCCGATGGTCAGGGCCGATGTCACCAGCGAGCTCCAGCAGTTGTGCTTCTTGATGCGGGACTCGTTCTTGGAAACGGCCTGCAGCACCTTGGTGACGCCGTGGCCGATATTATCCTTAACAATATACTTGACAATGAGAAGGCTCAGCAGCATACCCACGCCCGGGAGCAGGAGGTACGCCCAGCGGATGTCGCCGTGCCAATCGGCCAAAAGGCCCTGGATGCCATGGATGGCCAGTTTGAGCGCCACCGCAGCCAGCCCGCACAACACGCCCGTCACTATGCTCAGTCCCAGCAGGACGCGGCTCTCGGGTATATCATGCAAAAGGGTCCGTAGAGGACCCCAAATAAACTTTATGCCACGGCGGTTGGCCATTGCTATTCGTCGTCGGCCCCCGTAGAATACTGGGCGATGTTGTCGTCCGGGAGGGTTTCTCCGCTGGCGTCGGAGGCGTCGGCGCTGCCACCGGCCACGGCCTCGTTTTCGGCGTCTTCTTCGCCCTCCAGCCAACGGGCCACATCTTCGAGGTCGTCGGTCTTTACATTGATTTTTACAAGATAAATGGCGTCCGGAACCTCAACGGTAACGGCGTAGAAGGAAGTTCCGTCCGGCTTGGGATACTTCACCAAATCGTTCAGGTAGTCGCTGAAGCCCTTCGGGTACTTCTCGGCAAATGCGGCCGCGAGGTCCGGATGGGCATTCATCTTCTCATAACTCACTACATGTCTTTTCTTGTCTGCCATAGTCAGGTTTGGTTTTAATCCTATTTCTTCTTATTTCGGGATTTGTATCTGCCTGCAATATTAGTGGATTGTTTTGAACCTTGCAAGTGCTTGCCCGCATTTTTCGAAGAATTTTTGAAGAAAAATGACTTTTGTTCCTGTTTTTTCTGCGGATTGCGCTCGGTAAACACGGGCGTCATGTCGCGGGGATCCAGTCCGGTGTAAAACATCACGGAACTGGTGGTCATGGGCGTAGGGGTGAAATCCTGCACCTGGTCCATCCAGATTCCCTTCAGGGCCGGATGATTGGCCAGCCGTTCCATGTCTTTAAGCGTACACCCGGGGTGCGAAGAGATGAAGTACGGAACCAGCCCCACATGCGTCCCGGCCTCGCGGTTCACCTTGTCAAACTCTTTCCGCAGATGCTCGAAGAGCTTGAAGCTGGGCTTCGCCATTTTCTGAAGCACATGGTCTTCCGTATGCTCCGGGGCCACTTTCAATCGGCCCGAAGTATGGTCCAGCACCAGGGTCTTGAGATAAGGTTTGGAACTGGCGTCCACGAAGTCGTCCTCCGTTAGGAAAAGGTCGTAGCGGATGCCGCTGCCGATATAGCTGTGCCGGATGCCCTTGGTGCTGTCGATGCGCTTGTAAAGCTCCATAAGCCGCGTGTGGTCGCAGTCCAGGTTGGGGCAGCGCTTGGGGAAGAGGCAGCTGCGGCGCTTGCACTTGTCGCAAAGCTCCAGGTTCTTCCCGTGCATCCCGTACATATTGGCCGTGGGAGCCCCCACGTCGGAGATATTCCCCGCAAAGTCCGGCAAATTGTTAAGGGCCGATACTTCCTTAAGGATAGACTTCTCGCTCCGGCTCTGGATAAACTTGCCCTGGTGCGCCGCAATGGTGCAGAAGTTACACCCGCCAAAGCAGCCCCGGTGCGTATTCACCGAGAATTTAATCATGTCGTACGCCGGAATGCGCTTGCCCTTGTACCGCGGATGCGGCAGCTTGGTAAACGGCAGGTCCCAGAAGCTGTCCATCTCCTCCTGCGTCGCAGGCGGATAAGGAGGATTGATCTGAACATACCCCTGCCCCACCGGCTCAATGATGGTATCCGGGTGCATCATATTGGCATGGGTCTCAATCCAGTGAAAGTTCTCCGCAAAAGCCCGCTTATCCTTCTCGCACTCTTCAAAGCTATGAAGCACAAGAGTGCCGGAGGGGGTGGGAGGGGTCGGCGAAGCCGACGGTTTGGGGGTCTCTACCCCCGGAGAAACTCTATATTTCTTATTTACATAAAATGCAATTTGCTGTATCTGTTGCATTTTATGCTGGGACCAGCCTTTTTCTATGCCACGGGTTAGCTCCAGCATCGGCCTTTCGCCCATGCCGTAGCAGAGGTAATCGGCTCCGGAGGTGACCAGGACGGAGGGCATGAGGCAGTCTTTCCAGTAGTCGTAGTGGGTGAGGCGACGGAGGGAAGCCTCGATGCCGCCGATAATGACAGGGACATCCGGGTACAGCTTTTTGAGGATCTGCGTGTACACCGTGACGGCGTAGTCGGGGCGGGCGCCCGCCTTGCCTTCCGGCGTGTAGGCGTCGTCGTGCCTCAGGCGCTTGGAGGCGGTGTAGTGGTTCACCATGGAATCCATGGCACCGGCATTGAGGCCGAAGTACAGCCTCGGCCTTCCCAGCTTGCGGAAATCCCGGAGGTCGTCCCTCCAGTTGGGCTGCGGCACCACCGCTACGCGGTAGCCCCACTTCTGCAGCCAGCGGGCGATAACGGCCGTTCCAAACGACGGATGGTCGATGAAGGCGTCCCCGGAGAACAGGATTATGTCAATGTAATCCCACCCCAGGGCCTCCACCTCCTTCACGGACGTAGGGAACATATAGTCGTTATTCGTCATCGTCTTCGGGGAAAGATGTAAAGTCTATGGCGTCCCAGATCTGTTCAATCTCGCGGCGGTCCTTCTTGGTGGGCCTTCCAGCCCCGCGGTCGCGGGTTAGGAAGAAACTCTCCACCGGCGCGCGGAGTTTCTCAATCTCCGATTCGGGCGTCAGGTTCTCGGCATAGTCCGGCACCAGCTTGGCCCCCAGCCGATGATCCACCAGCTGCAGCACCTTGTACGTAAATGTCACGGCACCTTTGCGCACGGCAATCACTTCACCCACCTGCACGTCGCGCGACGGCTTGGCATTCACCGTTCCAATCTTTACCTTGCCGCCCTTGCACGCATCCGTAGCATCCGTCCGGGTCTTGAACACCCGGATGGCCCACAAATACTTATCTATTCTTACTCCTTCCATTATTCCTCCACGGGTTCAGACACTATATCATTGTTCGCGCGTGGATCCATCCTTACCTCCAGGACCACCGCAGCGTCTCCCTCAGGTGCCAGGACAAAGTCCGCACACTCGGCGGGGACCAGCACCAGCTCTCCAGCGTCGAAGCGGAACGTCTCCCCATCGGCCTTGATGGTGGCGGCGCCGCCCACGCAGATGTAAATGAGGAAGGTTTCCTCGATGCCGGCGTGGCTTTCCAGCGGGGCCGTGAGGTGGATTTGGCCGATGGTGAACTGGTCCTCGGCCGCCAGCAGCTCCCTGGACGGGGCCGGCACACGGTGATACTGGTCAAAATTGATGAGGTCGAAAGCCTCCTCCAGATGCATTTCGCGCTCCTGGCTGCCCCAGTCGTGCAGGCGGAACCACAGTTCCGAGCACTCGGCCACTTCCAGCAGGGTTACATCGGCCGCAGCGTGTACCAGGCCGGGCGTGATGAGGTAGCTCTCCCCCACCCGCGGCGTCACGCTGTAGAGGAGATCCTCCACGCTGCCGTCGGCGCAGGCGCGGTAGAATTCATCGGCCCCCACCGGGCGCTTGAAGCCCAGGAAGATTTTGGCTTTAGGGCCGACTGACGTCACATACCACAGCGCCGTCTTGCCGAATGCGTCGTAGCGCTGCTCGGCCGTTTCGTCGTCCGGGTTGATGTGCAGCGAAGTGCGTCCCTTCACGTCCAGCTTCTTCACCAGCACCGGGAACTGCGTGCCGTACCACTCGAAGGCCGTCTCCCCCACCACGCGCTCCAGATAAGTCTGCATGATGTCGCTGAGGGTGTTGCCCTTGAGCCACCCCTCGATGGCCACGGAATCCACGAATCCCAGATCGGCCAGCATATATTCAACCTTGCCCCACGGCATCTCGGCCGCATCCGGCAAAAATTTCAAAGGTGAAAGTTTCTTATTCTCCATAATGGGTGCAAAGATACAAATATTTATCTTCCGCAAATGGCTTTAAAATCGCACCACTCGCAGGTTTTGGTGTCCTCCGTGCGGCGGAAGGGGACGTTCAGGTCCGTGATTTCGTTCAAAAGGCCGATAACCCCGTCCATCGCCAGCCGGGAGAACTCCGCGCATACCGGAACATCCGGCAGCGGCTGCGAGAAGAGCCGCGCCGTGCTGTAGATGGAATTCACCAGCCTGGCTGCGCCTGCCGTCCCTTCCACCATGTGGTCGTACAGGAAGAGCTGGAGGGCGATCTTGGGGCGGGACTTGCTGTCGGGGGCAAAGAGCTGCTCCACCACCACGGCGGCGTTGGCGTTATCAATCAGGATATCATTGTCCTCCACCTTGCCGGTCTTGTAGTCCACGATGCGCACCTCGCCGGGCTTGTAGCTGTCCAGGCGGTCGATGAAGCCGATGAAGTTGAAGCCGTTGATCTCACAGAACATCTTCTGTTCCAGGCCGATGATATGGAATCCCTCCGATCCGGCATCGGCCAGTAACTGCATGTCGTGCTTCAGCGTCTCCTCCACATAGCCCTGGAGGATGTTCTCCAGCACCAGGTTTCGGCCGGTGACCTCGATGGAATGCATCTGGTCCAGGACCTCGGCCCGGATGAGTTTCCGGATGCGCGCGGTGTCCTTTACCATGGCCTCGAGGTGTGCCTTGGTCAGAAGACCATTCCCCAAAAACGGCCCGTACAGCTTCTGCATCACGTGATGGAAGACGTTGCCCAGCATGCTGGCGTCCAGGGACTCCGAGACCTCATCGGCCGCCTTGAGGCCCTCCACCACCTGGTAGTAGAATTTGGCGGGGCAGGCCAGGTAGCTTTGAAGCGTACTGGCCGACAGCAGCCCGGCGCGAACCTTGTCCACATGCTCCTGCGTCTTGGGCAGGGCACCCTCTTCTTCCACCGTGCTGATAGCGGCGGTGGCGGCCATGCGGCGCAGGGGCCACTGGAAGTGGTATTCCAGCTGCTTGATGTAGCGGCTTTCCTCGCCGTTCTTGAGGCCCTCGGTGCGGTTGTCGTACACCAGCCACACATGCTCCGGCCGCTGGATCATTCTATAGAAGTAGTACGCCCACACGGCGTCCTGGTATTCGTAAGTAGGCAGGCCGAAGCCCTTCCGAAGCTCCGGAGGGATGAAGGAAGCGCTCACGCTGCGCCGGGGGAACATTCCCTCGTTAGCGCTCAGAATCACGAGGTTACGGAAATCCAGCGCACGGGTTTCCAGCGGGCCCATCACCTGCAGACCCTTCAGAGGTTCGCCCCGGAACGGCACCGAAATGCCCTGCAGCAGGCGGTCCATCAGCCGCAAATGAGTGGCCGGCAGCACCTCCAGATCCATTTCCTGCAGGATATTCAGCTGCTTATGGCACCGCGCCACAAAGTCCAGCTCCAGCAAATCGCCAGTCCTGGTCAACTGCTGGCCGATGAAAGACAGAAGCTCGGAAAAATAACGCTCCACGCTATGATTCTGGCCGATGTCCGGCGTGGCGGTCTGCTGCACCACCGGCTGGAACAGCCGCTGCAGCAGGGGCCCGCCCTGCAGGTCCTCCACCGGAACATAGTACTTGGCGGCGGCCTTTACTTGCCGGATCACCTCCTGCTCATCGGCCGTAAACAGCGGCTTCAGCAGACCGGAAGAAAGCACTTCCCGCAGTTCCCGGTGATAGAAATACCACTTGCCGCCCGTATTCCGCATCTTCAGCTGCATGGGACCCAGACTGCTCAGAAGCGCATACACCGCACTCCCCGTCATGGGATACCCCATGGTCACATTAACATTGTCACACTCCTCCGGAAGGGAGTTGAGAAGCGGCAATAGCAGGCTCTCGTCCGGAAGGACAAAGGCGGTTTCAACAGGGTCGTGAGATGCCCGGTCGCAGCCGGGCATGACGGAATTATCCTGGCCGGCGCCCTTTTCGTCATGGCCGGCTTGACCGGCCATCTCCTTCAATATCCACGGGGCCAGCTTCGTCTGCCCCACGGAAGAGGGGACGCTTATAACCGTGACGGACGGGCGAGGGCCCGCCTCCACCGGAAACGCCTGGGGAAAGTCCAGAACGTTCCTCTTCATAAAGAAGGAGGCCTTGTTGGCCTTATCCTTGATCTCTTCGGACACATAGTCCCACACGAACTCCGCCAGGCGGGCGTCGCGCATGCGGGCCAGCACCGTCCTTTCACATTCGTTCAGGGCATTCAGACCCACGAACACGTATCCGGTCACCTCGGGGAAGGCGGCCTGGAGGATATCGGCCACGGACTCTCCGGCCTTCAGGCGACCGGCCAGGGCGCGGTACACCTTGCCCTCGTACGCCATTCCCTTGGCCTCCAACGCCTCGTTGAAGCCCTTGTACAGCGGATACAGCAGGTTCCACAGGCGGAGGAACCGGGCCTTCACGTCATCGGCCCCGGGATTCAGGCGCCACTTGCCGGAAGCATCGCGGAAATGCGCCAGAAAATGGCCGATGGCCTCTTTCTGCCCCTCGCTCAAATATTCGAACTGATCCTGGATGGCCTTGAAGTCCCCCACGTTCTGCATGAGTTTCTCCGCATCCACCAGGTACTTGTCCACGTCGTCAAAATCGGCCAACAGCACCTCTCCCCAGAAGAGGAACTCGTCCAGCGGTTCCGCCTGGGGATTAAGGGTGGCGTAGCAGGAGTACAACTCCAGCAGCAGGCGCAGGCGGTCGGAGGTGTCGGCATCGGCCACCTTGCCGAAGAAATCGTTGATGGTGTAGAGCGGCGGCACCATCATCGGCCCTTTTCCGGAAGTGCGCAAAAGGTCTCCCAGGTACTTCTTGAAGAAGACCAGGGAACGGCGGTTGGGGAAGATGAAGCATCGGCCCTCTATATTTTGAGCCGCCAGATAATGCGCGGCCACCTGTTGCAAAAAAGGTTTCATAACTTTGCCCCTAAATTAGCAATAATTACGGAAAATACCTATATTTGTAAATGTTAGAAATATTCTAAAATACAACACATTAAATAACACTGATATGAACAAGAAATTCAGATGCCTGGTGTGCGGCTATGTACACGAAGGTCCCAATCCCCCCGCAGAGTGCCCCGTATGCCACGCCAAGGCCGAAAAGTTTGTAGAAATCAAAGAGCAAGGCAGTGAGCCCCAGTGGGCCTGCGAGCACGTAATCGGCGTTGCCAAGGGCTGCGACCCCGAAGTCTGGGCCGGCCTGCAAGAACACTTTACAGGCGAATGCTCCGAGGTAGGCATGTACCTGGCCATGAGCCGCCAGGCAGAGCGCGAGGGTTATCCCGAGATTGCCGACGCCTTCAAGCGCTACGCCTTCGAAGAGGCCGATCACGCCGCCCGCATCGCCGAACTCCTGGGTGAAGTGGTCTGGGACACCAAGACCAACCTCAAGAAGCGCTACGAGGCCGAGGCCGGCGCCTGCGAAGGCAAGCTGGCCATCGCCACCCGCGCCAAGCAGCTGGGCTACGACGCCATCCACGACAGCGTCCACGAAATGGCTAAGGACGAAGCCCGCCACGGCGCCGGCTTCTACGGCCTCTACAAACGCTACTTCGAGAAGTAATCCTTCTCCCCTCCCCTATTTCGGCCCCGGACACCCCTCCAGGGCCGATTTTTTATATCTTCAGCGCGCGGCAGGCGTAGCCTGACCCTCCCGGTGCGGTAGACGTCCCATTTCTTGGACCGTTAACCGCAAAAAAAGCCCAAAACGCGGTTAACGTCCCACATTTTGGGACGTCTACCGCACTCACTGGGCGGAATCCATCATTTTTGCAGCATCGGCATAACTGACGCCGCAGACTCTGGCTATCTGATTGACATCGGCACTGAAACGGTAGCGGATCTGGCGCATGAATTCGGCCTTTTGCGTGGATGTGAGTTCTGTAAAGGATTCTTTCTGAAAGAGGCTCCGGCATAAATCCGGTATGGCCGACAGAATGATTTGGTCGCGAAAAGCTGGGAGGTTTTCTTCCAACTCCAACCGTTTGCGCGCCTTGGAGGAAGATGTGTAAAAGTAGTTCATCCTTTGAGCGCTGCGGAATAGCTTCTCAACCGACTGAACATCCACATATTCTTGTGGTAAGACATAGCCTTCTGCATTGATACGCCAGTGTTTGGGCAAGACCGTGCTATTAGAATGGAGCAGCCGTTCCAGTTCGCGGCCCTTCAAATCTCCTACCCTCTTCGCTGACATCGGCCTTGCCGGACTGAAGAAAGTATCTCCCGTGCCCCAGGGATATTGGGCAGGATGGGTGCAGATACTGGCCGCCACACAGTTCATCTGAACGTAAGCAATGGCACGTTCAACCGCTTCGGTATCATAAGGTATCTCTTTGATATCTATCCCGTTACGTCGTAAGAATTCTTTTATGCCCCACTTTTTTCTCATATAGATAGAATAGCGGTGCTTGAACTGCACGATGAACATCAAGACATCCTCCGACGTGCCTTTAATCACAATGTGGACGTGATTGGACATCAGAATGAAGGCAAGAACTTTCACATTAGGATGTGACGCCGCCTGGATGGCCATATAATTCATTGCCACCTTGAAATCATCGAGATCACGGAACCACAGTTCTTCTTCCAAATGGTCCGTACTAACCAACCATATTCTTCTCATAATCTTACCAGCCCGAAAAGATAGGCCACGGACCGAAAGATGGCAAAAAGAAAACGAAAAAACGAAGACTATTTTTCCATCTGACAAGTCGCTGATTTTGAGAAAGTTGCCGTCAATATTTATAAAGGCCGATTCACGCAAACTGCTCACCTGCAACACAATCCGCTTAAGTTAGGAGAGGGCCGATGGAAAAAGGGCACCGCCGCCTCGGTAACGAGGCTCGGCGGCGGTGCCTTAGGGATAGTCCCTCTCGAAGAGTCCGACTATCCCAGTGCGGTAGACGTCCCATTTCTTGGACCGTTAACCGCAAAAAACGCCCAAAACGCGGTTAACGTCCCACATTTTGGGACGTCTACCGCAGTTGAAAGAAAACTTGCTATATTTGTAAGTATGAAGCAGGAGATTGAGAAGCATCCTTTTGAGCCGTTTTTGCCGGACGGGGCGCGCATACTGTTCCTGGGGAGTTTTCCGCCGCAGGAGCACCGGTGGTGCATGCCGTTCTACTACCCCAACTGGATCAACGATTTCTGGCGCATCATGGGGCTCATCCACTTCGGGGACAAGAATCATTTCTGCATATCGGCCGAAAAACGCTTTGACGAGGCCGCCATCCGCGCCTTCTGCACGGCGCAAGGGCTGGCCTTCTACGACACCGCCTGCGAAGTGCGCCGCCTCAAAGACAACGCCTCCGACGCGTTCCTGGAGGTGGTCACGCCCACCGACCTCCCGGCCCTGCTGGCCCGGATCCCCCGGTGCGATACCCTCGTCACCACCGGCCAGAAGGCCACCGAGGTCATTGCCGGCACCTTCGGCTGCCCCGTCCCGCCGGTGGGTGGCAGCATCGGCCTTACCATTGACAGCCGCCCCATCCGCTTCCATCGCATGCCTTCCACCTCCCGGGCCTATCCGCTGCCCCTGGAGAAAAAGGCCGATGCATACCGCAAACTCTTTAAATAACCATCATATGCTCAAGATCGGAGACAAAATGCCCCACTTCGAAGTGGTAGACCAGGACGGTCAGACCGTCAGCTCGGAGGACTTTATCGGCAAAGGCCGAAAGACCATCATCTACTTCTACCCCAAGGACAATACCTCCGGCTGCACGGCCGAGGCCTGCAGTTTCCGGGACAATTATGCCGAACTCACGGCGCAGGGATATAATGTAGTAGGCGTGAGCAAAGACAGCGCAAAATCCCACAGCGGCTTCCGCGCCAAGTACGAACTCCCCTTCCGCCTGCTCTCGGACCCTTCCACCGAGATGCTCCAGGCCTTCGGCGCATGGGGCGAAAAGAAAATGTACGGAAAAACAACGCTGGGCACCCTCCGGCGCACATTTATCTTTGACGAAGACGGCACCCTGGAGCGCATCATCGAGAAGGTAGACACCAAGAACGCCGCAGGCCAGATCCTATAAAAAAACGCCTTGGAAAACCTCCAAGGCGTCTACAACTCATTTATTCATACCCCCCCCCGGCGGAAGACAGTTCCTTGTCCAATACCTCGTAGGCCGAGTTGTTGGATTTGTACTCGGGAACCATTTCCTTCATCTTGCGGACGGTGGCCATGTTGTCGTACTGCTTGGCCGTTTCCATCAGCCCCTCAATCTCCCGGTTCACCTCGTCGTAGTCGTACTCGCGAACCTGGGCGATACGGATTTTCTCGTGGAAGGTGGGCTTGGTGCCCTCCATCTCGTTCAAAACCTCCTCATACAGCTTTTCACCTTCGCGGAGGCCGGTGTACTCAATCTTGACATTGTGGGCACCGGAAAGGGCAATCATACGTTTGGCCAGGTCTGCAATCTTGACCGGCTTGCCCATATCGAAGACAAAGATCTCACCACCGTTGCCCTTGGTACCGGCTTCCAGCACCAGTTTGCAGGCCTCGGGGATGAGCATGAAGAAACGTACGATATTCTCATCCGTAACCGTCACAGGGCCGCCATTCTTGATCTGTTCCTTGAACAGCGGAATCACAGAACCGTTGGAACCCAGCACATTACCAAAACGCGTGGTAACAAACTGCGTGTATTCAACCTGGTCTTTTGACCCGCCCTTGCCAGCCACCTGCTCCTTACGCTTTTCCAGGGCATCCAATTTGAGCTTGCGGTCCAGGCTCTGGACGTAAATCTCGCAGATACGCTTGCTGCAGCCCATGACATTGGTGGGATTCACGGCCTTGTCGGTGGAAATCATCACAAACTTCTTCACGCCCACCTGGACACTCAAATCGGCAATGATCTTGGTGCCCCAGATATTGTTCAGGACTGCCTCGGAGGGATTGTCCTCCATCATGGGCACGTGCTTGTAGGCAGCGGCGTGGAATACATATTCCGGCTTGAAGTCGTTGAAGATATGCTCCATGCGCGTGCGGCGGTCAATACTGGCCACCACCGTCTCGCAGGGGATATCGTGGAAGTCCCTGGCCATCATGAGGCGGATGTCGTGCTGGGGCGTTTCGGCCTGGTCTATCAGCATCATCTTGGCGGGCTTGAACTGCGCCACCTGACGCACGATTTCCGAGCCGATGGAACCCGCGGCGCCGGTAATGAGCACGCGCTTGCCGGTGAGCTGTTCCCTCACGGAATCCAGATCTACGCGAATCTCCGAGCGCGGCAGGAGGTCTTCAACACTCACCTCCTTGAGCTGCATACCCTCCAGATCGTCATCGGTGACCGAACCGTTGCGGATACTGGCTTCCTGGGCCCCGTGGGTCATATAAATCTTACAGCCGGCACCAATCAGGATATCCTGAATCTTCTGGTTCCGGCGGAATTCCTCAATACGGAAGGGGCTCACCAGGACGGCCTCGATGTGCTCTTTGCGCACCACTTCGGCAATATCGTCATCCAGTGTGTATACCTTCACACCCATCAAACGCATATCCTTTATACGATGGGAATGGGTGATAAAGCCCTTCAGCTTAAACTGCGCCGGCGATTGCGAGGCGATGTACTTGGCCATGCCCACACCGCCGGAAAGGGCGCCGTAAACCAAGGCGCGCTGGGCGCGACTATCGGCATTGGCCACATCGAAAAGCACCTTCACCATAATGCGCAGGGCCCACATAAATGCGATAGCCAGCAGGAAGGTGGCTATGGTCTTAAGCGGAGAGATGGCGCTGATGTACTCGATACCCTGCCATCGGCCCAAAAGCGTGGTAGCCAGTGCCAGCGCCAGCGTGACCAGGTTGGCATAGGTGAGTTTGACCAGGTCTACAAAACTGGAATACCGGAGAACTCCGGAATAAGTTCGAAAGATCCGGGCACCTACAAAACTGAGGACAGCATAGATTAGGGCCGATGTAAACAGATCCTGATGATGCTCATAGGTTATCTGAGAATTGCTGCTGATCCAATATACAAAAATGCCACTAGCAAAAACGATGGCGGCATCTGCCAACATAATAGCCCAATACGGCAATACTCGCTTGCTGAAGTACCAGTTGGACAGTTTCCTTACAATTTCCGAACTCTGCATAAATAACCAATTACTGGTTGGATTACAAAGATAGCGAAAGTATTTTGAATATCCTCCAAATTAGGTCTAAGAAAATCTAAGTCCCTCAGAAACGGCCCGTTTCAAACCCTTCACCCGGTTATTGATTACCCAGCGCTTAAAGCGGTCACCGTGACTCACATAGCTCAGCCGTTTGAGGAAATCATTCACCTCCCGCTGCCAGCGGAAGGACCGGTTCTGAATCTCCTTGACCCAGTTGTTAATCTGGCTGCGGCTAAGGCTGGAATCATTGTTGCAGGCCGATATGCTCTTCATCTCCATAGACATATTGCCGATATGCCCCCGCACGTCGCTGTTATAGACGCGGAAATAACGGAAGAAGTGCCGATAATGCTCGCCCTTTAGGCTCTCGATAATCCTATCGGCCAGCAGGGCGCGATAATCGTCGAAGAAGGCGTGCATCGCCAGCACGTAGTTGGAATATGCCATGCTGATTTGGTCAAAATCGGCATTCATAATGTGCGTAAGGACGATATTGGAGTCCGAATTGGCCAGATACTTCTCATAGTAGGCCTTTTCCGCGTCCTTAAACGTAGAGAACGTGACAATCTCCGATTTCTTCTTATTGGCCGTGATTACGTAATAGCAGCCCCTGCGGTCCTGACGGAGCCACTGTTTTCTGATATTTAAGTTATTACGCGTGAGCACCTTACTCATTCTCTCGAAGACCTTCATCTTCCGCTCCATATCCAGCATCTGCGAGAATTCCTCATCGCTCAGTTCTTTGGCTTTTGAGAACAGCGACAAGAAGCCGCCCAGCGGACCGTTGAGACCCTGCTCCTTGTTCTTGGACTCGTAGAGAACATCCACAATCTCCACCAGCGTGGCCCAGTTGTGCTGCGCATTGTTCCTGATCTGAATCTCAATGGGAGTCTGCGTCTCCTTATCCTTCACATAGATATGAATGGACCGGTAACCGGAAGCCCGGGGCGTGGCCACATAGTCATTCATCTTGCAGTCAACCCCATACTCCTTCAGAATGATGTCTTTGAGTTGGTAGAGTTTCTCGTTATCCGGCGTATTCAAGATGCATCGGCACCCGGCAATGTCCCACATTCGGGAAAGATGCATCTGACCGTTGTCATTGTCCTTGAAGCGGCGCAACTTCCCGATAATGGTGTCGATGCGCTTGATGCGGTAGGTCACGATACACTGCCGATCCAGCTTTCGGGCCGATGCCAGCACAAACTCAAACACCCGCGCCAGCGGCTTCTGGAAAGTCTGTCGGTAAGCCTGCAACTGCTCCAGATCCTCATCGGCCACCTCCTGCGAGGCACCAATCCGCTCACCCAGTTTATCAATTTCCCGCTTGGTCATGTTTACCCGGGCCGATTAAGGCTTGTAATAGCTCTTGTACCACTGCGCGAAGGCCCGGAGTCCCTCCCGCAGCGTAATCTTCGGGGTAAAGCCAAAATCGCGCTCCAGGGCCGATGCGTCTGCATAAGTCGTAGGCACGTCGCCGGGCTGCATGGGCACCAGCTTCTTGTGGGCGTCGAAATCGTAATCTTTCGGCAGCACTCCGGCCTGAACGAGCTCTTCCTGGAGCGTCTGCACGAAGTCCAGCAGATTCTCCGGCTGGCCGCCGCCGATGTTATACACGGCATACGGCGGCACGGGCAGGCCGTCCTCGCCGGTTTTGCGCTCCGGAGCGCCCTGCATCACCCTCACGATGCCTTCCACGATGTCGTCCACGTAGGTGAAATCGCGGCGGCAGTTGCCAAAGTTATAGATTTGGATGGTCTTTCCGGCGAGCAGCTTGTTGGTAAAGCCGAAGTAGGCCATATCGGGCCTGCCGGCGGGGCCATATACCGTGAAGAACCGCAGGCCTGTGGAAGGAATGTTGTATAACTTGCTGTAGCAGTGGGCCATGAGCTCGTTGCTCTTCTTGGTGGCCGCATACAGGCTCACGGGGTTGTCCACCCGGTCGTCCGTGCTGAACGGCACCTTCTTGTTGCCGCCGTAAACGCTGGAACTGGACGCATACACCAGATGCTTCACCGGGTTGTGCCGGCACGCCTCCAGGATATTGTAAAAGCCGATGACATTGCTCTCGATATACACATCAGGATTCTCTATGCTGTACCGCACCCCGGCCTGCGCCGCCAGATTGACGACGATGTCAAAGTGGTACTCCGCGAAGAGACCATCTATCAATGCCTTATCGGCAATACTACCTACGACGGGCCGATAATTAATCCCCGCAGGCTTAGCCTTTTCCAGCTCTTCCAGCCTATACTTCTTAAGCGAAGGATCATAGTAGTCGTTCAGGTTATCCACCCCCACGATGGTTCCGCCCTTCATATCGGCAAAAAGCCTCTTGACCAGATTGCTGCCGATGAACCCGGCATGCCCGGTCACCAGAATGGTCTTGCCGTCAAGCTCAATCCTATCCATGCAAAAATGCTTACGTTAAACTTCTTCCGGCCAAATCTTTCCCAAAAGGCCGATAAGTCCGGGGAACAACACAACGGCACCAAAACCCTCAACAGCCACAGCATCTATCATGCACCCCAGCCCAAAAAACAACAGTCCAAAAAGAAGCGAAAGAAAAATCCAAATTGCTTTCATAAATTCAACACATTAAGTCCACACAACAAATATACAAAAAAGAAATCAATCATACTGATTTACGTGCCTGTACTTCTCCCCCAGGGCCAGCAACTGATTGAACAGCTCCACCCTGCCCTCCTTCATTTCTCCGGCATTCAGGAGCTTCTTATTGTGCTTCCACCAATTCCTCATATCCCTCTCCTCGGGATTGAACTTCGAAGGCCGACGATGATTCGTCTCCAGGAAGTCCACCGCCTCCTGCCACTTATTCATCCACAGTTCGTCTTGGTTCATAGCATTTTAAGTTTCTACAAAGATAACAAATCCCTTCATATTTCTCAAGGCCGATGGAAGAAGGGCACCGCCGCCGACTGGCTTTGCCCCGTCTTTGGCGTAGGAAAGGATGGTCTCTCCCCGATATGCCAAAGCCCCGTGGATGGAAGCTATTGGATTCCAGTAACTTAAGCAATTACCCCTAGGCTTTTTGGCCTAGGGGTAAATATTCATAGTGCTTGTGATCAGAGAGTTACGCCCACGGGGCATCGGATGGTTACTTTATGGAACAAGGCTTGCGCAGCCTTTGCTTTGCCCGGGGGGCTGGTCGGCAACAGGCAACCGCTCCGTGAGCCCTTGAACGGAGCTCGCGGAGCGGTTGTCCTGTAGCCGCCGGATTTGGTATACTCCGGCGGCGGTGCCTCTTGCAAAGGTCTCTACCGGTGCGGTAGACGTCCCACTTTCCGGACCGCTAACCGCATTTTCGGCTGTTTTCGCGGTTAACGTCCCACTTTTGGGGACGCCTACCGCACTGCAACCGCCGCGCCCGGCTCTGACCGAGCCTCATCCCCAGTCGCGCCCGGCTATGACCGGCCCTCATCCCCCGTCACGTCCGCTCTGACCAGCCCTCATCCGCCGTCATGCCCGACCTGATCGGGCATCTCTCCCCTACCGCTCAAATGGATTTCCCGAAGACGAGCGGCTCACCACCCACCGGAGGGCATTGATGAAAAGGAGGTTCTGCGTGGCGTCGGTGAAGCACTCGTCACCGTGACCCATGTTGATGTAGACCATCCTGTAGCGGGTATTCGTCCAGACCACCGGGAAGTCTCCTCCGAAGACAACGTCCTTCAGACCCATGGGGAAGTTCTTCGGCGAGAGCGATACAAGAATCTCAATATCAGAATTGCTCCTCGGATCCGGCTGCCACTGGTAGTACTCGCTGGACGGGCACACAAACTCATCGGGAAGATTCCTGGTTATGTCGTGCTCCTGTGTCTCGACCTCCAGCAGCGCGGGCTGCGGCGGCCAGGTGTTGCACAGGAAGCGGACGCCTCCCAGGAATTCCCGGAACCAGTCCCAGCCAGTGGAGAGGTCATTGTATCCGGCACCATGAAACCCCAACCATCCGCCGCCCTGCTCCATATATTGCTCAAAGAGAGTTCGCTCTTCAGGGGCGCCCGGATGCACGTCCGGCATAATGATAACGTCGTACTGCGAGAGGTCGCCCTTGCCCTGCAGGGTCTTATCGGCCTCCAAAATCCAGCCATCCCCAACTGTAAGCTTGTCGAAGAAAGAAATGGCCTGATGCGTAAACTGCCGATGCGCCTCCTCAACATCGTCCGAGTAATATATCAGCGCCTTGAAGCGCGGCGTTTGTCCCGCATAACTGGCCTCCCGAACCGCCGTCGCCGACACAAAATTCTTTTGTTTTTGGCCGATGTTCCCGCAAGCCATCAGCAGAGGCAGCAGGATGGTCCAAAGAAGCCAATGAAAAAAGGGTGATCGTTTCATAACAACTTCATCTTATAGCAGTTAGTCTCATACAGCTCGAAGCCCAGTTCCTGATACAACCGGTTCGCCGCCACCCGCGCAGGATTGGAAGTCAACTGAATGTGATGCGCTTGGAAACTCTTGGCGGCCTCAACCATCGCCCTCATCAACTCCTTTCCGTACCCCCTTCCCCGACACCGTGAAGCAACAACGACCGACTCAATATCGGCAATGGCAAACTCCAGCGTGTGTTTGATGCAAAGGGTTCCCGTGGCAACAATGCGCCCCTCCTCCCGAATCACATACACGTGTACATTTGCATCGTTCAATGCAGATTTTAACAACTCCTCGTTGCAAAAGCTCGTGGCCGATAATTCATGCATCAGGGTGTCCAGGTCCGACAAGTCTTGAGGGAGATATGTGGTTAATTCTTCTACCATATATTCGATTTTCACAAAGATAACAAAACCTGACGGATTCTCCCAGACTTATGGTTACACCGCCCCGTGCGGTAGACGTCCCATCCTTTGGACCGCTAACCGCATTTCCTGCCGATTTCGCGGTAGACGTCCCCAGAAGTGGGACGTCTACCGCACAGCCAACTATCAGACCCGGCTCTTACCGCGCCCCTTCTCCCCCATCATGCCCGACATAACTCACGCATCGATGTCAATCCCAACAGTTCCGTGCCCCCTCATCGCAGGATTGACCCGGAATTGTCTGTCTGCCAAGGGCGAGTTACATCATATCAAGCAGCCACAGGTGCCATCATGGCTATTCTCCGGGCAAGGGCAGAGGCCACTATTAGATTCTTCGTATAGTTGCTCGCGCTATACGTCTTACTCCTGAAGGCATCATAGCAAATGCAATAATCGTCCTCTACCACGTAGTCAGGGAACAAAGTTTCAAGGTAATACTTGATCATACAAGCAATCATCGTAGCCTCTTCCTTTTTGAAGGACGATTTTTTCAACTTCGTCTTAATCGCCCCCACATGGAACATACCGTGGGCGTCTTTCCACATAATAATCGCGTCAGGATTTACCTCCAGCTCAATACCATAAAACGGAACAGACTTCGCTGCCGGCTTAATGAACGTCTTACCAATTAAGTGATCAAAATTCATCGCTTTCATTAGCAATACCACTTGCCTCGAATTCTCGCAATCCAAGCGCTGGAATTTGGTTATGGGGACGAACTGATCGAGCTTAACCAGGAGCGAATCCAGAATCTCGTAATTGAGATTCTCAACGAAGAAAGACCTTACGCCAGGACGAATACGAGAATACCAGTATGGAGCATCCTGACCCTCAATCATGCTGCCGATTGCATTGTCCAAACTACTTTCACTTCTTTTACTAATGAGAGAAGCAAACGGGCCCTCCAGCCGTGAGATCCCGAAAGAGATATTGGCAAAGAATCACTGGTATGCAAGTTCGTTTGACGATTCCGACCGAACCTATCCCACCTATGTGCGAAAGACCATCGATATCATGAAACGAGCTGTATATGTGTTGCGGATGGCCTACATCTACGCGATGTTTCATGCGTTCTCTCAATTATTTACGCTATCATTTAGCCTCCTGCCCAAACGCATCGTCCAGCTCTGCCTGCGTATCTTCCACATCGAATTCGGCCGGATCGAAGCCTTCTGGCAACCAGTCCAGAATTTCGCCGCCGAACTCTTTCTTCAATTTCCGTTTGTCTCCGGAGGCCAAAATTTCCAAAAGTTGTGAATATCGCCAAGGACCGCCGATGTCCTCGGGAGGGCAGGCGCCCTTGCCGCCAAGAACACGGATCGTTCGATCGTCGGACGGAACGGGGTCAGACACAAGCTCTACCTTATGTACCCAACCGTCGCCAAAATCATATTCATAAGTCAGTTTGTCACCCTTCTGCCGA
>JAFPGC010000023.1 GCA_017423025.1 Bacteroidales bacterium
GTGGGAGCCTTGTCAATTGCACCGGAGAGGATGGCATCGATGATACCGCGGGTGTCGCGGATGGAGATGCGCTTGCCGGTACCGTTCCAGCCGGTGTTCACGAGGTAAGCCTTTGCACCGCTCTTCTTCATCTTCTTTACGAGTTCCTCTGCATACTTTGTAGGATGGAGCTCAAGGAAGGCCTGGCCGAAGCAGGCAGAGAAGGTGGGAGTGGGCTCGGTGATGCCGCGCTCAGTACCTGCGAGCTTGGCGGTGAAGCCGGAGAGGAAGTAGTACTTGGTCTGCTCGGGGGTGAGGATGGACACGGGAGGCAGCACGCCGAAAGCGTCGGCGCTCAGGAAGATCACCTGCTTGGCTGCCGGGCCGTGGGACACGGGACGCACGATCTTCTCGATGTGGTAGATAGGATAGCTGACGCGGGTGTTCTCGGTGACGGACTTGTCGTTGAAGTCAATCTTGCCGTTGGCATCCACGGTCACGTTCTCCAGGAGGGCATCGCGACGGATGGCGTTGTAGATATCGGGCTCGGACTCCTTGTCCAGCTTGATAACCTTGGCGTAGCAGCCGCCTTCGAAGTTGAACACACCCTTGTTGTCCCAGCCGTGCTCGTCGTCACCGATGAGGAGACGCTTGGGATCGGTGGAAAGGGTGGTCTTACCGGTGCCGGAGAGGCCGAAGAAGATGGCGGTGTTCTCACCGTTCATATCGGTGTTGGCGGAGCAGTGCATGGCGGCGATGCCCTTCAGAGGGAGGTAGTAGTTCATCATGGAGAACATACCCTTCTTCATCTCACCACCGTACCAGGTGTTCAGGATAACCTGCTCACGGGAGGTAACGTTGAAGGCCACGCAGGTGCTGCTGCGGAGACCCAGGATCTCGTAGTTCTTAACCTCGGCCTTGGAAGCGCAGTAGACCACGAAATCGGGCTCCTGGTCAAACTCCTTCTGGTTCTTGGGACGGATGAACATGTTGGTCACGAAGTGGGCCTGCCATGCAACCTCCATGATGAAGCGAACCTTCATGCGGGTGTCGGTGTGGGTGCCACAGAAACCGTCAACAACAAACAGACGCTTGCCGCTGAGCTGCTTGATGGCGAGTTTCTTAACCTCTTTCCAGGTGGCGACGGACATCTTGTGGTTGTCGTTGGGATAACCTTCAGTGGTCCACCAGATTTCACCGGGCTTGCCTTCCTTGGTAGTGTTATCGTAGACAATGTACTTGTCTTTAGGGGAACGGCCGGTGTAGATACCCGTCATCACGTTGATGGCGCCGAGTTCGGTTACCTGACCCTTGTCAAAACCCTCGAGACCGGGCTTGGTCTCTTCGTTGTAAAGAACCTCGTACGTGGGGTTGTAAAGGATTTCCTTAACACCCGAAATACCGTACTTTCTGAGATTGATGTTTGCCATAAAAATATCTGTGTTTGAGTTAAATTTCAAGTCTACAAATTTACGGAAATTGCGTTACTTTTCCAAATGCTGGGCCAGCCTTTTTCGGAGGGCCTGAGACTGGTTCAGATTCTCCAGTTTATCGGCCTCGTCCAGCCAGCGGGAAGAGATGGAATAGTCACCCAAAAGGTAGAACGCCTGGGCAATGTTGAAGCAGGCGCAGGCCCTTTTCATGGCGGTGCCCTCCTTTACCATGGCTTCCCAACCCTGGATAGCCTTGACGAAATGGCCATCGGCCGCATGCTGCAAAGCACTGAACCAGCTTTCGGAGGAGTAGTCGTCAAAATAATAGAAGCTGAAGCTCTCCGTGCTCCAGTTGGACTCGAAGCGGTGGGCAATGCGCTCCCCCACTACCTCGGCCTCGGACGAAAGGCTGCGCAGCGTCAAGGCTTTCAAGGCATCCTCTGTGAGCATGCCGCTATTATACACTTTGGACTTGATGGACGCATTCCCCTTGTATTTTTTCACCTCGTCGTTACCCATGCTGTCGTATACATACAGGTTGGTATTCACGGGAACGATAACCGGGCATAAAAAGGCCGAATCCACACAATTGCGGACATCGGATTCCTCATTCTTGCCCAAGGCAGGCTCTCCCAGGGACGTTGACAGCAGGAAGATGACATCCCCGCCGGTTTCCATTACCAGCGTATGCATAAGATCCACGCCAATGCTGTCGGGCGTAGCGATGCGGCTGAGGCCGATAACTTCCTCGCCACCAAAATAATCGGCCTCCAATGCACGGGCAAGGGCCGATGCAGAATGGCGGTCGAACAGGGAATCGACACCATTGGCGCCGTCCATATACACGATGGATGCGGTTTTTCCCACCAGGGTGAGGCCGGCATCGGAAGGCTGGCGCACATCCAGATAGAGCGGGTATACCTGCGGGGAGCAGGCCGCCAGGGAAAGTGCGGCTACCAGAATCCAGAAAAGCTTTTTCATATTACTTCTGCACTTAGGTCGTATTCATCGGCCGCAGTGATGCGGACATTCAGGAACTCTCCCACCAGGGAATGAGGCTCTATTCCTTCAAAGGCTTCGGCCGTATACTTTACCAGGATTTCACCGTCTACCTCGGGGCTTTCGAACTCGCTGCGGCATACCAGGATGCCTTCGGAGAAGCCGTCCACCAGCACGCGGACTTCGGTGCCAATCCGGGATTGGTTATATGCAAAAGAAATGCCTCGCTGCACTTCCATGAGCTCATTCAGGCGCTTTTGTTTGACAGAAGGCCGGATGCTGTCCTTAAAATGCTCTGCGCCGTAGGTTCCCTCCTCCTCGGAGTAGGTAAAAGCCCCCATGCGCTGGAAGCGGGCCTCTTTCACAAATTCCACCAGTTCATTGAAATGGGCCGATGTCTCACCGGGGTGCCCCACGATGAGCGTGGTGCGCAGGGCTACGCCCGGAACCTTTTCCCGCATGCGGCGGATGAGTTCGCGCGTCCAGGCTCCGTCCACGTGGCGGTGCATCTTGTCCAGCACCTCGTCGGCCACATGCTGCAGCGGGATATCCATATAGCGGCACACCTTGGGATTGTGGGCCATCTCCTCCAGCACGTCCTCGGGGAAATCGGCCGGATAGGAGTAGTGGATGCGCATCCACTCGATGCCCTCCACTTCGGAGAGTTTGCGAAGGAGCTCTGCCAGGCAGCGCTTTTTATACAGGTCCAGGCCGTAATAGGTGGTGTCCTGGGCAATGATGATAAGCTCCTTAACACCCTTGGCGGCCAGCTCACGGGCCTCTTCCACCAGGGTTTCCATGGGCACGGAGATGTGCTTGCCCCGGATGAAAGGGATGGCGCAGTAGGAACAGCGGCGGTCGCAGCCCTCGGAAATCTTTAGATATGCGTACGGCTTGTACTCCCCTTCCAGCAGGCGTCCGTGGCGCAGTTCGGGCTTAGGCTCACAGCCCAGAGCCCGGATAAGGGGATCCAGTTCCCGCGCGCCGAACCAGCCGTCCACCTCGGGAATGAGGCCGGGCAGTTCGTCGGGATAGCGCTGGGACAGGCAGCCGAAAACCAACAAGCGGCCCACCTCGCCACCGGTCTTCCGCTGCGCGGCGGCCAGGATGGTCTGGATGGACTGCTCTTTGGCGTCTCCTATGAAACCGCAGGTATTGATGAGGAGGACATCTACCGGGCAGGTCTCCCCTTCCGGCACAATGTCGTAAGAGTCCTGTACCTGGAACAGCAGGTGCTCGGTGTCTACGGTGTTTTTCGAGCACCCCAGGGTGATGACCTGTAGTTTAGGCATCTAGGCCTCCTTCTGGGCCTCGGCCTCGCGCTCCTCGTCCGTTACGAAATCCAGGGAAGCGTAGTTCTTGAGGGCGTTGTACCACTCGCACACTTTCTTCATGTGGGACACGTAGAAGCGGTCGGCGTCGTAGTTGGGAATAACCTTGGCAAACAGGGCCTTGAGATCGGCGGCGTCGGCCTTGGCGGTGGGGGCATCGGCCTCTCCCAGCACCTCGTGCATCTTGCCGAACACTTCCTTGAGCTTCACCTCACCTTCGGCGGTGTAGATGGAGATGTCCTCCAGGGTGGTGATGCCGGCATTGGCGCTGAAGTTGGAGCGCTTCTTGTCTTCAAAGGCCTCTACGATGGCGCCGGTACGGGACTGGGCGATATAGTTGAAAAGTCCGTGCTGACCACGGATGGAAAGAGTTTTAGCTAAATCAGTTTTCATTTCGTTTATTTAATCTTCTAAAATCTTACAAATGTACGAATTTTTGTCGAAAAAGACACGCTCCACGGCGGCCGATAAATCCTCAAGCGTACCGTCATTCATAAGGGTAACGTCCACTTTTTCCATGGGGATGTCCTGGGCCGATATCCGGCGCTGCACAGCTTCGAGGGACAGCCCGTCTCGCTGCATCGTCCTTTGGATGCGGAGTTCATCGGGGGCGTCCACCAGCACGACGGCATCGGCCAGACCGTCAAACACGGGCTTGGTAAGGATAATGGCCGATTCCAGCACCACGAAGGGAGCCTTCTGCCGGCTGCGCCAGCGTTTGAAATCCTCCAGGAGGATGGGATAGACTATGGATTCAAGGGTTTCCCGGGCCACCTCGTCAGAAAAGATGAGGGCTGCCAGGCGGGCCTTGTCCAGGGTGCCGTCGGCCTGCCTCAGGGGGCTTCCGAGGGCTTTTTCCAGGCGGGGTACCAGACTCCGGCGGCAGACATAGATTTCCTTCACGCGGGAGTCGCTGTCATAGACGGGAATGCCCCGCTTCCTGAGCAGGGCGCAGACGGCCGATTTGCCGCTTCCTATGCCACCTGTGACAATGACGGTGAGCATCAGTGCACTTCAATGCAGTCAAACACCTCCGGCTCCACCTGGTATTCCAGCACGCCGGCGGGCAGACGCTGCACGCGCGGGGCGCAGCGGCCCGACAACGAAGAGCTGAAGTCCTTCCAGTCCACATACAGCTTGAAGGAGGCCAGCGGATCCTTGACTATGGGGAAAGCGCAGCGGAGATGCACCTGGGCGGTGGGAGGATAAACCTGAAGGGTGCGCCCGGGAGGGGCGTTCATCACTTCCACGGGAACAGAGGCAGAGAGTTCCACATACCGGGAGACGGGCAGTTCATAACTGACTTCATCGGCCGACATGCGTATGCCTTTGATGGGAGTTACCTTGAGAAGTCCATGCTGGGAACTGTTCAGGTCCGTCAGGGAAAGACGGCTGGTGACAACCCTCTCGACGGCATCCAGCCTCTCCTCGGGACCATAGACCGTCATGGAGTCCGGGATGGTACGGAAGGGGCCGCTCTGCATGTACTGCGAACGGCAACTCACGTTCAGGGGCACCTCGATGGGGACTTTCTTGTGGTTCTCCACCGGGAAAATGAAACTGAGCGTGTCCGTGATGAAGGCTTCCACCTGGGCATCTTCTCCGAAGAACTGGTCCACGTAGGAGTTCTTGGCACCGCCTATCACCGAGAACACGTCGGTACCGGTGCGGCGGAGATCGGCCTTGTTGAACTTGACCTTGACCACCTTCCTTTCACGGCGGCTGTATTCCCTCACCAGACGGAAGCCTTCCGTGCGGCAGCGGGCACTCACCAGCACCGTGTTGGACGACTCGGGGCCATGCCCCTCAATGTTGCACTGGGCCACCACCGGCACGCTGATGGTGCCGGAGTACTCCTGGGACATGTTCACCAGAAACCACACCAGAAACGCCATAAGAATGGACAGTACAAAGACTATCCATTCCCGGCCCCTGTATCCGGGACGGAATCTGAAACGGTCCCGCAGCGACATGGATTATTTCTGGGCGGTTTCGGAATAGTCCTTGACCAGGCCCTGCTTGTCCACGCGGAGCTTGACGTCGCCGTCCACCTTGATGAGGACGGTCTTCTCGCTCACTTCCACGATTTCTCCGTAGATACCTCCGACGGTAACCACCTTGTCACCCTTCTTGAGAGCGTTGCGGAACTCGGCCAGCTCCTTCTGCTGCTTGCGCTGGGGACGGATCATGAACAGCCACATCACCAGGATGATGGCGCCGAACATGAGGATGGTAGGGAGGACGCTGCCCTGCTGGGGAGCGGCCTGAAGGGGAAGCATAAAAAGAATGTTCATATCTGTTAATCAATAATTTACAATAAACCTTTTTCTTTGATGAGGCGGTCCAGCAGACCGTTCACGAATCCGCGGCTCTTGGGCGTGGAGTAGTACTTGGAGATTTCCACGTACTCGTTGATGCTTACCTTTACCGGAATCTCGGGGAAGGTTTCGGCTTCCGTAAGGCCCATCACGATGAGCACGGTGTCCGTGGTGTAAAGGCGGTCCTGGTCCCATTTGGACACGGAGCCGGCCACCAGGGCGCTGTATTCGGCATAACGGCCGTAGGAGGCGGTCACCAGTTTGCGCACGAAGTCCCGGTCGCTGTCCGCGGGTTTGCCCTGGGCGGCGAGGATGTCGCTCTGGTACAGCGGGGGCAGGTTCCATCGGCCTGTGCGGCCCATCTCCTCCAAAGAACGGATGCAGGTGCCCAGGACGTAGGCCAGTTCATCGGCCCAGAAGATGGAACTGTCTTCCAGGATGGCAGTGAGGGCTTCGTTGTCCTCGAACTCTTCCTGATAGATGTGCTGCCACAGGCGGACGTCTTCCTGGAGGGAGGAGGTATCGGCCTTCAGGTATTTCTGGAAATACTCGCGGGTCTTGAGGGTCTCGTAGAGGGAATTGACCAGGGCGTCGTTGTTGGCCCAGGATATCTTTTTCTTTTCCAGCAGGCGGGCGAAATCGGGATCTTCTTCCAAAAGGGCCGATACGCCGTTCTGCACAAACTTCATGCGGGGATGAAGGTCTTCTTCGGTGGGATTGAATTTGCCACGGGCGGCCTCGATGCGGCGGGCGGCCTCTGCGGTGAGGGCGGGGATGGCCGCCATCATGTATAGATACAGGTCCCGCGTGGCTTCGCAAGAAGCATCAAGGCTCGCAAGCGCCTCTTTCAGCGACAGGTCCGGATTCTCTGCGTAGGAATAAAGGACCTTGAATGCCTTGACTCGAAGGATGCGTCTGTTTAACATAGAACTAAATACAAAAAAATAAACCTTTCTCCTCGACCCAATCTTTTCTCAAAGCCCGGCCTCAAAAAACTTCTCTCCACGTTACCCCTTCCCACAGGGAAGGGACTTTGTCGCCCTTTGGGTTCCGAGCTCATTATAAATTTCTCACAAAGTTAGTGATTTTTTCAATTATTTCTCTATATTTGTAACTATTAAACAAAAACGGACTACGATGTACAGTGAAGATTTTGAAAGGCCCCGCGGCCAGGAGCGCAATACTGAAGACGTGTATTCCAAACCGGTACGCGCCGGAAAGCGCACTTATTTCTTTGATGTAAAAACCACAAAGGGCAATAACGACTATTACCTGACCATCACGGAAAGCAAACGTCGCCAGGAGAGGGACGGTTCCTTCACCTACGACAAACACAAGATATTCCTTTACAAGGAAGATTTCGAAAAATTCCAGGAAGGGCTGCAGGAGGCGGTCCGTTACATCACACACGACCTTCTCCACGACGAGCCCATCCGCCAATACACTCCCAAAGAGGAACAGGATAACCCTGAGGAGTTTTAACCCACAAGACCGGCACACTTTGCGCCGGTTTTTTCAACCCTGACCACATGATTTTACTTCAACACGTTCTCCATCAGGACCATCCCGTCGACATCCTGGTAGACGGCGGCAAAATAGCAAAAGTATCGGCCCAACCCCTGGACGTTCCGGGGGCCCAGAAGGTGGACTGCAGCGGAAAGGCCGTCCTTCCCGGATTCATCAACCTGCATACGCACGCCGCCATGGTGCTGCTTCGCGGCATCCATGAAGACCTCAACCTCTACGACTGGCTCACCCAAATCTGGAAGATCGAGGCCAAGCTCAACGGGGAAACCATCTACTGGGGAACCAAGATGGCCTGCCTGGAGATGATCAAGAGCGGCACCACCACCTTCAATGACCAGTACTGGTTCGCGCCCCACGCCCGCCAGGCCGCCGTTGAGATGGGCGTACGGCCCGTGGTCTCCTTCGTATTTCTGGACGGAGGCAAGCCGGACATGGTCCTGCGCCAGCGGGACGCCTGTGAACGGCTGTACCAGCGCACTTTGGAGTGGGGTGACGAGTCCCAGTTTGCCATTTCCATCCACTCGGTGTATACCGTCTCGGAAGAGAATATCGTCTGGGCCTCGGAGTTTGCCCGCAAGCACGGCCTCCGCATCCACATCCACCTGGCGGAAACCCATCAGGAATACGAGGACTGCAAAAAGGCGCACGGCGGGCTCACCCCCACCGCCTATTTCGATTCCCTGGGCGTCCTGGGAGAAGATGTCATCGCCGCCCACAGCCTCTTCCTGAATCCCAACGACATCGAAATCCTGGGCGCCCGCAAGGTGAACTGCGTGCACTGCATCAACTCCAACCTCAAACTTGCCTCCGGCTACCGCTTCCGCTACAACGAGCTGCGGGACGCCGGCGTCAACGTCTGCATAGGTACGGATGGGGCATCGTCTTCCAACAACCTGGACATCCTGGAGCACATGAAGAATTCCGCCCTGCTGCAGAAAGCCTGGCGGGAGTCTCCCCGGGAGATGCCGTTGGGAGAACTGATAGACTGCGCCACGGTCCACTCGGCCAAGGCCCTGGGTTTGGATTCCGGCGTCATCCGTGAAGGCGCCTGGGCCGATTTGTCCCTCATCGACCTGAACAATTCCTATTTCCTGTCTCCCGGCTCCGTACTGGCCAACCTGGTCTACACCGCCCACTCAGACGTCATCTCTGACGTCATGATCCGGGGCCGCTGGGTTATGCAGAACCGCGTGGTACCCGGTGAGGAAGAAATCCTCGCCAATACCCGGGAGGCAATCAAACAATTACAATAGCTATTATGAGTTCAAGACTGAACAGTATACAAATGGCCGCCACGCTGCTCAAAGAGCGCCTGGAAGGCCGTCAACCCCAACTGGGAATCGTGCTGGGAAGCGGATTGGGACGTCTGGCCGATGCCATCCAGGATCCGCTGGTCATCCCCTACGCATCCCTGCCGGGCTTCCCTGTCTCCACCGCCATGGGCCACAAAGGCAATTTCATCGTGGGTACCCTGAGCGGCAAGATGGTGATCGCCATGCAGGGGCGCATCCATTTCTACGAAGGATATGGAATGGACATGGTGGTCCTGCCCATCCGGGTGATGATCCTCATCGGCATCCAGAAACTCATCGTTTCGAACGCCGCCGGCGGCATCAACCTGAGCTTCCGCGTAGGTGACCTCATGATTATCCAGGACCACATCAATCTCCTGCCCAATCCCCTCATCGGCCCCAATATCGAGGAAATCGGGCCCCGTTTCCCGGATATGACCCGCCCGTACGATCCCTCCCTCATCCGGATGGCCCTGCACATTGGAGCAGAGATTGGCATTTCCCTGCAGCACGGCGTGTATGTGGGCGGCACAGGCCCGTCCTATGAAACGCCGGCCGAGTACAAGTACTTCCGCACCATCGGCGGAGATGCCGTGGGCATGAGCACCATCCCGGAAGTCATCGTGGCGCGCCACGCCGGCGTTCCGGTCTTCGGCATCTCGGTCATTACCAACGAGGCCCACGACGACTACGCCGAAGACTACGAGAACGACGGGGACGATGTGGTGAAGGCCGCCAACGCAGCCGCCGACAAGATGACGCGGCTTATCTCAATAATGATTGAAAGAATGTAAGTTATGATGTCCAATAGAGTAAACACGACCCAGCCGCAAGTCATCCATGCGGCAGCAGCATACATCCGTGAAAGAATGGAAGGGCGCAAGCCCGTGGTGGGCATTGTCCTGGGCAGCGGCCTGGGGCGCCTGGCCGATGAAATCACCGACGCCGTCGTCATCCCCTACAGCGAGGTCCAGGGCTTCCCGGTCTCTACGGCCATCGGCCACAAGGGTAATTACATCGTGGGTAATCTGTCCGGCAAATGCGTGATTGCCATGCAGGGCCGCATCCACTACTATGAAGGATACGGAATGGGCGAGGTCACTCTCCCCATCCGTGTGATGAAGGACCTGGGCATCCAGTATCTGTTCGTCTCCAACGCCGCCGGCGGCACCAACCTGAGCTACCACGTGGGAGACCTCATGATGATCCAGGACCACATCAATATGATGCCCAATCCCCTTATCGGCCCCAATCTGGAAGAATTCGGCCCGCGTTTCCCGGATATGACGCGTCCCTACGATCCCAGCCTCATCCGGATGGCCCAGAAGATTGCCAACGAGCAGGGCATCTATCTTCAGCGCGGCGTGTACGTAGCCGTCTCCGGTCCCTGCTATGAGACCCCGGCCGAATACCGCTTCTTCCGCTCCATCGGGGCCGATGCCGTGGGCATGAGCACCGTCCCGGAGGTTATCGTGGCCCGTCACAGCAGCATCCCGGTCTTCGGCATGTCCGTCATCACCGACGTCGCCCACGCCACCGACGATGAAGATTACATCACTGACGGAGAACTCATTGTGAAGGCCGCCAACGCCGCCGCCGACAAGATGAGCGCCCTCTTCAAGGAAATGATTAAGAGGCTTTAGCGAAGGCCCTCTGACAATGATTATTAAAAAACTTTCAATGTTCCTCTTAACATTGGAAGTTTTTTTGTAAATTTGCAGGGATATGAGGCTTTAACCGGCTATGCTGGAAAATGTAAGAACACAAATTGAACAGCTGATCGCACGTTATGAGGCTGAGAAAGCGGAGAACACACGTCTTCGCGAGGAGCTACATACATGGGAGGAAACCGGAGCAGCCCTGAGAAAACAGATAAAAGAACTGGAATCCGAGATAGAAACCCGGAAGCTTACCGAGGCTTTTTCCGGCGGCGCCGCCACCGATGACGTAAGGGCCAAGGTCGATAAACTAATCAAGGAGATCGATAAGTGCATCTCCTATTTGGAGGACGCCTGATGGACCAGAAAATCAGCATCAAGATTGCAGAACGCACCTTTAACCTCACGGCCAGCTCGCCGGAGATGGAGGAGCTGTACCGCCAGGCTGCCGAGGCCATCAACAAGCGCTTCGCCTCCTTTTCCCGCAGCCATCCCGGAAGGAACGTATCCGACCTTCTGTCGCTGGTAGCCCTCAACGAGACGGTAATCCGCCTGGGCATGCAAAAGGACATCGACCTCTACAAAACCGCCGAAAAGCAATTGGAAAGCGACCTGGACAACTATTTGAAGACCCATACCCAATAGCCGTCAACCATCGAAAGCTGAAATCAACACGTTTCAACGCAGCCGGGTTGACTCGAACCGTGGATGGCGGGCCCCACTCCGCAAGGAGTTCTGCCAAGGCAGACGGGGGATACCAGCAAACGGGCGGCACCCAAATCTTATTCCTATAAGATTTTCTGACTAGATGCTGACGGCTTTTTTTCTTACTTGTCTGTTTTCTCAGCGGGAAACAGACATTTTTTGTAACACTATTATATATATGGATATCTTAAGTATAGTTATTGGATTCATAGTCGGTGCAGTGATTGCATTGACTGCGTACATACTGGTCCGCCGCTCCATCCTCAAGGGAAAGAGGGACGAGATTCTGGAAAAGGCCGAGATTGAAGGCGAAAAAATCAAGAACGAGCGCATCCTCCAGGCCAAGGAGAAATACCTCTCCCTCAAGAGCGAACATGAGAAAACGGTAAACGAGAAGAACGCACAGCTGCGTGACGCCGAGAACCGCATCCGCCAGAAGGAGAACACCCTGAACCAGAAACTGAGCGAGGCCGACAAGAAGTACAAGGAAGTGGAAGGCCAGAAGGCCGGTCTCCAGGCCCAGCAGGAAGCCCTGAAGCAGAAGGAAGAGGAATACGAAGAGCTCCGCGGCCAGGTCATCCGCCAGATTGAGTCCATCGCCGGCATGAGCGCCGCCGAGGCCAAGACCCAGCTGGTAGAATCCATGAAGGCCGAGGCCCGCACCGAAGCCCAGGCCTACATCAACGACTGCATTGACGAAGCCCGCCTGAACGCCGCCAAGGAAGCCAAGCGCATCGTCATCAATACCATCCAGCGTACCGCCACGGAAACCGCCATCGAGAATGCGGTGACCACCTTCCCCATCGAGAACGACGAAATCAAGGGACGCATCATCGGCCGTGAGGGCCGTAACATCCGCGCCCTGGAGGCCGCTACCGGTGTGGAGATTGTGGTGGACGATACCCCGGATGCCATCCTCCTGAGCGCCTTCGACCCCGTGCGCCGCGAGGTAGCCCGCCTGGCCCTGCACCAGTTGGTAGTCGACGGCCGTATTCACCCCGCCCGCATCGAGGAAGTGGTGACCAAGGTTCAGAAGCAGCTGGAAGAAGAGATTCTGGAAACCGGTAAGCGCACCTGCATCGACATGGGCATCCATGGCCTCAGCATGGAACTGGTACGCCTGATCGGCCGCATGAAATACCGTTCCTCCTATGGCCAGAACCTGCTGCAGCACTCCCGTGAAGTGGCCAACATCTGCGCCATCCTGGCTTCCGAACTGGGCCTCAACCCCAAGATTGCCAAGCGCGCCGGTCTCCTGCACGATATCGGCAAGGTCTCTGAAGAAGATCCCGACCTGCCGCACGCCCTCCTGGGTATGAAGCTGGCCGAGCAGTACAAGGAAAAGCCCGAGATTTGCAACGCCATCGGCGCCCACCACGAGGAAACCGAAATGACTTCCCTCTACGCCCCTTTGGTGCTGGTGGGTGATGCCATTTCCGGCGCCCGTCCCGGTGCCCGCCGCGAGGTCATCGAAAGCTACATCAAGCGTCTCCGCGGAATGGAGAACCTCGCCGGTTCCTATCCCGGAGTTACCAAGGCCTACGCCATCCAGGCCGGCCGTGAGCTCCGCGTGATTGTGGGAGCCGAAGAAGTGAGCGACCACGACGCCGAGGTCCTCTCCGGTCAGATTGCCCAGAAGATTCAGGATGAAATGACGTATCCCGGACAGGTGAAGATCACCGTTATCCGGGAAACACGTTCCGTTGCTTACGCCAAGTAAGGATTATTTCTTCCCGAACAACAGTTTCATGTCGTCCTCGATCATCTTGTTCGCAAGATTTTCGGGGACGAATCGCCATGTGCCCAGGTAGTCGGGATTGGAGATCTCTTCCCAGTCGATGGTGGGATCCTCTGTCAGACGGTTCAGGATGAGCTGACGGATTTCGGGATAACGGGCCACGACCCGTTCATCGATGCGGTCGGTATCGATGCCTATCTCGTCCAGGAGGTTTCCGCCGCCGCTGGCCCGGTAGGAAGTCATAGCCACATTATAGGTGGCCGATAAATCGAAGGGCGTTCCATCGGCCAAAGTAGTGATAACCACGCGCTCTCCACGGGGTTTGGTCACATCCACCGTATAGTTGAGACCGGCCACGGAATCAAAGTTATAGGAAAGGCCATGGAAGGACCAGCCCTTCTGCTGGGTACGGGGATTGTCCCGGGGGATAATCTTGAGAACATGATCCCCGGGGCCGGAAACGGTATTGATCCAGCGGTCGTAGGATGCCTCCAGGTAGCGGCGGACCTCGTCACCGCTCATGGTGATGACATACAACTGATTCTCGAAAGGATAGAGGGTGAACAGGTCATTGAATACCAGCTTACCCTCCGGAATGTTGCCGTCGAAGGTGAGCGGGGCGGCGATGGAAAGCTGCGCCGGCTTGCTGTTCAGGCAGATGGT
The DNA here is from genome assembly GCA_017423025.1 of Bacteroidales bacterium. Taxonomy (GTDB): domain Bacteria; phylum Bacteroidota; class Bacteroidia; order Bacteroidales; family UBA932; genus Cryptobacteroides. The sequence goes on from JAFPGC010000023.1 coordinate 13,644, forward strand.
ATGGATAAGGTTTACGTAACTGGAAACGCCTCTGTACGCATCCCGGGTGATGAGCGGGACATTCAGATGGCCCACTTCCTGGGAGATGAACTCCCGCACCGTCTCAAATTCCTTCTGGAAAGTGGCACGCATCACAGGATCGGCCTTGCTGGCCTTGACGGGGATGAGGTCTGTCTCGAAGGTCTTGCCAACCACCTTACCCCCTTCCACCTTGATATGCATCTTGCCATGGGCCAGATAACGGCTGTGGCTGCCGGAATTCATGAAAGCGCAGGTATCGCGGCTTTCCACATAGGGCCGATGGTCGTGGCTGGCCAGAACCCAGTCCACACCCTGGACGGCATTGAAGATATCCATCCCCTCCGCCTCGGGATTATTTCCGTTACCTTCGCCCGTAGCCGAATGGACGCCTACTATCACCACGTCCGGGTGCTCCTTGGCACGGACGTCATCCACATCCTTCTGTACGCGTGAAAGAATGGACTCGAAATGCATTCCGCTCCAGATGTTCTCTGCCAGCCAGGCCTTGATGTTGGCGTTGTTGTAACCCAGGATGGCTATCTTGAGCCCGCCCTTGTTCACTATCTTATACAGCGGGAAATAGGTTTTTCCGTTGTCGTTGCGGATGGCGTTGCCGGCCAGGAAGGGAATTCCCTTGGCCGTGAGTTCCCTCTGCACGCGGTCGTACACCTTGTGGCCGGTTTCCACATCGTGGTTACCCCATACCACAGCGTCGTACTTCATGTAGTCCAGCAGCCGGGGGAACAGATGCGGGCTGACGGTGTCCACATAATTAAAATAGTACGCAGCGTTATCTCCCTGGAGGCAGTCCCCCACCTCGACGAGGAGTACATTTTCGGCGCCATCGGCCACGCGGACGCTGTCCACGTAGGTATTGATGGCGAAGAGCGACCTCCTAACCTGATTGCCGACATAGGTTGAGTCGAACCAGGTGCCGTGTACGTCATTGGTCGACAAAACAGTAAGGGTGTATTCCCCGTCCTTGAGGGGCCGATGGCAGGCAAACAGGAAAAGCGCTGCGCCCAGCAGCAGGAGATGACGTGCTTTCATACTATTTCTTGTGCTTAATTATCTTCTCATACCCCGCATCTGCTGCATGAGGCTGCCCGTAACGGCACCCTTCATGAGCTTGCGTGTCCCTTCAAACTGTTTGAGCAGTTTGTTCACCTCCGGAAGAGAGGTACCGGAGCCGTCGGCAATGCGCTTGCGGCGGGATCCGTTGATAATCTCGGGATGTTCGCGCTCGTAGGCGGTCATGGAGAGGATGATGGCCTCGGTGCTCTTGAAAGCGTCATCGGGAATATCCACATCCTTGATGGCCTTGCCCACGCCCGGCAGCATTCCGGCCAGGTCCTTGATGTTACCCATCTTCTTCACCTGCTGGATCTGCTGATAGAAATCCCAGAGGGTGAACTGGTCCTTGGCCAGTTTCTTCTTGAGCTCGCGGGCCTGCTTTTCGTCAAACTGCTCCTGGGCTTTTTCTACCAGGGAAACCACGTCACCCATGCCCAGGATACGGTCTGCGATACGCTCCGGATGGAAAACGTCCAGGGCTTCCAGCTTTTCGCCGGAGCTTACGAACTTGATGGGCTTGCCCACCACGGCCTTGATGGAAAGGGCCGCACCACCGCGGGTATCGCCGTCCATCTTGGTAAGGACCACGCCGTCAAAGTCCAGGCGGTCGTTGAAGGCCTTGGCCGTCTCCACGGCATCCTGACCGGTCATGGCATCTACCACAAACAGGGTCTCGGTGGGATGGATGGCCTGGTGCAGGGCCGATATCTCGTCCATCAGCTGCTGGTCTACGGCCAGGCGGCCGGCGGTATCTACAATGACCACGCTGTAGCCTTCGGCCTTGGCCTTGGCCACGGCGGCTTTGGCAATCTTGATGGGATCCTTCTCCCCTTCCTCGGTATATACGGGCACTTCGATGCTTTCTCCCAGCACCTTGAGCTGCTCGATAGCGGCGGGACGGAAGGTGTCGCAAGCGGCCAGAAGGACCTTCATGCCCCTCTTGCTCTTGATATGGAGGGCCAGCTTGCCGGAGAAGGTGGTCTTACCGGAACCGTTGAGACCGGCCACCAGCACAATGGCGGGATTGCCCTTGATATTGATGTCCTGGGCCTCTGAACCCATGAAAGCGGCCAGCTCGTCGTGCATGATCTTGATCATCATCTGCTGGGGTTTCACGGCGGTGAGAACGCCCGTTCCTATGGCCTTGTCCTTGACCTGGTTACAGAAGTCCTTGGCCACTTTGTAGCTTACGTCGGCGTCCAACAGGGCCTTACGGATGTCCTTGACGGTTTCCGCCACGTTGATTTCGGTGATTTTTCCTTCACCTTTCAGTATCTTGAAAGACCGCTCTAATCTCTCGCTAAGATTCTCAAACATAGTATTTCATTTAATCTTACAAAGATAGTAAAAAAAGGCGATTCGGGTCTTTCTTGATGTTGTATTAAAGGATTCGTAAGAAAAAAGGGCGAAATTATTTCTGTTTGCCACCCGCCGGTTCGGAGAAAGGGACTTACCTTGGCGGCATGAAAATACTCAGATGGATGGCGCTGCTCCCGTTCCTCCTTGCCGGAGCAATCGCCTGCGACGACTTCGGACTGGCAACCGACCCCAACAAGGAGCAAGGGGAACTGCGCTGGATTATGGACCGGGGGGGCCTGACCAAAGCGGGAGACCCCGAAATCCCCGACACCAACGATTTCCTGCTCACCATTGCCGATGCCCGGGGCACTGTCCTGTACGACGGCACCTATGGCGACTCCCCCGAATACCTGCGCGTAGATCCGGGCAGCTATACCGTGAGCGTGAAGTCCATTGCCTTCACCACCCCGGCATTCGACCGCCCGCAGTACGGCGACGAGCAGGTGGTGCTCATCCCCAGCGGCGAAAAGGTAAGCGTAACCCTGCGCTGCATCCTCATGAACGCCGGCATCCGCCTTCACATTTCCCCCAATTTCCTATCGGCCTTTCCCGACGGTGTCCTGTTTTTAAAGCAGGATGACACGCGGCTGAAATACCTGTACAAAGAGAAACGGATTGCCTATTTCAAGGCCGACAATGCCTCCATCATCCTGTACAACGAGGGGAAGGACCAGACTCTTCTTACCCGCAGGCTGGAGCCCCGCGAAATCCTGAGCCTGGGCATCAATGTGGCCAATACCGAGGGCCAGGGAAAACTGCAGGTAATGATGGATACCAGTAAGGTCTGGACCAACGACAACTACAACATAGGGGAAGAGGATTCCTCCGGGGAAGACGGGCGGGAACCCGATGCCATTGCCGTAGGAGAGGTGTCCCAGCACATGGACCAGAAAGGGGTCTGGGTCTATGGCTACATCGTGGGCGGAGACCTTACCTCGAACGGGAAAGAGATCAAGACTTCCGGTATTACCAAAGCCACCCACCTGGCGCTGGCCGACCGCTCTTCCATCACCGCCAAAGCCTCCTGCCTGGCCGTGGAACTGCCCAAGGGCAAGGTACGCGACGCCCTGAACCTGGTGGACCACCCGGAACTCATAGGAACCCGTGTGTATGTAAAAGGAGATATTGTAGCGGGTTACTTCAGTACCCGCGGCCTCAAGAACACCAGCGACTACCTGCTAAAATAAAGGAGAGAAAAGCCTCATAAAGGCCGATGAGAACCGCTGCCAGACACTGCGCGAAGCCTTCCAGGTGGCCAGGTCCAGTTCTTCACAGAAAGCTTTTTCCTTTTCAAAGATCTGCTTGTTCACCTGGGCGGTTTCTTCATCGTAGATAAAGGTATCGTTCTCGCTGTTGATGTCAAAGCTGCGGTAGTCCAGATTGGACCCGCCCATAACGGACAGACCGTCGTCCACTACCAGAGTCTTGGCGTGGATGAACTCCCCTCCCCGCTCAAAGATGCGCACTCCCGCCTCAAAACATTCGGCATAATAGGCACGGTTGGTGGGCCCCATGAAAGGAGTATCCACATCTTTGGGAAGCATAAGCTGGACGTCGACGCCTCGCTTGGCGGCATTCTTGAGGGCCTCCATCAGGGACTTCGGGGGTACCCAGTAGGGAGTTTGGATATAGGCGTAACGACGCGCATGGTTCAGAATCCATTCAATAGCCAGCTGTGCCGTACGGAAGGGATATTCGGGGGCCGATACGGCCTCTTGCATGAGCTTATCCTTAAGCGGGGCATCCTGCTGCGGGTAAGCCTCGGAAATATACTCGTTCAGGGGATGACGGAAAGTGCCGCCGGATCCTATCCAGCTGTCCATGAACGAGGCCTGCAAGCGGGCAATGATGGGCCCGGTTACGCGAAGGTGCGTGTCTCTCCACTCATAGAAATAGTGGTCGTTCAGGTTCATGCCTCCCACATAGGCCACCTGGCCGTCAATGACCAGGATCTTTCGGTGGTTCTGGCAGTTGATGCGCATGAGCCACTGCCGGAATCCCATACGGATGTGCGTATAAGGCACCACATTCATCCCGTGCCTTTGCATATCCCGGTAATAGGAGCGCGAAATGAAGCGGCCTACCATATTGTTGTTCAGGTAACACACCTCAACGCCTTCGGCCACTTTCTGGTACAGGAGGTCCCGCACCTCGCGGCCGGCCTTGTCGTTCCCGAAACGGAAGTATTCCAAATGGATAAAGTGCCTGGCCTTGCGGATATCCTCCAATAGCAGTTCCCGCTTCCTGAGGCCGGAAGTAATGATCTCGAAAGAGTTGCCCGCGTACACTTTGTTGCCTTCACCGCAGTCCAGAAGAAGCCGGGCCAGGGGCTTATACTCTTCGGGAACTTTTTCAAAGTCACGGTCGGAGAACCAGGCATCGGCCTGTTCCGGGGTAATCTCCTTTTTCAGACGAGCTACAGCCTTGTCGTGAAGACGCCTCCGGGTTGCAGGATTGCGGTAATCAATGCCACAGAGGCAGTAAATGATAAGGCCGGCGAAGGGAAACAGCAGGATGCAAACCACCCAGAACAATTTAGCCTTGGCAGTATTACCGCCCAGCAATACTTGCAGTATTCCCAGAAAGGCTAAGATGGCTAGTATGGTCAGAAAGATTGGCATGGCTGTTGTAAATGCAAATATACTAATTTAAAAACTGATTACCCACAGTTTTTTGTATCTTTGCATCCCGATTGACGAGAGAATGAAGCATTATCTAAAGAAACTGGAAGACCAGATTCACCAAAGGCCCGACCAACCCGCTTTATGTGATTATCAGGGTGAGAGTTACACCTACGGGCAACTGGCCACCTTCATAGAAAAATACACCCGCTTTTTCAGAGCAGCGGGGGTCAGGAAAGGGGATAAGATTGCCCTCTGCGCCCGCAATTCGGCACGCTGGGCCAACCTGTTCCTGGCCGTGAACGTCTACGAGGCCGTCATCGTTCCCATCCTGCCCAATTACACGGCCGAGGGCATTGCCCAGCTTATCCGCCATTCGGACAGCGTCCTCCTGTTTACAGACCAGGACCTTTGGGAACAGTTGAAGCAGCAGAACCTGCCCAAAATCCGGGGCGTCCTGGACGCAAAGGAAGAGAGATTATTCTGGAGCGGCGACAGTCAGGTAGAAAAAGCCTGGAAGGAAAGAGGAACCGAAGGTTTCAATCCCAAAAAGGTTACCTATCCCGACCACATGGACAAAGTGGCCATCATCAATTATACCTCCGGTACCTCCGGAGATCCCAAGGGAGTCATGCTCACCTATGGAGCCATGTCCGATGTGGTGGAAAACTGCCAGAGACTCATTCACAACGAGCCCGATTCCATCCTCTCCATGCTGCCGCTGTCCCATATCTACGGCCTGGCCATGGAGTTCGTATATCCCTGCTGTACGGGTTTCACCATCACTTTCCTGGGCAAGGCGCCCTCCCCTTCCCTCCTGCTCAAAGCCATGCAGGAAGTGAAGCCGCTGGTCGTGATCACGGTGCCGCTGATTATGGAAAAGATTCACGCCACCTATATCAAGCCCCATCTCTCCTCCCGTCCGGCCAAGGCCATCAGCACCATGCCCTATGTCCGCCTTGCCTACTATAAATCGCTGGGACAGAAGGTCATGGAACTATTGGGCGGCCGGGTCAAGACCATGGTCATCGGCGGTGCTCCCTTAAGCTGGAAGGTAGAAAGCGATTTCAAGAAAATCGGCCTTCCCTATGTGGTGGGATACGGACTCACCGAAGGCTGTCCGCTGCTGTCCATTGATACGCCGGATGCCTTTGCCCCCGGTTCCTGCGGCAAGCCCATACACGAAATCCGCATAGCCTCCTCCGACCCCGAGCGCATCCCCGGGGAAATCCAGTCCCGCGGTCCCAACCTCTTCGTGGGTTACTACAAGAATCCGGAGGCCGATGCCGCCGCCCACACCGAGGACGGCTGGTTCCGTACCGGAGACCTGGGAGTCATGGATTTCGAGGGCAACATTTTCATCCGCGGCCGCATCAAGGCACTAATCCTCAGCGCTTCCGGCCAGAACATCTATCCCGAGGAAGTGGAGCAGGAGCTCTCCCATCACTCCATGGTAGAAGAATCTCTGGTGCTGGACCGCTCCGGTAAAATCATCGCCCTCGTGTATCCCAAATCGGGCGTAATTCCCAATGTGACCAAGGAAGAGGACATCCTGGCCATTTGCGATGAGATCCGCAACGTTACCAACAAACACCTGCCTCCCTTCAGCCAGATTTTCCGGGTAGAGCTTGTGGATGTTCCTTTCGAGAGAACGGCCAAGGGAACCATCAAACGTCACCTGTACCAATAAAAAAACGGGGCCTTAAGGCTCCGTTTTTTATCTGCCGATGAGTTGCAGGAACTCATTCCGGGTTTTGTCGCTCTTGAGGAAAATCCCCGAGAAGGCCGATGTAGTGGTAATGGCATTGGACTTCTGCACTCCCCGCATGGACATGCAGGTGTGCATGGCCTCGATGACTACCGCCACACCCAGCGGATTGAGGGACTCCTGCAGGCAGTCGCGGATTTGCTCCGTGAGACGCTCCTGCACCTGCAGGCGGCGGGCATAGGTTTCCACCACGCGGGCCACCTTGCTGAGGCCGGTAATCTCTCCCTTGGGGATATAAGCCACATGGGCTTTTCCGATGAAAGGCAGCATGTGGTGCTCGCACAGAGAGAAGAGTTCGATGTCCTTCACAATGACCATGTGGTTGTAGGGCTCCTGGAAAAGGGCGCTTTTCACGATGGTCTCCCCATCCTGGAAATATCCCTGGGTGAGGAACTGCATGGCCTTGGCCACACGCTCCGGAGTCTTGAGGAGGCCCTCCCGGGAAGTGTCCTCTCCCAGCAGGCCCAGTATGGCTTTGATGTGCCCCGCAATCTCCTGCGTGGTCTTTTCATCGTATTCTTCAATTTTCCGGTATGCCATGGTCTATTCTTTGTAGCAGTTTTTTCTAAAAAAGGACTGCAAAAATAAACAAAAAAATCCATTATATCATTTTTTTGTCTATCTTTGCACCCCCATTTGGGCTGACGACCCATTAAGGTACTGAAAAATAAACAAATAAAACGATACTACTATGTTTTGGACACTCGAACTAGCCAGCAGCCTGGACGACGCTCCGTGGCCGGCAACCAAAGAGGAACTCATAGACTACGCCACCCGCACCTGCGCCCCCGACGAGGTCATTGAGAATCTGGAAGAACTGGACGACGACAACTCCGAGATCTACGAATCCATAGAGGACATCTGGCCCGATTACCCCACGAAGGAAGACTTCATGTGGAACGAGGAGGAGTATTAGGGGCTTAAATACCTGAATATAAGCATTTTACGCGCATCGGGTACGATTTTCACGAATCGTGCCCGATGGCATTTTATGGCGTTCTGTGGCATATGGTGGAACCAGAAGTTACCGCAAAAGTTACCGCAAAACTTAACGCAATTTTGTAAGAAGAATAACGTTAGACTAGATAAACTTCAAAAAATCATTTTTTTGATTTGGATTGATTCGTATTTTGGTTTATATTTGCGGTAAATATTACCGCGATGGCCACAAAAATAAAGAAAATACTTGACTTGGTTCCTCGTGACTTTGTACTGTTTTCCTCTTGGTTGGCGACACAGGGAATGGACCGGAAAGAGCAGTCGATGTATGTGCGCAGCGGCTGGTTGGAGAGAATCGCCCAGGGCGTTTACATAATAGCCGGAACTCACCCCACCCTATATGGCGCCGTGGCCTCTTACAACAACCAACTAGGCAAGTCCTGTCACGTGGGGGCATCCTCCGCACTTGACCTTCGAGGATACTCCCATTTCGTGTCAATGGGCAAGCCCTCCGCATATCTCTTCACTGACAAGAAATCCCGCCTGCCCGGATGGTTCAACTCATTGGAGTGGGACATGACGGTAAAGTACTTCACCACTTCCATCTTCGGAGGAGACATAGGGCTGGAAGTCTATGACTACAACGGCTCTCAACTGCTCATATCCGGTCCTGAACGGGCGTTCATGGAATGCCTGCACCTTTCCCCGGAGCAGTTCTCCCTGCTAGACAGCTACTACGTTATGGAAATGATGACGACACTCCGTCCCGCTCTGCTCCAGCAACTGCTGGAAAAATGTACATCCATCAAAGTAAAACGCCTGTTCCTATATATGGCCGAAAAGGCCGGCCACAACTGGCTCCGTTCACTTGACATCTCCAAAGTCAACCTCGGCAAAGGCATCAGGAACATATCAGCTACCGGACGCTTCGACAGCAAATATCAGATAATCATCCCCGCAGAACTCGCCAACTATGAATAAAGAATATGCAGAGAAAGTGGAAGTCCTCCTCAGGCTCCTTCCTATCGTGATGGACGAAAAGGTCTTCGCCGTCCATGGAGGATCGGCTATCAACCTATTTGTCCGAGACCTGCCACGGTACTCAGTCGATATAGACCTCACCTATATCCCCATAGAGGGAAGGGAGGAGAGCCTGGAGCACATCAACGACCATCTTATGAGCATTGCCGACAAAGCGAAACGCGCCTTCCGCGGTATGCACATCGTCCCTAAACTGGCCATCAGCAAACTCCTCTGCGAGTACCAGGGAAAGCAGGTCAAAGTCGAAGTCAACCAGACTAAGCGCGGCATCATCGGCGGCGACGTGCAGACGCTTCCGCTATGCAAAAAAGCTCAGGATGAATTCGGTATGTACTGCGAGGCCGATATTGTTCCTATGACTCTCCTCTACGGCGGCAGGATAAGGGAAAGGGAGTTTTTCTTCATAACTGGGATTCAATGGTTGCGGCAAGGGACAGGGCTGCAATATCGCCGATGGCTTCACCCAGCTCGGCGGGCTTGACGCGGCAGACGGCGGCGGCACCAGGAAGGGCGTCGCGGTCGATGGCCGCCTGCATGAAGGGACGGATCAGTTCCTCGGCCCGCACGAAGATGCTGCCGATGACTATCACTTCAGGATTCAGCATATCGATGACCATCGCCAGTGCCTTTCCCAGGTAGGTGGCGGAAGTGCGGTAAACGCTTTTCGCCAGCTCATCACCTTCCTTGGCAGCTTCGGCCACCACGCGGGCCGACAGACGGGTCAAATCCCCGTCGGGGCACCAGGAGACCTTCTCCCCCATCATCAGTTTCTCCTTTACGGCCGATGCGGCCAGCTGGGCTATGCCGCCGCCGCTGGCAAATCCTTCCACGGAGCCGGCTTTGCCATACCCCACCGGACCGAACTCCGAAAGGCGGATATGCCCCAGTTCCCCGGCGTTGTCGTTGGTGCCGGAATAGAGTTTGCCGTCCAGCACCAGACCGGCTCCCAGGCCGGTTCCGAAAGTGAGGAAAACCATGTTCTGCGTTCCTCGCCCGGCACCGTATTTCCACTCGGCCACGGCACAGGCGTTGGCGTCGTTCTGGAGGATGGCAGGAATGCCACTGGCCTCCTGAACCATCTGGACGATGGGGATATTATCCCATCCTGGGAGGTTGGGAGGAGACATGACCACTCCCCTGCGGCTGTCCAGCGGTCCGCCGCAGGAAATGCCCACGCCCCGGGTATTGGCAGCATTCAGGTCGTGCTTGAAACACATGGCCTGCAGTTCCCGGAGAATGCGGGAGAGGGTGGATTCCACATCCGTTGTCTCGAAGCGCACCTTATCGGCCACTTCCATGACGCCATCGTGGTCTATTCCGTAAATGACCGCGCACTTGGTGCCGCCGATGTCAATTCCCAGCAGATTTGTATTCATAATGCTCTTATTGAACCGGACCGGCGGTCATCTCCCAGCCGGTGATGGTGGAGATACAAGGGATGACGGTATAGGCAATCTTCTTGTGCCCGCTGTAGTTGGGATGCCCGTCGGCCCCCATGTCTTCCACGTCATTGTGGACGGAAGGGCTCAGGCCCAGGAGATGAACCGCAGGAAGGCCGCAGGTGTCCACCGCTTTCTTAATGTACTCGAAGATAAGGATATCGTGTTTGGGCGCAACGCAGAGGACGGGATGGTCCTCCCCGTAAAAGTCCTTGATTTCTATGAGGAGCGTGATGTAGTTTTTCACGAAAACCCTCTGGGCCGGCTGCAGCCTGGTAGAGAAATCGTTGGTACCCAGATAGATGACAGTGATATCGGGCTTGGTACAAGCCTGGCCGGGCTGCCAGTCCGGGCCCTCGGCGCTGTCGAAGGTCTTGAGATAACGGGTGGTCATGTTGTCCTCCGTGACCTTCTTGTCATAATTCCGGGCAATGCCCATTCCGGAGTGGGCCGTTATCATTTGCTCGGCCCCGAAATACCGGGCCGTGGCACAGGCGTAGGTCAGGTTCTGGTTCTCCGTTTCGGGCGAGAAACGTTCCTTGTTGGAGGCTTCCGTCCCGTATCCGCAAGTGTAGGAGTCGCCAATGAATTCAATGACCCTTTCCGCGGGAGCATCGGCCTGGAGGAATACTCCGTCCGTGATGAATTCCTGGATGGTGGTGCGACCTATCCATCCTTCCGTCCGCTTTTGCAGGATAACCTGGTGAACGCGTTTGGGCTTGCGTTTGGCAGCCGAGAACAGCGTGATGGTGGAGTCCTGGCCAAAGGTGGAGATAATCTTGTCCGGAGCCTGGTCCATCCCGGCGTCTATCCAGACATTGTAATAGTTCTTTCCGGTGTCCGACAGTTTCATACTGAGGCTGGAGCCTTCGAACTTGATCCGGATGTAGACTCCGGTCCAGTCAAAGGACACGGAAGTGCCTTCGGTAAGGGTCCGGCCTATATAAGTGACCTTACTGTCCGTTGCAGGAATGGTTTCGCTTCGGGCCTGAAGACTGCCCAGCATAAACACGGCCACCGCCGCCATTACGCCTATGATTGTTTTCGCTTTCATTGTTATTAATTACTGTCTAACAAAGTTAGCAAATAAAAAAATAATCCCGCGATTTCTCGCGGGATTAGTAAGGTGTTTCATAGTTTAAAAGTTATCCATATGAACCTCGAAGTAGGCCTTCGGATGGGCGCAGACGGGACAGATCTCGGGAGCCTTGGTGCCCACCACGATATGTCCGCAGTTGCGGCATTCCCATACTTTCACTTCGCTCTTCTCGAAGACGGCGGCGGTCTCCACGTTCTTCAGAAGGGCACGATAACGCTCCTCGTGACGCTTTTCGATGGCGGCTACCATACGGAACTTGGCAGCCAGAGCCTTGAAGCCTTCCTCCTCGGCGGTCTTGGCAAAGCCCTCATACATGTCGGTCCATTCGTAGTTCTCGCCATCGGCCGCATCGGACAGATTCTCGGCCGTGGTGCCAATGCCGTCGTGCAGCTCTTTGTACCACATCTTGGCATGCTCCTTCTCATTGTCAGCCGTCTTGAGGAACAGCTCGGCAATCTGCTCGAAGCCGTCTTTCTTAGCCTTGGAGGCGAAATAAGTGTACTTGTTGCGAGCCATGGACTCACCGGCAAATGCCGCTTCCAGATTTTTCTCGGTCTGGGTACCTGCGTATCTATTAGCCATAGTAATGTTGTTGTTAGGTTGATTATTCGTTTGTTTTTGGAAATGAATTCGGTTAAGGAGCTTTTGGGCAGTCTCCACAGGGAAATCTGCCGCCGGCGGATTGGCCACCAGGGCCTCCAGCATCTGACGGATATTCTCCGACTGAGGGAGCATATAGCCGGCCTCGCGGAGCAGGTCCTCGGCCATAAGCCGTGAACTGCAGCCTACGGCTTTCATGAGCCTGGCCAGGGTGTCGCTACCAGTCTGTTCTGCGATTTGCCGGGCGGCCTGTTCGGTCAGGGTTTTCGATGCGGCTATGCCTTTAAGAGTATTTGCCGAGGGATCGGGCTTCGTTTGCGGCAGCGGCATCTCTACGGGAACCAGAGAGATGGCCTTGGAGGGGCAGGCATTGGCACAGGCCCCGCAGCCGATGCATTTGTCGCGGTCGATGATGCTGTTCTCCGTATCGGTCGCGCCGGTAGGGCATACATACAGGCAAAGGCAGTCTTTTGTACAGAGACGCAGGTTTCTGACGGCGTAATGGGTCTTGCTCATAACTGTTACCTCCTTTCTATCTTGTTAAACTTCCAGGAAGGAACCTTGCATATGGGACAAAGCTCGGGTGCTTCCGGGCCGATATAGACAAAGCCGCAGACACTGCAAACCCATATCTCCGTTCCAGCCAGCAAAGCATCGCCTTCCCGCTGGTAACGGGATATCAGGGAGCTGAGCATACGCGTAGCCTTCTCACTCCAGGTGAGTACGCGCAAGCCTCCCCTGTCGGCCTGGGCTGCGCAGGTCTGGTTGGCCTGGGGATAGTTGGCAATATCCTGTTGCAACTGGGCGGCGATGGCTTCCACAGTAGCGTCTTCCACTTGGGGTGCGTGACGGGTGAACCAATCGGCCAGTTCGCTGAAGAGGCCTTGCTCTTCCGGCATGTACTGCTTCTCGCAGCCGCGGGCCAGGTTGGAGCACAAGGCAGCCATCTGGCCTATGGACAACTGCTGCATGGATTCTTCGGGAAAAGCGTCCGGGACGGAGACTTGTCCTGAAACTTGTGCGGGCGGGGGCGATTGGGCTTCCTCCTCCACTGGCTCGAAGGCCGATTTGGGCGCCCCGCACAGCGGGCATTGCCAGGTGTCCGGCAAGTCTGCGAAGGCGACGCCTTCCTTGGCATCGTCATACACATACCCGCATATGGAACATTTGTACTTCATATCAGTTCTAGTGTTGGTTCTTTATTTGGATGCGTCCTTCCCGACGGACTGCAGATAGTCCTTGAAGAAAGCGCCCTGGGTGGTGGGAGTAAAATCCCAGTCCCAGATGAGCATGGGGGCCCAGCGGGTGTCGAAGCACCATACCGTAAAGGAGATGCCCTTCTTTTCCAGATATTGGGTAATGTGCTTTCCGTACTCTTCCGTGGAAATGACCGGGATATGGGCTCCCGGCTCGTTCTCCAGGCAGAATCCTATCTCCGTGCAGATGACGGGGTAAGTATCGGCCACGAAGCCGTAGGTTTCTTCCCAATGCTCTTCCCAGGGCTGGTCGCATTTCAGGGGATAGGGATGGGACACATAGGCCACATTGGGGCGGTCGATGGGAGCCTTGGCCACAGGACGGAGGTCGTAGGCCCAGTCGAAACCGGCGCAAAGGCAGACGGCCTTGGGATTGTAGGTGCGAACGGTATCTATGATCTGCTCCTGCAGTTCTTTCCACTCTTCCCAGGTGCAGGAACCGGTTTCCTCAGGGGTGACGGTGGGCTCGTTGAACAGTTCGTACAGGGCCACGGTGGGTTCGTTCTTGTAGCGCTTCGCCACCGTACGCCAGAACCTGAAGGTCTCCTCCTGGGTTGTATTATATATGGACAATGTGAATTTCTCTTCCTTGAGGTTTCCTATGGAGTGCCAATCCATGATGACATACATTCCGTGCTGCTTGGCCCATTCTATGCCCTGGTCCATGGCCTGGAAAGTCTCTTCCCACCCCATGGAATTGAGGTTGGCCGGATGCACGGCAAAACGCACGACTTTGGACCCCCAGGCAGCGGCCTCGGCAAAATACCTTTCGTTCCACTGCCCGTCACGTACCAGTTTGACCGGATCGGAGAAGCAGAGCCCGCGGAAGACAATCTCCTTCCCCTGCGGGTCTACAAACTTATTCCCTTCCACTCTCACCCAGGAATCCCCGGCCGAGCACGAAACGATCAGAAGCAATGCAGAAGCAATCAGGACATGGATACTCTTCATAAACATAACTAATTGTCTGCAAGATAATCATTTTCTTTGATTTAGCAATGCGTTCAGAGACGCTTGCGGGCGTTGTAGTAAGATTGGCGGCTGTTGAAGCCGGAGACCAGGGCCAGTTCGTCCACATCGGCCTTGGGATTCTCCTGCTTGTAGGCCTCGGCGTGATGGAGGCGGCAGCGATTCACGTAATTGAAGAAGCCGCCCAGGCTCTCGTTGAGTACGCCGGACACATAGGTACGGTTGCAGCCGCAGTCCTGGGATAATTTGCCCAGGGTGAGGTGGCTGTCCAGATAGGCCTGTTCTTCTTCCACCCGGTGGCGGATGAGGCGCAGGATCTCTTCCTTACGCTCCAGCGACAGGCTTTCCTCCTCTATCGGAGCATCTTCCTTTTCGGCCGTCAACTCGGTCTCCAGACGCTCCACTTCCACAGCCCGGTGCGGAGAAAGGGCTCCCAGCAGGATAATGACGGTAAGCACCGACAGCATAAAGAGGCCGAAAGAAATGGCTATGATGTTCCCGTTGAAGGTGGTACTCCAACTCATGACCAGGTGCAGGAAAGGCAGGTAAATCAGGGATTTGGCATACTGCTCCGGGAAGTCGTCGGGATTGGAGAAGCTCTCCTCGGAGAAACGGCTGAGGGGCTTGATGATCATGCGAAGGGCCAGGAAAAGTCCCACCAGGTAAACCACGGCCAATGTGCCGCCGGCGATGAAATACCAGTGCAGGAATTCCCCCTGCATCTGCGTTCCCGGCATAAGGGTACAGACCAGGGCAATGGCCGACATGGTGGAATAGGTGCCCGATAGGATATAGATGGGCTTGCGCCACCAGGAAACCTTGAGCACCCTGCCGAAGTAACTGAAGATAAGGGCCGAGCACAGGAACGGTGAAGACAGAATGAGCATCATCCTGATCTGCAGGAGGGCATCGGTCTCTCCCGGGAGAAAAACGGCCGGTAAAAGGGAGATATTGGACAAGGCGCTCAGCGCCAGGGTACGCCAACCGGGGTAATAGTACTCCAGATGTTTGTCGTAGGGGGCGCACTTATGTCCCCAGCGCACAACACCCACCACCACGCAGACGGCCACATAGGCCGCCAGCGACACACTCAGAAGCAATTCTTCAAAGGAGTACAACATACGGACACAAATATCGCAAAATGTGTCCAAAAAAACAAAATGAGAATTATTGATGCTGAGCAGCCCGGCATTCGGCCAGGAGGTCTTCCAGGGCCTTACGGTCGGCCGGATAGAACTTCACGACAGGCGCAATGGTCATACGGGCACTCTTCCCCAGACCTTTCTCCAGGATTTTAAACTCTTCGAACTGGGACAGATAAGTCTCTACCTGTTCCTTTTCCAGCGGCAGGGAAATTCCAGCTTCCCGCATCATGAAGCGGCTCTTGGCTGCCACGGAAAGTTCTACGTTCAACTGCACGAAACAGATAACATCGAAGAAAACCTCCGGCGGGAACTTCTCCTTGACCGACATTAGGAATTCACCGGTCTTGGTCTCTCCCAACTGCCCCTCCTTGATGGATTGCAACAGGCTCACCTGCTTGTCCAGACCGCGGTCCAGCCAACGGTGAATCATATCTCCATCGTACTGATAGGTCCATACCAGCAGGCCGGCCATGGCGCTGAACAGGAAGAAGAACTGTATGAAAGGATTGAAGTGGAGAGAATTGTGCAAAACATGAATAACCACCGGGGCCAGCAAGAGCAAAACCGCCATGGCAATATCTGCACGCTTGATGGACAGATGTCCCTTGGCCCTTTCTTCCAAACGCACGATGAACATGAAGGAAGCCGACATAAGGGCGGTGCAGCCCATGTGGATAAGGGCTACTTCCAAACCACGGAACAGGACGGTACCCATTCCCATCGGCCCTCCCAGCACCAGGTAGAAGATATTCTCCAGGATGGAAAAACCACCGCCCACGGCAGCACCGCAGATGACGCTGTCAATGAAGAACACGATGCGTTTCTTGTGGGCCAGGACCAGAAGCGGCAAAGCTTTGATCAATTCTTCCAGAAGAGGATAGAGAATCTCCGACACACGTTCGGACAAAAAGCCATCCAGAACCCAGAAAAGGCCGTAGCAAACCAGAGCCGCGACAATACCGCATCCCACCAGGAGCAGGATCTTCTTGATGCTCAGGAGCGAGAACGAATCCAACTCATATACCACCAGAATGTAGATGGCAACGGGGAGAAGGGCGGCGATGTAAGAAATCATAGCAGTTTAAGGGAAATCATTATCTCATTGCCGTGGCGGCCACCCGGGAAGCCCTCGGGGGCAAACAGATGCGCATAGCCCAGGGAAAGGGTGGTCTTCAGGTAATTCAGGATCACTATCTCGGTGGTCAGCTGGATGCCCGTGCTATAATACATCCGGTGCGGCTGTCCGGGATTCCAGGCCGATAGGCCACCGCCGAACAGGGAGCACTGGATCCAGGTAGGATACAAGAACAAGGCGCCGAAATCGTTCATACGGATGGGGCGGAAGTTCAGCTCGGCCATGGCTTTGGCATAGGAATGCGCCTGGATGGCATCGATACCGGCACCCGGCATGGCCAGGGAGCCCCTGTACTGGAAGGAGTTGCGGTAGTCCAGACGGTTGTTGCGGAAACCACCGAAGTAGGTGTTGCCGAAGACGGTCTCCGGATTGCCGAAGTTATGGCCTCCAGCCGTACGCAGCCAGAAAGAAGTATTACGGTCGATGGGCAGCAGTACGCCGAAATCGGCCGTGGCATCCACGGAAGGATAGAACTTGCCGGCCACCAGATAGCCGTAGCCCTGGAGGCCCAGTTCGTAACCCTGCTCCTTCATGATGCCGCCCAGAGAGGTGCGGGTCTTGGAGATTTTGCCATATACCGAGGCCGTCTGCATGGACTTGATGTCCACCTCGATTTCCTGATACAGCGGCAGGGCGTCCATATCACCGTAGGCGCCTACCGAGAAGCCCCAGGAGCGGTTATAGGGCGATACCAGGGAGTTGGAGTAATCGTAGGCCAGGGATACCATGTAGCCCTTTCTGCTGGCACGCATCGGTCCGGCCAAATCGTAGAAGTCGGTATGGTTCCAGGCGGCTTTCAAGGTCCAGAAGTAGTACTTCCATTCAAAGTCGGCGTGGAACTTGTTTTTCCAGTCGTTGTGGCTCCAGGGAGACACACCCACAGCCATCTTGATGCTGCTCAGGCCCACGGGGTCGCTGAAGAAGAAACGGTAGCCCAGAACGGGAGTAACGCGGTTCCAGGCCTTGCTGTCCGTAAAACCGGTCACGATGGGATAGGCCCCGGCAAATCGCATCTCCTTGATAACTTTGTACGGGGTGATGTTGTTATACACATCGCCGAATTCCACCTTGGGGAGAGGCTTTTTAAGCAGCCCCACGGCTTCCAGCGCTTCCACGTTGTTTTCATAGGCGCGCTGGCCATAAAGCTCCACGGCATTGGCATCGTCCACCACTTTGCGGTCCAAGGTCACGGGACGAAGGCCGTCACGCTTGAATTCCAGGGCCAGGAGCTTCCCGGGAGCAATTTCCAGAGGTGCAAAAAGGCCGATGTCGGTGTTGGTGAGCATCTCGGGCTCGCGGGTCTCCAGATTGATCTGCCAGAGGTTGGAAACGCCGGTATAGTAAGAACTGCCGATGAGGTATTTGTCGTCCAGGGAGAAGCGGAACTGACCCAGGTTGGAGTCTTCCCAGGTAAGCAGTTCCACGGGCTGGAAGATAGCCTGCTCCAGTTCCTTGGTATTAAAGAGCAACAGCGTATGCTCGCCGTTGTCGCCCTGGCGGGTCATGGACAGCCACTGACCGTCGTGGCTTATGGCTACGTCAAATACGCTCACGCCAAACGGGAAGGCATAGATAACCTCCGGGTTCTCCAGGTCGTGGTCCATCTTCACGATAGACTGGGTTCCGCCATTGGAGAACAGGCCGTAAAGGCAGTCGTTGGTGTCGTCGTAAACGATATTGTTGATGCGCTGGAATTTCTTCTTCTTGACAACTTTCTTCTTCTGGAGATCGTACACCTCCAGGCCGCGCATCTTGGCATTGTTGAAAGTATAAATCAGGCGTCCGCCATTGCGGTCCAGAGCCACGAAGGCCGGATTGTAAAGCTGGATGCCGTAAAGATCCGTTATCTTGCGCTGTTTTCCGGTATTCAGGTCCAGTTCCGTCAGGTGTGCGAAGCCGCCGGGAGCGTTCATGGCCGCATAAGCCTTGCCCGTGGCGGGATCGTAAACCAGCGGAGAAACGGAACCCAGGGGATCCGGAGTGAGCGGAGTGGTTTCCGTGATGGGATACTCCCGGATGGCGGCCAGGTTCTCCTCCTGGTGCTTGCGCTCATCTTCCTTCCACTCGTTCCAGGTCTTGCGGAGAGACTTTCCGTAAATGTTCTTGAACTGACTGCCGAAGAAAGTACGGCTGTCGGCCGTGCGGTTGTAGAACTTGATGAGGTTCTCGTATCCGTATTCCTTGGTCAGATAGTTCACGAAACGCGTACCGTAGAGATAGGCGTTGGCGCCCACCTGGAAGTCCATGGTGGAGCCTTCCGTTTCCAGACCCACCACCGAGAAGAGGGGCTCTCCCCCATCGATGATGCTTCGGAAATACATTTCGTCATAACCGCCAAGGGAACGGCCTACGCCACCTCCCAGCCAGGTTTCCATAAAACAGGCAATTCCCTCGTGGTACCAGCGGGGTGCGTACCAGCGGGGAACGGTAAGGAAACTCCAGAGGGCCGTTATGGGTTGGGTGTTGTCCACACTCACTTTGGCGCCGAAAAACTTTCGCCATCCCTGGTCCCTGCGGTTGTATTTATCCGTCATAACAATGTGGGTGTACTCGTGGCAGAAAAGCTGCCGGTACCGCTCTCCCGACGGATTCACATAATACGACATGTTGAGCGGAGCCATGCCGATCTGAATAAGGGAACGCGGCAGCGGCGTCGCTCCGCCGTTGCCGTCATCTTCCCAGTCTGTCAAAAGAAGCAGGGGCGCTTCCGGGACATAGACCGAATCGGTGGTCCAGATCTGTCCATGGAGCGCCTTGCCATTCTGGAACATGCGAACCATATGGGGGATGTACCGCGACAGGTTCTTGTCAAAGAAGACCAGTCGGGCATCATCCGTTTTATACTGAAAATAAGTCTGGTTCTGCCCCAGGGCCATTCCCGGGAGCAGAACCAGCAGTAGCAAAACAATACGCTTACGCATGTTCAAATATTAAAGGTCTAATAAATGATTTTGAGACTTGCAACGTTGCCAACAGAAGCCTGACTGATAACACTGTTCAACTGTTCGCAAGGAGAGCCGTTCTTCAGATCCGCACTGCTCATCGAGATCTTGATGGCAGAAGAAAGCTCCTGGAAAGAACTGACCACGCTGCTCGTATTGCTGATAATCAACATATTATTGAGAGTGCTGAACTGGCTGGCAAGAGTCTGAGCCTGGCTGGCGAGGGTTTGAGCAGAGCTGGCAAGGGTCTGAGCTCCACCGGCCTGACTGGCAAGGGTCTGAGCGCCACCAATCTGGCTGGCAAGAGTCTGAGCCTGACTGGCAAGAGTCTGAGCCTGGCTGGCAAGGGTCTGGGCGCCATCGGGCTGATTGGCAAGAGACTGAGCCTGACTGGCAAGGGTCTGAGCCTGATTGGCAAGGGTCTGAGCCTGACTGGCAAGGGTCTCATTGCCGCCGGCCTGACTGGCGAGGGTCTGAGCCTGGCTGGCGAGGGTCTGAGCCTGGCTGGCAAGGGTCTGAGCTCCACCGGCCTGGCTGGCAAGGTTACCTGCCTGGTTGGCAAGGGTGCCGGCCTGGCTGGCAAGGTTACCTGCCTGGTTCGCTACCATGCCGCTTTCCCAACCGACGGCCTTTACAAAGTTCTGACCTTCAACGGTGTTGGCAAGACTGGAGAAGTTGCTCTGTAATGCGGACTCAAAGTTGACCCCATGGGCATTGTTGAGGTCGGCGCTATTACCGTTGTTCACAGTCTGAGCAACATTGCCCACTACAGTGAAAACGTTGGAGATAACCTCACTGGGAACAGCTTTGACAAGGGAATTGTCCACATTCATCGTGTTGGAGATGCTGGCGCCCTCCAGGACGGAAAGCTGCTCGGCAAGGTTGAAGGAACCAAGAGCGGCCACACTCTTCTCGGCCGTCAGGAGGTTACCCTTCTTTTCAAGTTCCTCGGTGCTCTTTTCATCACCTTCGAGGGCAGCGGTCATAAGCTGATAGTCAACCCACTGGTCACGGACAAACAGGAGACGGTCGCTGGCCTCATTACTCTTGACATACTCATCGGTAACCTTGATGAACTCATTGGCCAGCTTGTTCTGCTTCTGCAGAGTGGTGTAGGCCAGGGAGGCGTTGATGGTATTCTGGGCCAGATCCGGACGCTTCTCACCATTAAGGGTGGCGCTGATGTTTTCACCGGCACGGACCAGGGACGCGCATACATTATTAACGGTAACGTATACTTTGTTCATCTCGTCAATCACATCGGCATACTCGGGAATGTCGCCGGCCACCTCGTTGGACATGTCCACCAGGGCGCTGAACTGCTGCGCGCGTGTCTGCATAACCATATAGGCGGTCACGATACCGTTCTTGTAGTCAGGATCGCTCACAATGAGTTCTTCCATATTGGAAGCGCCCTCACTGGCGGTCTTGCGGGAGAAACGGGAAGACTTGCTGATGTTACCGCTGGCACTGTTCTTGTCAACGGGCCAGTCCACCAGGGGAGAAATAACCAGAGCCACTGCGCAAACGGCAATCACCGAACTCAGAATGATAAGACCTTTTTTGTTTTTCATGACAATTATGATTTAAAGTTATTTTTGCTTCAAGCTTCTGGTACAAAGGTAGCAGGAAACAAAAAAATCCTTGTAAAACCTCAACAAAACCTTGTAAAAAACTGTCAAAAGCAGGCCCCAACCTGTAAAACCCTGTCAATTTTCTGTAAAAATCCAGCAAAAACGTCAGAAAAGTGCAGAATTTCCATCACAACTTTCCCCTGCCCGCTTCACTATTTACCCTACTAACAATACCTTTTCGGCCATAAAGATAATAAAAAAAGTGAAAAACTCCCATCTTTACCGAAAAAAACAAGAAGGTGTTCAAATCCAGTTCCTAACGTAAAAGGGGCGGCAGATTCCGCCGCGCAGCGGCGAGGGAGGGGTTTGGGGAGTCCTCTCCCCAATGAGTGAAACGTCATTGGTCATCCAGATACGAAAAAAGCAGGGCGGAACGCTCTGCTTTTCGTGTCTGGATGACTGGA